>CAYUIW010000008.1:0-39952 GCA_964444905.1 uncultured Muribaculaceae bacterium
CATTTTTCACAAAATCAATAGATTTTGGAAAAAGGATGTAAATTCAGGATGACAAGTATAAAAGGAGATAAAATATGAAAACATCAAACAAAAAAACAGCTTTTACGCTTGCTGAGGTATTGATAACCTTAGCAATTATTGGGGTAGTGGCGGTGTTGACTGTGCCGACACTTATTGCAAACAATCAAGAAAAAGGTTGGAATACGGCTTCTAAAGTTTTTGAAGCAAAATTAGAACAAGCATTAAAAGTTATGAATACTCAAGGTACTTTAGCAGGTTACAGAACTACTAAAGATTTTGTGGATGAGTTATCTAATCATTTAAAAATAGTTAAAGTTTGTGACAGTGATAAATTAACTGATTGTTTTTCTGATACAGTATGGTGGGGTTCAGGAGAAGCAACACCCGAAGAAGTAGATATTTCAACAGTTAAGACTGCAAAACATTTTGGACAAAAGGATTGGTCAATTGATACAGAAGTTTTAGGGTTTCAACTTAACAATGGGACTAATGGTTTGATTGCATACAATCCTGATTGTAGACAAGACCAATTCTCTAATCAGATTACGGGAACAGCATGCGTTGCAGTATTGTATGATACATCAGGATTTTCAAAACCGAATACTAGTGGCAAGGACATGCGCTCGATTAATGTTAGCAGTTTAGGTGGTAAAGATTGTGCATTTGAGATTGGTGGAACTTGTTACGGTGCACCGTTTGTACCTACACCAATGACATATGCAGAATGCGCAGGAGAAAATGCTACATCTGCAAACAACATAACAACTGCAGGAGCAGAAGCAAGCGCATTAGGTATAAAACAATGTTATTATGAAAAAGATTACTGGGCAGGTGCTGTAAAAGCGTGTGGTGGAACAAATAAAATGGCATCAGCATCACAATTAGCAGACATAGCAAACTACATTTACAACACAGATCAAGTACAGGCTAAAAACGAGGTAGAAAGCCTAACAATGGACACAAGCAAGGCAACATCTCTTGGCTTTACACTAAACTCTTTAAACAACTTCTTCGTTTGGTCAGGTGAGGAGTATAGCAGAGGCGACGGCGCGTACGACCGCCTCTTCAATTCTACCAGCACGAAATACTACAGTTACGAGGGCCGTCGCAATCCCAGCGCTCAGGCGGTGTGTTTGCAATAGTATTTTATATACAAATTAAGATTAAAAAAGGGATTTTACAATACGTGTAAAATCCCTTTTAAAAGAATTATATTAAATTTATTATTTAATATTTGAGAATGTCCAAGCATCAAAGGTTGGAGTTTCTGAAATTTTCATTTCTTTTTCTTCTGTACCAGAGCAAGAACCATCGTGAGCGATTGGTTTATACAATCTGTTATAATATTCAATTACCATTCTGTCAGAATTGAAATATGCTTCGGATGTTCTGATAGCTTGACGCATTAATCTTGCCCATTCTTCTTTATTTTCATAGTATGTTGGAATAATTTGGTTTTCAATTATATCCATTACACATTCGTGATCTTTCCAGTGACGTTCTTCCCAAGGCATTTCGTCGTCAATTTCAGGATATTCAACAGTGTAACCGTTAATTCCGTTAAATGTGCCTTCAACAGTCCAACCGTCATAGATAGACAAGTGTAAAGCACCGTTCATGTTTGCAGACATACCGGAAGTTCCTGATGCTTCAAACGGACGAAGCGGAGTATTGAGCCAAATATCTGAACCACGTTTTAACATTCCTGATAGTTCAAGTTCATATCCTGGTAACACAACAACGTTTTTCAAGCTGTGTGAGTGGTTAAGAAGTTTGTTAAACATTTCTTTGCCCATAACATCATCAGGATGGAATTTACCGGCAAAAATGATTTGGACTTTGTTTGCGTCTAAAAGTGCATTAATTCTTTCTTTATCCATAAGAATAAGCCATGCACGTTTATAATCGGCAAATCTTCTAGCCCAAGTAATTGTCAGTACATCAGGGTCAAATCTTTTACCTGCAACATTTGCGATATATTTGAATAATTCACATTTCATTTCACGTTTTACACTTAGTAAATCGTAAGAAGTTTTTGCCTCTTGAATACGGTGATCTTGCCAATAATGTAAATTAACGGCATTGGTAATCGCTCTGATAGGGCATCTGCCGTCAACCCATTCCCACATTTTATTTGCAACAAGTCCGTGAAGTTGTGAAACAGCGTTTGCAATACGGCTCATTTTTAGAGCAGCAACTGTAAGTGAGAAGTTTTCACCACCAAGATTTACTGCTGTATCACGAGAACAACCTGCAAAGAAACCGCCTTCCATCAGGGTATCAACCCAGTGAACTTCGTTTCCTGCTGCAACAGGTGTGTGAGTTGTGAATACAGTCTTCTTTTTAACTTGTTCCAAATCACCGTTATATTGTCTTAAAAGTTCAAATGCAGCAGGTAATGCGTGTCCTTCGTTCATATGGATAACATCAAAGTTATAACCGAGTTCTTGCAAAATTCTAATACCAGCAACACCTAAAACTGTTTCTTGTGCAATTCTGATTTTTTCATTACCATCGTAAAGCTTATGAGAAATGCTCTTAGCCCAATCGCTGTTACCATCGATATCTGTTGTTAACAAATAAACAGGGCAAGTTCCAAACAATTCAGGTTCAACAAGAAGGGCTTTTACCTTTACTTTTTCTCCGAAAATTTCAACTTCTGTTGTTACACCGGTGTCTTTAAGAAAATTATAGTATTTTCTGATGTAAGCAACTTCTACTTGACCTTTGTGGTCAATTCTTTGGTCATAATAACCGTATGACCATAACATTGTTACACCTACCATTGGTAATTGTAAATATCCTGCTGAAAGCATATGTGAACCAGCAAGGAAACCTAAACCGCCGGAATAAGTACTTAAAGACTGATCCATAGCGATTTCCATTGAAAAATATGCTACATTTGGTAACGTCATATCTAAACCTTTCTTCTTATTTAATATTAGCTAACTCTCCCAAATAATTTGAGCTTATTAGTATTATACCACAAAATTCATTCTGTCAAAATGTATCTAATAATATAATCGACTAATTCCAAAGAATTAATTAGTATTAGCTATTTAGCTGTTTATGAAACTTTACAATTATGAATTAACTTTATCTAAAATCTTTTTTAATGCAATTTTTACATGCGCATAATTTAAGCCGCCTTGCATATAAGCTACATAAGGTGGACGTAGTGGTCCATCTGCAGAAAGTTCTATTGTGGAACCTTCAATAAATGTACCGCCCGCCATGATGATTTTATCTTCATACCCCGGAACATATTCGGGGATAGGGGTTACATAACCGTTCACAGGTGATAAGGCTTGTATAGTTCTACAAAAATGTTCCAACGGTTCCGGAGCATTGAATGTTATATTTTGAATAATATCAGAGCGTTGTTCAAAATATTTTGGTGAACTGTTAAAACCTATTTCGTCAAATATTTTTGAAGCTAATACAGCACCTTTTACCGCATCAGAAACTACTGACGGTGCCATAAATAATCCCTGAAATATCAATCGATGTTGGTTAAACATTGCCCCGCCTTCAGAACCTATTCCCGGTGCAGTAAGACGATTTGCAGCACGATTAACATAGATTTCTTTTCCTGCAATATATCCACCGGCTTCGACAATGCCTCCGCCCGGATTTTTGATTAATGAGCCTGCTATAAGGTCCGCTCCAACTTCAAGCGGTTCAATTTTCTGAACAAATTCTCCATAACAATTATCAACAAAACAAATGCAATCAGGATTTTTTTTCTTGACAATTTCGCAAATCTTACCAATAGTTTCAACAGTTAGTGATTTACGTGTAGAATAACCCTTTGAACGTTGTATTAAAACCATTGTTACAGATTTATCAATTGCATTTTCAAGAGCTTCAAAGTCAATATCTGTTCCGTTTTTTAGAGGAACTTCATCATATGTTACCCCATGAGCTATGACTGAATCTCTTTTTGTTTCTTCATCACCTGCAGTACCTATTACTTCAAGCATTGTATCATATGGAGTTCCTGCAACTGATACAAGTTTATCACCTGGGCGTAAATTACCGAAAAGACAGCAGGCAAGTGTATGTGTGCCTGATGCAAAATGAATTCGTACAAGGGCTTTTTCAGCTTTGAAAACATCTGCGAATACTTTATCAAGTACTTCTCGTCCTAAATCATCGTGTCCGTAGCCTGAAACGGTATAAAAATGTTCAGGTGCAACTTTGTTTTCAACAAATGCATTTAAAACTTTTTCCTGATTATAATCTCTTATTTCATCAATAATTTCAAATTGTTTCCTTAAAGCAATTTCAGCCTGTTTAATCAAATCTTTATTCATAATATGTTTATGATATTGCAAGCAAAAAGAAAGGTCAAATAGTGTAATAATTTACGTATGTTAAATTACAATATTTGTTTAGATAATTTAACTATGATAAGAATATTACTTATAATTTTATTTGTGGTTTCGCCTGCATTAGCAAGTGATTATGGTATTTATAAACCAAATAATTATGCATTAAATTCAAATGAAGGTGAACGCATATTGTTTATTATGGATTTTTCAAACAGCATGAACGAATATTTGGACGGTGAGCGTAAAGTCGATTTAATGGTTAGAACAATGTCTAAAATTTTGCCTGAAATAAGTCCGAATACTTCTTTTGGGTTACGTATTTATGGACATAAAATGGGCTTTACTCCGTTTGATGCTTGCAGGGCATCTGCTTTAGCAGTACCTATCGGACTTTCTGCTGCTTATGATGTAAAGACGTCTTTGTCTGAAAATCGTCCTCGAGGAATGACACCAATAACTTATTCACTAAAACAGGCAGTAAAAAATGATTTTCTCGGGTTTTCCGGTAAAAAACGGATAATTTTGCTTACCGATGGCGGTGAAAATTGTGATGAAAGTCCATGTACTTATGTTATGGAGCTCATAAAAGTACGCAAGGATATTTTTATTGATGTTATAGCTTTTAATGTCGATGATGATGACGATTTAGAACAATTGCAGTGTACGGCTCTTGTTACAAGCGGAAAATTTTATACGGCAAATACAGCGGCAGAACTTACAAGAAGTTTATCCAACAGTGTTAATGTGAAAAAAGATGTTGAAGCAAAGATAATTAAAAATTATTAATAGCGACAGCCTGTATCATCTTTATCAATGTATCCGTCAAAATCATTATCAATTCCGTCCGAGCAAGAACCGATTGAGTCAGTACTCTCAGGATGTACATTTTGTGTAAGCCATTTGTCAGGAATTTTTGCCCATAAGTCCAAGAAAAATTCTTTATAAAATTTGGCAAGTTTAGAATTTTCAATTATAAGTAAATTTTCATCATTTTTGTTTTCACCGCTGTTTGAAAAATTCATAGAGCCTGCAATTATGTATTTATCGTCGATTATTATTGATTTTGAATGCATTTTACCTGCATAGTTTTCGGTCTTCAAAAAGACACCATTTTGCCTCAAGAGAGCGTGTTTAGTGTTTCTTGTTGAAGTATTATTGGCATCAATTATAACCTTTACATTAACACCTCGTTGCTTAGCTTTTATCAATGCGTTAGAAATATCAGTGTGTGTAATTAGGAAAGTGGGTATATAAATATAATTTTGAGCACTGTTTAACAAAGGAATAATGTATTGTGAAGTCTTATCATAAGGCGAAAAATATACGTTAATCTTGCTGTCACCTATTTGAAAACTATTTGGCAGATTGGGTTTAGTTTTCATATTGTGAAATTTGCCGGATAACATTTGTTCAAATTCAGCTGTGTAGAGCCTTGCTACATCTTTTGAATTTATAATTATAACAGCATTTGAGTTATAGCCTGAAAGCCCTGTATGACTAAAATTCATGGAACCTGTAAAAACAGTTTTATTATCAAAAATCGCAAATTTATTGTGCATTAATTGGTCTGTTTGAGCAGGCGAACCATTAATAAAATCAGAGCGAGCATCATCAGCTATTTTTACAAGTGTTTGAGTGTCTTTATAATATTCTTTGTCCGGATTTGTAAAACGGTCATAAACGACTCGTAATTTCACACCTCGTTCTTTGGCGTTTATTAACGCTTTATATATGTCGGGTGTGTTATCCCAGCCATACACAGCAATATCAATTGAAGTATTTGCACTGTTTATTTCATGCAACAATGATTTACAAGCTTCAGTATTGCATCGGTTATCAGGAATTAATTTGGTGGTTAAATCGGTTAATATAAGTTTTATGTCACCATCAGAAGTTAATTGTGTTGTGACGGTTTTCAATTTGTGATTTTGGACAGTTTTATTGTTATTTATGTGGCAAAATTTGCATGGACTGGCATCGGCAGGTAATTGTTTTTGCTGAATTACAATATAATCAGAACTTTGTAAACCGTATGCACAGTCAAGTTTGTGATATTTGTAGCTTTTATGGTTTAGAATTACTAATTTCAATTTACGGGCTTTTTCTAAATTTTTACTAAAAGTTGCTTTATTAAAATTATTGTTGCGAGCTGCAAATCCTGCTGATACTAGCTTATCTGAATATTTTTCGTTTTCTGAATATATTTCTGCAAATTTGCATTCAGGTGTTGATTTTCCTGTGAATTTAATTTTTGCGGATTTTAAGTGGATTAAGTTGTTTGCATATTCATTAGCAAGATAACTCAGTCCGATAATTTCATTCTTGCTAAGATTATATTCTTTTACAAAAGGTGGAGGGCTGCTGTTAATATCCTGTGAAAAACTTTGGATTTCAGGTATGCAAATAGTTTCATTATCATCAATTGTGCCGTTGTTATTTAAATCAATTTGTAAAATAGCAGGTTCAATTACACCAAGTACTGTTTTTGTTGAATTTTTAGCTTCTAAAAATAAAACAAAGAAAATAAAGCTTATTAAAATTATTATTGAAAAAACATATCTTTTCATAGATTTTTATAATTTGTTATCTCAAATCCCAATCTTTTAATCTTATCTTCCAGTTGTCTATTTAACGTGATTGTAAATTCTTTTGAATGAGAATCTTTCTTAATTGTTGAGTAGCAGCAAGGATGAATTAAAGCCTCAACAACACAATTATCCGGTAAATTTGTTAGTCCGTGTTCAATAGTCATTTCGTCCATCATTCCCGTGTAACCTACACCGATTTGATAATCGTTTGTTTTTAAACCAAATTCTTTAATTACCTTCTTATTTGTATTTGTAAAATAATTTAGCAATAATATTTTTAAAATATTAGGCGGATATTTTAAATTAAAATGTTTTTTGATATCCGGAACAAAATACATATCTTCAAATTGAGTTCTTACATAGGGAATATTGTATTCTTTTGCCAATTTACATACAAGTTTGAAAATATTAGGAATAGCATGTGTGTGTACATGAGAATCTATGTGGTCGATATTTGCATTCTTTTTAACTTTTTCAATTTGAGCACGAAACTCAGTTTCAACTTGTTTTAGAAATTCAGCATTTGTTGAGTTAAAAAGAAAATATAAATAGCCACAATTAAAATTTCCGTTGCTATCTGTTAGTAAATTACATTTTGTAAGTGATTTACCTTCAATGATATTAAGATGAACACCCAGACCGAGATTGGGACAATCCGGCAAAATATCATTAATTGCAGCATCAAAAGCTGCTCCGTTTGCACATATGCTTGCTGATGTCAAAAAACCGTTGTTATATCCTTCTAAAACGGCTTTGTTATAATCTTTTGACATGCCGAAATCATCAGCGTTTAATATGAATTTTTTCTCCATAAAAAGTCCTTGCATTTCTTATGATAATATTATAATATAAAAATTATGAGAGAGAATAAACCTATATTGGCAATAGTTGTACCGTGTTACAATGAAGAATTATGTATTAACGTCACTGCAAACAGATTACTTGAGGTTATTACCGCTTTGGTTAATAAAAATAAAATCAGTGAGCAAAGTTATATTTATTTTGTCGATGATGGTTCAACTGATACAACTTGGGATATTATCTCCGACTTACATGACAAAAATCCAAGTATTAAAGGGTTGAAATTTATTAAAAATTTTGGAAACCAGAGAGCTCTTGTTGCAGGATATGAATGTGTAAGAAAGCTTGGATGTGATTGTGCCGTTTCTATTGATGCAGATTTACAGCAAGATGAATGGGCTATCGAAAAGTTTGTTGATGCTTATTCAAACGGTGCTATTATTGTTTCGGGAATTAGAAATAATCGCAAAACGGATAGCTTTTTTAAGAAAACATCTGCAATATTGTTCTATAAGTTAATGAATCTTTTGGGTGCAAAAATTCCTGTTAATCATTCGGATTATCGCTTAGTAAGTAAAGAAGCATTGGATATTATGGAACAATATCCTGAAAAATCACTGTTTTTACGAGGATTTTTCAATGAGTTAAGTTCAAAAACTGTCTATGTGAATTTTGATGTAAAACCTCGCATGGCTGGAAAATCCAAATTCAATGTTTTTAATCTTTCAACATTAGCACTTAACGGTATTACATCGTACAGCGTTGTTCCGTTACGATTAGTTGCAGTTATCGGATTTAGCATGACAATTGTAAGTATAATTCTTGCTTTTGTGGCATTATGTAACAAATTGTTTTTTGCACAATATCAGCATGATTGGGCAATTGACTTAATTATGAGCAGTTTCTTTGGCGGGATTGAATTATTCTGCCTTGGTACAATTGGTGAATATATTGGACAAATTTTCCTTGAGGTAAAAGGAAGACCAAGATATATAAAGGAATCAGAACTTAAATAAACCGTGCCACTGTCTATCGAATTTATAAAATAAAACCTTAATAAATATAATCTCTTTTTAAATATATCATACCCGTAAGGATTGCCTTAGTGCTGCTATGTTTCCATCCTGACACGGTTCGACAGCTTACGCCATAATAAACTTAAATGTCAACAATTTTACTTATTTCAGCCTTACTTCACAAACCCTCACAACAGGCTCTGCACCCCGCATAAACTTCGGGTCGAGAGATTGCAATTCCCCGTGGAGCACGGCAAATTTATTATATCACAAACAAAAAATTTTATATTAATAATCAATATTCATTGGTACATAATCGCCAAGCGCATTATATCCGTATTGAATACGTTGTCCGCCTATAGAAGTCGGAACATAATCACCTTGTGCATTATATCCATATTGGATACGCTGTCCCCCGACGGAAGTAGGGACATAATTTCCTTGAGCATTATAACCATACTGTATCTGTTGACCGCCTACATTCGTAGGAACGTAATTCCCCAGAGCATTGTAGCCGTATTGTATTCTTTTCCCGCCAATTGATGATGGTGAATAATTACCTTGAGTATTATAACCATATTGAATGTTATTGCCGTTTACCGACATAGGAACATAATTACCTTGAGCGTTATAGCCGTAATTGATATTACCTGCAAATGCAGTTGTTGTTAAAAAAACAAGTGTGCAGATTGTTAAATAAAATTTCATATTCACCTCAGGTGTAAAATAGCATATTAAAATTTATCAGTCAATTATTTTTGACATTAATACATTACCGTTATTGTGAAAATATGGAAGGCTTTCACCCTTGTTTGTCCAAGATGCCCATATAATTCCCGGAGGTAATTTTTTTATGCGTTTTTCGACTGTAGTTTTAGCTTTAATATTAGATGGGTTCATTTGAGAAAAAATGCTTATATCACCCAAGTTCAATAATACACATTCAGAGGTTTCTTTATTATATTTAATTGCTTCATCTATAGCACTATGAATGCTTTTACCTAAATCTTTTTTAAAATGCGGTTTAGTAACATTTATACAATGAATATTAATTTGTTCAGCGTGTTCAGTTAGTGCATCTAAAATATTTTTTGCTTTTTTTTCACCATTAGTATCTATAATAATAAGACCTGATGTAAAGTTTCTGTAAAGTCGTTTTCTTTCACCGTTTTGTACTGCTTTAATCGGATAAAGTATTCTCTCTTTTAATTGTTGTACGGTTCTTTGTGCACCTTTGATTTTGTTAAGTCCAATATTGCTATCTGCCAATTCAACTACAGTTTTTGGGAGTGATTTTCTGCCCATAAATTTTGTCAGGCAAATAGTAGCAAGTATTAATGATGCCAAACCGCCTAAATATTCTTTTCTGTGTTCTTTAAAATGAGATTTAGTATATGCAGGATTAGCTGTATAAAGAAAAGGATATTGGGTTCTTGCTGTTTGAATATTAGCTTGAGAAATACTACTGACTTTCATAGTAATATTTTAAACCCTATGATAATAATTTTTGTTAGTTTATTAAGATATATTGCAAATATTTTAAGTCGGCAGAATTATGAATATATTTTGAATGAACGTTCAATGTTTTTATCTATTACAGACTTAACGGAATCATATTCAGTTTGAAGTGAATTATGTTCTGTGTCGATATTTTTTAATTCCATATCATAGCGTTGGTCTTTAGCTTCAATGGCATTCATTGCTTTTGTGTATTCAGCTTCTGCTTTTGTAACTGCAACATCATCAGTTACTTCTGTTATGTTGCTGCAATTTGTATAAATCGTAGAAACCCAATTATTATTGGTGTCAACCTGTTCCATTGTTACAATTCCGCTCTCTAATGCAAATTGAATCCATTCATTGCTGGAAGCAAGTCCATTTTCAATTACTTTGCAACCTTGTTGCATACGTTCAAATAAGTTAGTGTACCATTGAACTTTTGCATCAGCATTTTCTGCAGAATTGTTTTTATCAATCCAACCCCATTGAGGTTCGCCATATACATCAAATAAGTCATTCAAAACCGCAACATCGGTTACTTTTTGTACAAGACCGTTTGCATCATTGTAGCCGTCTGCTTTGCTGTTGTTTATAATCCAACCCATATCAAGAAGACTATCATAAATATTTTTGTCATTAACTCCGAATAAGCTTGTTGATATTTGTGATGCAAGACCTTCGTATTCAGCTTTTGCTGCTACCATAGCCGGATCAGAGCTATTTATGAAAGCTTCTTTGTTCATAACTTCAATGATTTTATTTTCAACAAAGTTATACATAGATTCTGCATAAGCTTGAACTTCTTCTGCGTTTAAGTATTCATCTATATCAACAATTTTTGATTTAGAACTGAGTGCTGAATATAAATCTTTGTATTTTACTGTTTTAGTATAACTATTACCATTTTCATCAGTAGATGTATCACTTAATTCAACATCTTTAGATGTTGCAGAAACTGCAGCACTTTTAGATTGGTATTCATAGTTGCTGCATATGCCCTCGGCATCTGCTGTAACATAATAAATATCATAACCACCGTTATTATTTTTTTTAGCTTGGTATTGGTAGATATCACCAGACCCATCCGATTTTTCAAAAGCTATACCAAAATATGCATTGCCTTCTGCATCATATGTAATTTCTTCTTCATTTGCAAGGATGGCACTGTTTGAACCGGTAACAGTAAGAGCATTATTCATCTCTTTCAATTCTTCATAAAAATCATTTGCTGCAATACTATCTAAATTTAATTTAGGTGGTCTGCTTGTTGTGTAACCGGTAACAATATTAAGTATATTATTCATATACCCTTTCATTACATTTACATCAGACGATCCATTTGTAATATTTGCACCTAATTGTGTCCAAGTAGTATTGTTAACAAGTACATCACTTACCATTGTTTTGTACATTTGCTTAGAATAATTTTTATTAGCAAGTTCATATTTTTCATGTGCTTCAATAAAATTATTATAGTCACTTGAATTTAATATATTTTGCCAACCTTCATGACCATCTGTGCCAGTGTACATAGCTTCTAATTCATTAACGCTATAAGTTTTGCCCGGATAATCTTCAGTTCCGCCCAATTTATAATCTCCGACACCTGTAAGGTTGTCAAAGTATTTTGTACCGTATTCAAGACCGTATTTACCAAGAAATTCAGTAAGCGGATCATCTGCATTTAAAGAAGCTTTGTAATTATCATAATCTTTTTCTGATACAAGAAGTTTGCCATTTGCGTTAACAAGACCATATTGACTGTTATGAGCACTATAACTTGTAAGAGAATTAAAGCTTAATTTTTGATATTGACTATTGCCATCTACATCATAATTTGACATCATCATTGTTGCAGAATTGAGCGCACTGACATATTCTTCACTTACTTTAGAACTTTCAGTGGCAAGGCGCATCTTCGAATTGTTGATAATCTGAGCTCTCAGCTCGTTATCAGCCATACGAGATGTGATTGATAATAATCTAGCCTGTGATGCTGCCATTCCCATAGTTGGCGTTGTCCTTTCCTTGAGTATCCTTACTATGGTTTACGGCTGTTTTATCCTAAAACTTTAATATTTGAAGGTGGTTTGTTAAGAAAATGTTACAATGTTAAGAGGGCCTTTTTAAGTTTTTTTATTTTATTTTTATCAGTACCAATTCCGCATAATAGCATTGTAGATTTTTCATTAGTTTTTTCATCCTCAATGTTATAATTGTCAAAAAGAATTTCCGATAATTCTTCTCCTGATATATCAGGAACACGAACAAGAATTTTGGTAATATCATCTCCAAAAAATTCACAATTTGCACATTCATCCTGCAAAAGTTCCAGTTCGTCGAGAAGATTTTCCAGTTTGCGTTTGCCCCACCAACTATTTAAAAATTCTATATTTGCTTCAATTGATGCCAAAAGCGGATATGAAGGCGAAGTTGTATTTATCATTGCCAGTGCTTTTTTCACATTCAAATTTGTCATTGTATGCAACAGTGCTGTCGGATTAACACCGCCGGCTGTTTTATGAAGTGATTGAACTGTAAAATCGGCAATGTTTACAGCGCTTTCAGGCAATCGTTTTGAAAACGGATAAAGAGCTCCATGCGCTTCATCAACAATTAAATATGCTGAATATTTTTCACATATTTTTTTTATTTTAGAAATATCCGAAACAATTCCTTCATAAGTCGGTGATGTAACAATTACGGCTTTTATATTATAAGATTTGAAATATTGTTCTATCATTTCAGGTTCTGTTTCAAGCGGGATTCCCCATTCATCATCAATTTCCAAATCATAAAAAATCGGAATTGCACCGGCAAGTCGCACTGCATTTAAATGACATGGATGAGAATTACGCCAAATTAAAACTTTATCACCAGAATTTACGCAAGCTAAAACAGAAGTAATAATACCACTGGTCGAACCGTTTGTTAAAAAAAATGTAGAAGTAGTCTTATATATTTTTTTTGCACGTTCTTCAGCTTTTTGAAGTGCTTCCGTTGGATTATGTGCTTCGGTTTCAGAAATATCTATTTTATATAATTGTTTTAACGGATTATAAATAGAAAATTTTTGTCCATGCGAAGGTGTTGTAAAGAGAATTTTTTTATTCTTCTTTTTGAGTAATTTTACAAGTCCCATGTTTATTTATTCTTTATTTCAATGCTACGTTTTGCACAATATTGCGTAAGGGTCATTTTATCTTTGCTTGAGTTATATTCGTAGCGTCCTGAAACTGTATAACCGCCTTCATTCCTTTTTTCTATACGAATAGGTAAGAATTTACATTCAACACTTTGTTCTTCGGAAAGCGGCAATGTAATTTTATACTCTTTTTCGATATTAATGTTATCATTCGTGTTGAATTTCATACCGCCGGCTGAAATATCCAAAGTTGTAATTTTGTTAACAACATCATCAGCGATTAAATCTAAATCCATAATATATTTTATACGAGTATATTGACGTCTTTGTAAAAATTTATGTTTTGCAGGGCTTGCAATTTTAAGTGTTGTACCGTTAATTTCTTTTGCATAAGAATCAAAATATAATGTACCGTGTGAAGTTTGTGTATAGAATTCACAATAATTGTTTTTTAAAATGCCTTCCGGTTCATAGTCAAGTTCCAACATAAAATAATCCGGCTGAACATCAGTTATAGTACCTTTATTGGCACATTTGAAATCGTGTGGTACAACTATAATTCTTTTATCTTTTTCTATCAATTCTCTCATTTTAAGCCCTTTCACTCATGATTACATAATCACATTATACTGCATTTGTCAAATTTTGTCAGTAAATTTACAATTAAAAGAAAAGCCCTTCACTAATTGAAGGGCAAGTACTGAGCAATCAGAAGAGTTGAGGATTTACATATTCAGCATAAACTATTTTCAATAAGTTACATTACCTTAAATAAGTAAATTTAATTTATAACCTTGATGCATAAATATTGGCTAGTTTGCGGATGTAATTTATATAGACAATATTTATTCTTACAACAGGAGGTTAAAAATGACACAACGTTTAGAAATGTACCGCTGTGAAATTTGCGGGAATTTAATTCAGGTAATGATTGAAGGTGCAGGTGAACTTGTCTGTTGCGGTCAGGCAATGAAACTTCTTAGTGCAAAGAAAAAAGACGTTTCAGGTATGGAAAAACATGTTCCGGTATTTGTTAACACAGAAAATAATAACTTGGAAATTCGTGTGGGCAGCGAGCTTCATCCAATGAAGGAGGACCATTACATTATGTTTATTGAAGCGATTTCGGAAGACAAAAACCAAGCTCATATCAAATATCTTCATCCGAATATGGAACCGATAATGATGCTTGAAAAGAATATCGGTAACAAAATTACAGCACGTGAATTTTGCAACATTCATGGTTTATGGGAAGGAGAAAGTGATGAATAGTAAAGTTATTGATGTATTAAATGAACAAATTAATAAAGAATTTTATTCAGCATATTTATATCTTGCAATGTCAGCTTATTTTGATGATATGGGTTTAAATGGATTTGCAAATTGGACAAAAGTTCAAGCCAAAGAAGAAGTTGACCACGGCATGATTATTTTTGAATACTTGATTGACAGAGGTGCGAAAATAACCTTTAAACAAATTGATTTTCCTGAAAATGATTACATATCCCCTCTTCAAGTTTTTGAAAAAATCTTGGAACATGAAAAACATGTAACATCATTAATTGATTGCATTGCATATTTGTCACAGGATGAATGCGATTTGGCGACTAGAAATTTTATAAATTGGTACTTGAAAGAACAGGTAGAAGAAGAAAAACAGGTATCTGATATTATAACAAAATTACGCTTGTTCGGTGAAGAAAAATCATCACTCTTTTTAATGGATATGGAACTGGGTAAGCGTGTTTATTCACCTCCGGCGTATTAATTAACATTTTGTAACCAATTTGTCTGAAAATGAATAATAAGTTATCATTATATTACTATGGGAAAAATTGTAGTAGTAGATGATGAAAAAATTGTCACTTCGGCTTTTAAAACACTTTTAAAGGTCGAAGGTTTTAATGATGCATATTTTTTTAATGACCCGCTTGAGGCAATCAGTTTTTTAAAAAGTGAAAAACCTGATATTATTATTTCGGATTTTATGATGCCTAAAATGAATGGTTTGGAATTTTTGACAGAGGCTAAAAAATTGCATTCGGAAATTAGTATGATTTTGTTAACGGGTTATGCAGATAAAGAAAATGCAATAAAAGCTATTAACGATATCGGGTTATATAAATATATTGAAAAACCGTGGGATAATGATGATTTGATTATGAATATCAAAAACGGTATAGAACGCAGTAATTTATTATCTAAACTTAAAGAAAAAATTTCAGAATTGGAAACAGCTAAGGAAGAATTAAAAAAATATTCAGAAAAACTTGAAGATATGGTGAAAGAACGTACAGAAGAGCTTTTACAAGCAAATCTCAAGCTTAGCGGAATTATAAATTATTGTGCTGACGGTATCATAATAATTGACGGTTCCGGCAGAATTATGCAAGTTAATCCTGCTTGTGAAAATATGACAGGACTTTCAGATACTGCTTTATGCCACATGAAGTTTCAAGAAATTGCATACTCCGAAAATAAAGACATGAACCTTTCTGTTTATAACAAAAATGGTATTTTCGGACTCGGACCTGATAAAAATGAAGTTTTGGTTCGTGATTGCTATTTGAAAAATACTCTTAGCGGTAAAAATATACCGGTTGAAATTAATTTTGCTTCAATTTCTACCGATAATACGGAAAGATATGTGGGTGTTATTCGTGATGTAAGTGTTCAGAAAGACACCGAACGTCTAAGAGATGATTTTATTGCAACTCTTACACATGATTTGAGAACACCTTTGCTTGCCGCAATTCAAACATTAAAATTTTTCTTGGATGGTTCGCTTGGTGAACTTGATGATAAACAACAAGTTCTGTTGTCAACAATGCTTCAAAGTAATGAAGATTTACTTGGGCTTGTTAATGCGCTACTTGAGGTTTACAGATTTGAAAGCGGAAAATTATCGCTTTGCAAAACTAATTTTCCTGTAAAAGATTTGGTATTGCAATGTTTTGAGGAACTTAAACCTCTTGCTGAAAGTAAAAATATAGAATTTGTCTTAAATTGCGAAATTGATGACAATGTCAACGTGAATGCTGATAAAGGTGAAATTAAACGAGTAATGATTAATTTATGCGGTAATGCTGTTAATTATACCAATAAGGGCGGTAAAATCGAACTCACCGCAAAAGCACAAGAGGGGGACTTTATTTTCTCTGTTGCTGATAACGGTAATGGTATTCCAAAAGAAGATATGCCTCATTTATTTAAAAGATTTTCACAAGGTACAAGCAAAAAACGTTCAACAGGTACAGGGCTTGGTTTGTATTTGTCCAGACAAATTGTAGAAGCGCACAATGGCAAAATTTGGTTGGAAAGTAAAGTTAATAAAGGCAGTGAATTTTCATTTTTACTGCCCGATGTTGTGAATAATAGAATTGAAAGACAGGTTTTAAATGACTAATATAAAAGTTTTGATTGTTGAAGATCACGATATGGCAAGGCTTGGTTTATCGGTTATCTTGTCAAAAAATCAGAATATAGAAATTGTTAATATGTGTGCTGATGGTCAAGAAGGTGTCAATAATGCTCTTAAATTACGTCCGGATGTTGTTATTATGGATATTGGGCTTCCGACAATTGACGGTATAGAAGCAACCCGTAAAATCAAAAATGCAAATGAGCGTATAAAAGTTCTTATGTACACGTCAAGAGAAGATGAGGACGACATATTTGATTCGTTTAAAGCGGGAGCAGACGGATATATTACAAAAGGTGCTACCGCTGAACAAACTGTTGCGGCTGTTATTGCTGTATCAGAAGGTGCAGGTTGGCTTGATCCGGCAATTGCAAAAGTAGTTTTGACAAATATCAGAAAAGAAAATGATTCTGACAAACGACGTGGTGAAATTAATTACAAACTTGGCAAAAACCTTTACGGTTTAACTGAACGAGAAATGGAAGTGCTTGCTCTGATTGTTGATGGTTTAAGCAACCCGCAAATTTCTGAGAAACTTGTAATTACACTTTCAACTACAAAAACTCATGTTCACAGTATTTTGCAAAAATTGTATGTTGAAAGCCGTTCAAAAGCTGTTGCAACTGCAATGAAAGAAGGACTTGTGTAAATGCGTAAGGTAATTCTGTTACTTGTAATTACGATGGCTCTTTCATCATGTAATACTTTCGCACGTGAATATAAAGATGTGCGTCAACGTGCTGCTGAATATGAACATAATGTTAAAAAACAAGAAGTAAAAGAAGAATATGAACGCAGTATTTTAAATCGTACTCCTTCAGGTTATATGACTGTTGACGAATATGAAACGCTTTCAAGGTATAAGGATAAATCGCAAGATAATATTGAAATTCCCCAAATTGAAAAAGGCTCGGATATGAAATATGTCCCACAGCCTACATATAAGATTGTTCGTTACAACGACCCACCGGGTTCACCGGAATTAAATATATCAAAGAAATTTTTTAAATTACGTCAATTTAACGGACAAGGGATTACATCTCCCGATTTTTCAATATTAGTTTATCCCGTTGTATATTATTATCCTAACAGTGCTTCAACAGCGGCAGATTTGTTTGTTATTCCGCTGGAAGGTACAGATACACCGCTAAATAAGATTAAAAAAGCAAATGTTGTTAAGCGTAATCCTGAACCAATACTCTCAACTGAAAAATCAATTGATAACGATAGTGCTTTTAGAACCTTAACACCAATTGATTTTTCTGCTGACGGAAAGAAACTTCTGGTAAAAGAAAAAATCGGCAGTTCTCGTGACGGTATATGGAAAACAAATGCAATAGTTTATGATTTTGAAACAAAAACTTCATATAATTTGGTTGAATTACGAGATGCGATTATTTATTACTGGAAAGAAAATAAAGATATGGATTTAGACGACAAACGCTGGGATATTTATCCGCTTGGGTTTGTTGCAAATTCTCAGGATAGAGTAATTACTGCTGCGTATGCTTATACGGGTAGGCATCCTGTGTTCCTCGGGCTCTGGACAATTGATACATTCGGTGAACAAGTCAGACTTGTTTCTTTTGATATGCAGGATGTGCAAATAAGTTCAAACGGTTTTAAAATTGTACAAGATGGTGTTG
Organism: uncultured Muribaculaceae bacterium; assembly: GCA_964444905.1. Lineage (GTDB taxonomy): Bacteria > Cyanobacteriota > Vampirovibrionia > Gastranaerophilales > Gastranaerophilaceae > SIG32. The sequence goes on from CAYUIW010000008.1 coordinate 18,473, forward strand.
TTAGTCCTATAATTATTGAGAATGAAGAAAAAGCGTTAAAAGAAGTTGAAAAAGCTGATGCAAAAGCTAAAAAAGAAAAAGATAAAGCCGAGCTGGAACAAATGAAAAAAGATTATGAAGCTCAAATCAAACAAATGGACATCGAATTTAAAGCAGCACAAAAAGATTTCTTAAAACAACAAAATATTGGAGGTACGACATCTTTTAATGAAGCACCTCAAAAGTTCAAAGAGTTAAAAGTTAAACAACTTCAAAACGAAATTAAGAAAGATGAAAAACAGCTTGAAAAACAATTAAATTTAATTGATAAAGTAGATAAAGATATTCAAAAAATGTTGGATTTAAGAAGCATTACTCCATAATTAGTTGCATTTTTTCTGTATGTGTAAGTTTTTTTATACGTCTTTCTTCTTTTTGAGCATCAATTTTATTATCAAATTCTTTTTGCCATACAATTTTTACGGGTCTATTCGCTTTAGTATATTTTGCACCTTTACCGCTTAAATGTGCCTTAAACCGTTTTTCAACATTATCTGTGTAACCGCAATAATATGTATTATGCTCAGTCAAAAGAATATATGTATAATATTTTTTATCCATATAAGTATTTAACACTTAAAAAGCGGCTAATTAAACCGCTTTTTAATGTATTTATTAACAGAATGATGTAAATCCGCCTCCTGAACTGCATTCAGAACTAAAACCAGCAGAACAAAAACCGCTATTGTCACCAAGGGTTGAAACAGCATTGCTAAAATCACTTAAAAAACCGCCCATAGCTACAGAATTATCAGTTTCATAGTTAGAATACATACTATAATCAACAGCAAAAGGATTGCTTGATATAAATTCATCATATTGACCCATTGTCATTAAACCGTTTTCGAACAACATTGCTAATGAACCTGCCGTTTCAACAACTTCTGCCGGTCTTTTTGCTTCTGCAACATGTGTTCTTTCAGAATTTGAAGGTTGTGATAAAGTAATCATCTTAACTCCTCGGTCTCTCGTATTTACACTTATATAAAGGTTTTAAAAATTGCCAAATTTCAGCATGGATATTTATTGTTACATTAGTTAACAATAATACTAAACTCTTGATTTACATAAATATCCACCTGTAGATTGATGTCTGTTTACAATAAAAAAAATATGATATATATGTAAGATATTAGGGGATAGTTGATTTGAAAAGACTAATTATTTTATTAACATTAATATTTACAGGATTAACTGTACAAGCATCGGAAAATATGCTTCATACTATTGTAGTTGAAGGTACTGATGACGGGTATAACATTGTTTTAAAATCGGATAGTGTACCGGAAGTCAGAAAAATTACTAAAGGAAACAGTACGCTTATACTTGATGTAAAAGGTATTGAGGCATCAAATTCTGTTAATGCATTGTATAAAGGTGCAGCCAATATTAACAGTTTAATTGTTGAACATGCTTCTGATAATGAACTTAAAATTTATATTCAAGCTGAAGATATTTCACGTGCTGCAATTATGGCACAAACTGAAAACGGAAATACAATCATCCTGAGTGAACGTTTTCCAGTCGAAAAACTCATGTGGTCACTTACAGTTTTGCTAATTTTAGGTTTCATAATTAAATCTGCAAAGGCATTGACTGAGTATGAAAATTCACTGGTGATTAAAAAAGATATTAAATCCAGAGAAATTGAGTTGTATAAAAGTTTTCAACGTGAATTGCAAAACATGCCGGCAATTAATTGCAAAATTAAGAATGCATATGCGACTAATGCTATGCCACGTTCAAGACGTAATTACAAAGAACTTGCAAGATTATAATTATTTTTTGAAATAGTTCCTAATAATTTTTTCAATACATTGCGCAGATTTCCCGTTGCCATACGGGTTTTGCGCTTTTAATCTGGTTTCACTTTTTGTTTTGGAAAGAATTTCTTCACTGTATTCAATTATTTTTTCGTAATCAGCACCAACTAAAACAGAAACTCCGGCATCAATTCCTTCTTGTCTTTCTGTTTCATAGCGCATAACAAGTGTCGGACAACCGAACGAAGGTGCCTCTTCTTGAATACCGCCTGAATCTGTCAATATTAATTTTGCATTTTTCATTAAATATACAAGATATGGGTAATCAAGCGGTTCTAAAAGTTTAATATTAGCATATTTACACAGGCGTGAATGAATTTTATCGTGTACATTAGGGTTAGGATGTACCGGAATAACAAAAGTGTGATTAGCGTACTCGCCAGCCAGATATTCAATAGCATCTATAATTCTGTCAATACGTGTACCATGATTTTCACGTCTGTGTGCAGTTATAAGAATTAATTTATCGTCTATTTCAACTCCGTTACTCTTAAAAAATTCTGATGCTTGGTTTAAAACATCATCAGATAAACAAAATAATGCATCTATAACGGTATTTCCTGTTACAAAAATTTTATCGGAAGAAATATCTTCACGCAGCAATGCATCTCTATTTTTATTAGTAGGTGCAAAATTAAGTTCTGTAACTCTTGAAGTCATTTGGCGCATAACTTCTTCCGGAAACGGTTCGAAAATATCATATGAGCGAAGTCCTGCTTCAACATGAAAAACCGGAATTTTTCTGTAATAACTTGCAAGAGCACCGCAAAGTACAGTCATTGTATCACCTTGAACAATTGTTGCATCAATTTTATTTTCAGATAAAACTTTATCAAGTGATATTAAAATTCGACTTTGAACTTCTGCAAGAGATTGGTTATTGCGCATGCAATCAAGGTTTATGTCAGCTTTTAACCCAAAATATTTTAATGTTTGGTTAGAAAGCTCTTTTTGCTGTTCTGTGTTGCAAATAATAACATTATACAATTCTGTATGTTTTTTTAATTCTATAATAACCGGTGCAAGTTTTATAACTTCCGGTCGTGTTCCGAATACTACTAATATGTTTTTCATAACTGAAATTTTATTATAAAAAGTTTGTATAATCAAGAAAATTATACAGTTTGGGGATTAAATATATATATTCGTAATTATAATATTTATATGACAAGGAGCTAAATATGTTAGATTTGTATATTTCGGAGCAATGTCCTTATTGCCTTAAAGTGATGGAGTATTTTAATAATAATGGTATAAAATATAATAAACTTGTTGTTACTATACCTGAAAATCACGCAAATTTATTAAAATTAGGCGGGAAGGAACAAGTTCCATTCTTGCATGATGTGCATAATAATAAGACAATATACGAGTCAGATGATATTATAAATTATGCAAGGAATTTATAAATGGAAATGTATCATTCAAACAATTTTGAAGGGAATGAATGCTCGGGAAGAGGCATGTGTTCGATTTCGCCGAAGGTTTCATCCTTTCAAGAAGTTATTTTGACAATATTACAGCATTCGGCACATTATATCAGTAAACTTGAAGAAATGGGGTATAATTGTGCTATTGATAAGTTAATTCTGGCGACATCACTTTCAGAAATTATTTCGACTACTGATTATTCTGATGAACAGTTTCTCAGTATTATTACCGGTTGTTTTCAAGATACGCTAAAATTAAAGCGTATTTATAATGAACAGTGTAAAATAAAGAAATTACCTTGTTATGATTTTAGAATTCCAATAAATATACATCCTGAAATGAATTTGAGTGATATCCTTACACATGGACAAAATATTATTGCTAAGAAGAATATAAAATTTTCACCGGAACAGCGCCGATTACTTGAGCTATTATTCATTTCAATTAAAAGTACTGCTCTTAGTATTGTAAAATTATTTGATTACGGTTTAACTGATATTCAGGAATTAAATATATTAGTTAAATCAATAAATATATTTAATAACAAAAATTTTTCTGCAAAAAAAATTAAAGATGCTGTAAATGAACTTGCTAAATCAGATATAAATTTATGGCTAAAACAATCAAATATTCAACGAGAAAAATTTGGAAATATATCAGAAACTGATGTATCTTTGTCAACTACACACGGCAAAGCAATTCTCGTGTCGGGCTCCAGTCTTGTGGATTTGGCAGCACTGCTTGAGGCTGTAAAAGAGGAGGACATTGATGTATATACTCATGGCGATTTATTAATTGCACATGCTTTTGATTATTTTAAGCAATTTGACTGTTTAAAAGGACATTATGGCTCAGTATCTGATAATAATATAGTTGATTTCGCAACTTTCCCTGGTGTTATATTGCTAACCAGACATGCAACGCAAAATATTGAGTATTTAATTAGGGGCAGGCTTTACACAACAAATAACATTGCACCAAAATCGGTAATTAAAATTGATAATAGCAATTTTGAAGAACTTATTACGGCTGCAAAATCTGCAAAAGGGTTTAAGCGTGGTCAAAGACGTGATTCTATACGTGTTGGTGCTAATCTGAGTGTATTATCACAAACTTTTGAAAATATTATAAATAGACTTAATTCTGAGAAAATAAAGAAAATTATTATAATCGGCTTAGCCAATTATTCATTGGAACAATCGGATTATTTTGAAAAATTATTTAAAAAAGCCACAAAGGATTGTTATATTATTTCTTTTTCATATTATTCGCATTGCAACAATCTTTTGCACATAAATATTGCCAATAATCATCCGATTTTACTTGAGATATTAGATTTATTTTTTCAAAATATTTCAGTTTTATCAAATAAATATGTTTATTATTTGGCTAAATGTGATGCAAATACAATTTCAAGCATGATAGGTTTAATCGAGGCAGGTGCAAAGAATGTTTTTATTTCAACTTGTGCACCAACGATTTTAAATCCGTCTATTGTTAATTTGTTAGTTAAATTATATGGTGTAAACAAAACAACAACAGCAGAGGCAGATTTAAACAATTAATAAAAAAGGTCTTTTCCTGATAACAAGAAAAGACCATTGACAAAAATATAAGAAGATTAATATCTATAATGTGCAAAAGCTTTGTTAGCTTCAGCCATTTTGTGGGTATCTTCACGTTTTTTGCAAGCTGCACCCTGACCGTTTGAAGCATCAATAAGTTCATTAGTTAATTTATCGATGAAAGATTTTCCGCTTCTTTTCTTAGCTGATTCAATCAACCAAGAAGATGAAAGAGCGAAACCTCTGTCAGCTTTAACTTCAATAGGCACTTGATATGTAGAACCACCGATACGTCTAGCTTTAACTTCCAAAAGCGGAGTAGCGTTTGTTAATGCTTTTTGAAAAATTTCTAATGATTTTTCGCCGGTTCTTTCTTCAATTTTAGCTAATGTTGCGTAGAAAATCTTTTCAGCTAAAGATTTTTTACCACGACGCATAATTCTGTTGATAAATTTAGAAATATCAACACTGTTATATACCGGATCCGCTAACGGAACTCTTTTTGCAGGTTTAGAACGTCTTGACATTACTTACCTCCTTTTGCTCTTTTAGCACCGTATTTAGATCTGCTTTGTGCGCGGTTAGCAACACCTGCTGTATCCAAAGTACCTCTAACGATGTGATATCTAACACCAGGAAGGTCTTTAACCCTTCCGCCTCTTATAAGAACAACACTGTGTTCTTGTAGGTTATGACCAATACCCGGGATATAAGAAGTAACTTCAAATCCGTTAGTCAAACGTACTCTGGCAACTTTTCTAAGTGCTGAGTTCGGTTTTTTAGGGGTAGTTGTGTAAACCCTTGTACATACTCCGCGTCTTTGAGGACAATCCATTAACGCAGGAGATTTTGTTTTGTCTGTTAGTTTTTTGCGTTCTTGGCGCACTAACTGGTTAATTGTAGGCATTTTTTTCTCCTTTTACTTTAGTACATATTTTGCAAAACATATTCTGAAACCCTTACGCATTCCGAATATGACAGGACTACGGAATAAATCTTTACGTCCTTGCTTTGCATACACAGTCAAAAAATCCAGCACGAATATAATGACTAGTGTACTTATATATAACAGCAAACAAAGTACAAAGTCAATAATTACTCCTGTAGTTACACAAGTTTAAAATCGCCATTTTTCTTAATATGTTCAACCAACCCGCCATCTTCAAGAAGTTTAACCATTACAGGGGGAATTGGTTCTATCTGGATAATTGCACCATTAGTAAGGTTTGTTATGATGCCTTTTTCAATATCAAGTTCAAGTTCATCACCGGCATTGATAGAATCTGTGTCACATTCAATAGCAAGTAAACCGATATTTATTGCATTTCTGTAAAAAATTCGTGCAAATGATTTTGCTATTACTGCGCCGACTCCGGCTATTTTCATAATTAACGGCGCATGTTCTCTTGATGAACCCAATCCGAAGTTTTCACCTGCAACAACAAAATCACCTTTTTTCATACGTGAAGCAAACGTTTCATCAGCATCTTCCAAAACGTGTTTTGCAAATTCCGGCAAATTTGAACGTAAGTGGTACAAACGACCAGGTGCTATGTGATCTGTAGATATATCATCACCAAATTTAAATGCTGTTCCCTTCATGATTTTCTCCTTTTAACAGTTATTGTACTACAAACAAATCTATGGTATAATTATTTTTAAGAGGTGAGTATGTATTTTAATCGTAAATGTAAAATAACTTTTATTGCACACGGTGCAACAATTTACACGGAAGAAGGCAGATTTTCGGATTTAGAAAATTATCCTCCGCTAAGTGATTTGGGACAAGAAGAAATGGAACGCATTTGTAATTTTTTACGTCAAAGAGGGGTAAAAAATGATGCTATATATACTTCACCTGCAACGAGAACTCTACAAAGCGCAAAAATGGTTGCTAAAATATACAAGAAAGATTGTATAATTGTCGATGATTTACATCCGAGAAAATGTGGTAAAATTAACGGTCAAACTTTGGAACAATTGGAGGCTAAATCTCCTGATTTGCTTGAAAGTTGGTTTAATAATCCTGAATATGATGACAGAATTGAAGCTGAAAGCATAAACGATTTTATTGCAAGGATTAATGCATGTATTAATAAGATTGTTGACGAAAACAAAGGGAACCGTATTATTATAGTTACTCATCCTGATATTATTAAGGCTGCAATTTGCGGAGCTATAGGTGTTCCGTCAGATAAAATTGCGAAATTTTTCATCAGAACAGGCAGTGCCACTCAAATCAGCTATTATGAAAAATGGGCAAGTTTGATGTATTCAGACTGTATGCCGTATATTAATTAAGCAATCTTTTGTTTTCAGATATAAGAAATTCTTTTCCGGGTTTTATATTTATAAAATCCCACGGTAATGTTTGTTCAAACGTGTAATTTTCGCACGCATAATAGTCTGTATTAATCTTATTTTTAGCTGCACTGCGGAATGCGCCAAGATTCCCGCCCTTTTTATATACATCGATAAGATAATCCGTAAAACTGCCGTCACCACGTGAAAGCACTGCTTGGTAATAATCCCATTTATGACTTGAAAATTGCGATTTAATTCCTAACTTGTGTAATTCACGTTTAATATAATCAGCTTTCTTTTCAAGCGATTTGGTGTTTTCTCTTCCATACCACTGAAAAGGTGTATTAGGTTTTGGAACAAAACTGGAAAAACCGAATGATATATCAAATCCTTTAAATTTTTCTTTCAATTTTGCAGCCAATTTTATCATTTCATCTAAATCTTCTGTAGTTTCTGTCGGTAATCCAATCATACCGTAGAATTTAAAACCCTTTAAACCGTTATCTTTAGCTACTTGAACAGCATTAAAAATTTGTTCTTCCGTTAAATTTTTATTTATTACCTTGCGTAAACGTTCACTGCCTGCTTCAATTGCCAAAGTAGTGTTCTTTTGTCCTGCAGCTACAAGAGTTTTTACTATTTCCGGTTTAAACGAATCTACACGCATTGACGAAACACTCATCTGAATATCTTTACCGTTTTGAATTTTGTCATAAATATATTTACAAATTTCATCAAATTTAGGATGTGCAGTAAGTTGTGCACCTAAAAGTGCTATTTTGTTTGTATATTTAAGTCCAAGCTCTATTGCTTCAATTATTTGTTCATAAGGAATAAATCTAATCGGTAAATTTAAGTACGAAGCCAAACAAAAACCGCAACGATTTGCACAACCTCGTTCAATTTCAACAATAAATGTATTTTTAAAAAATGCATTCTCGCTAATTACTGGAGTATAAATACATTCCGTAAGCCTTTTGGTTATTTTGACTACACTTTTTTGATTTAATGTTGGAACATAAATACCGTCAATATTTGATAAAATCTGTAAAATTTCAGCTTTTGATTTATCCTGATTATCTTTGCAAATATTTACAGCTTTCAAATTTAAATCTTCACCATCACCAATAATAAAGAAATCAAAAAAATCTTTATAAGGTTCCGGATTAGCACTAATAACCGGACCGCCGGCAAAAATCAGCGGAGCATTATCATCTCTGTCAATAGATTTTAGCGGCAGATTGTATTTTTCAAGCATTGAAAAAATCGTTAAAAAATCCATATCAAACGTAAACGAAAATCCAAGCATATTAACATTATTAAATTGGAAATTTTCAGTATCGGAAAACAGCATTTCAATGTTTATATCGGATTGTTCATCAATGGTTTTGTACATCCACATATATCCAAGTGAAGACAAAGCAAAAGATTGCGGACCCGGGAATGCCATCCATACTTTAAAATCAGCATTTTTATGTGCATTATGATTATATAAGTAGGTATTATTCGATTGTTTGCTCTGCATCTTTACCTCTGTTTATCGGAATTAAGTATAATTCATCAATTAAGACACAAATCATTGCAGCAATTGCCGGAGATAAAATTACACCCCAAACACCCAAAAACTGCTGAGCAACAAAAAGTGCAAAAAACACCATAAGCGGATGTAATGCCATAAATTTACCAAACAAGAATGGACGCACCATATAGTTTGATATTTGTTGAACAGCAAGAAATGCTATTAGTGCAAGTATAACTTTTGTAACACCAAGTTGTGCTGCAACAAGTATTATCACTGCTAATGCTATTGTTGGTCCAAGTATCGGAATGATGTCAAGAATACCCGAAATTAATCCCAAAAGTAACGGATATTCAATTCCAAGCAATATTAAAAATACAGTAACCAGTACACCGACAGCAACCATAGAGAGTATTTGCGCTCTAACATAACTCCCGACTTTAAACGTAATTGAAGCAAGGATTTCACCTGCCTTATCCTTCATTTCAGGCGGGAAAAATTCCAGAAATTTTGTTCTTATGTAGCTTTTATCGTTTAATAAATAAAATACAATCATTGTAATGGCTACAGTAAATACACACACCTGTGCAAGTCCTACAGTAATGTTAACCGATTGACTAAAGATGTTTTGCGCAAGTGCTGATGAAGAACCAACTACAGAATTTAAATCAATCATATCTGAAATATTTTGACCTCTAAATTTTTGTGCCAATAAAAATTCGGAAAATATAGAAAGTTTTTCCGGTAGCATGGTTATAAATACTTTTATTTCTCTTACTGCTATGACGAATATAGGAACAAATAGCGCAATTACCGCAATTACACCACTTAATACGACAACAAGTGTAGCCAAACCTCTGTTCATTTTATTTTGAAGTTTATTTACATATGGATTTAGAGCTGCAGCAATTACATAAGCAGCAAAAAACAACAGTAAAATTCCTATTATTTTAGGGACAAATAAAAGAGCTATTGTCACAAGAATAGCAAAGATTATAGTTTTAGTATTCCAAAAATTATTTACCATTGATACCTCACAATTATTACATACAAATTTTATGTAAAAAATAAATCAATTTCAATCAAGCATTTTTACTAAATGTTACAGCTTTTGTAACGAAATGTTACAATTATTGTATAACATGGGCAATTATATTATATATATATACTTTATATAATTAAGAGTATTAAAACGAGGACGAGACATGGGTGCTTTGACACTAGGATTTAACAAACTGATTGCCGGAAAGCGGATGCGCTCTCTGCAAAACAGACTGCTCGATGTTAGCCGTCAAATCCAACGTGCTCAAAAAGATTACGCCAGAGAACAAAAAATTATGCAGTCCGAAAAACGTGAAGCTTTGAATCAAATCCGTTCTATGGGACAATATCAGCAATATGGTATGATGATGGCTAATCAAAATAATCTTGCAAATATAATGACAAGTATATTTGGTTCTACAAACCCAACAGCAGAACAAGCTAAAGATTCAGGACTTGCAAGTGCGTATCAAATGCAAGCAATGCAAGAGAACACTCAATACAGTTCTATGATGCAAATGTGTCAATCAAATATTGCCCAACAACAAAGTCAAATTGAACAATATTATGATATGCAAGAAGAAATGGTACTTCAACCATTGAAAGATTTAGAAGATGATTTGGCACACGAAAAAGAAACTATTGAATCACAACTCAAAACTGCAGAACAAGATTATCAATCCAGCCAAGAAGGTGAAAAAGGCGGAATGAAAAACTTAGTACCTTCTTATACAGGACAATAACAAATTTAAAATAAGGATAAAAGGTTAACAGAAAAGGCTGCATTTTAGCAGTCTTTTCTGTTTTATAAAAGACTTATTGCACTGACAGGACATTCAATAGCAGCATCAATGCAGCTTTCTTCGTTGTCTGCAACACCATACGGATTTACAATAGCAAAATTTTGATTAATCTCAAAAACTTCTGGATTAATTCTTGAGCAAATACCACAACCGATACAATTTGACGAAATACTTATCCACATATAATAATTATTTATTATATGCAAATAATTATTATGCCCTAAAAGTTTAATCTTCGTTAGTTACAACTTGTGCACCGTTTTTTTCAACGGTAAGTGTGCGCACATCAGCTTTAACATTCAAACTTGCCCAGGTTTCTTTTACAATAGAATGTATTCTGTCAACATTGTTTTTGTGCGAAATTACAAGAACAGAAGGTCCTGCACCACTTAAAACACATCCTAAAACATTTTCTTCATGACGTAAGTTTTCTATAATTTTTTCCAATCCCGGAACTAATTTCATCCTATAAGGTTGGTGTAGTTTGTCTTTTAGCGCCAGTTTCATAAGCTCGGCATCTTTTGTATGAACAGCTTGTACAAACATAGCCATTCTTGTGGAATTAAACACAGCATCACACATAGGAACTTCCTTTGGAAGTACTGAGCGAGAAATATCGGTTGATAATTCAAATTCCGGAATACAAACAGTAATAGTCCATTCTTCCGGCCAATCAAGTTTTCGATACACAACACTACAATCTTCTTCTTGGGACGAAATAACAAGCCCGCCCACAATTGCCGGAGTAATATTATCAGGATGTCCTTCTACTTCTGTAGCTATTGAGAGTAATGCTGTCTCATCGGCAGGTTTTCCCAATAATTCATTTGCTGCCAATAATCCTCCGACTATTACAGATGCACTGCTTCCTAATCCTCTGGCAATAGGTATATTTGAATGAATATTAATCTTTAATTCTGCAGGAGTTTGCCCGATAGAATTATATAAAAGTTCTACAGCTTTATATACAAGACTGTTTTCATCAAGTACCATATGTTCAATGCTAAGCTCATTAACAGCTGCATCATCAGATATAACGTTGATTTCCACCCCAGTACCGGGTAAAACGGTTTCTTCTATAGTAATTGTATTATATATCGGCAATGCCATACCCAGACAATCAAAACCCGGACCTAAATTGGCGGTTGTTGCCGGAACTTTTACACTAATTTTCATAAATTCCTCTTTATCTCAAGTATATCACAAAAACACCAAATAATGCTAAGTTTTGTTAACTAATTTAAATTATATGCGTTTTAAGCTATAATTAGCGTATGTATGAATTATTCCCTTATTTTACAAATGACGGTTCTGTAGGACTTTTTAGCCCAACCGATGATGATATTTATCACTCCACTTATGGTGCACTAACAGAAGCTTACGAAAAATTTATTCTGCCTGCAAATTTTGAAAACTATTTTAAAAATAATAATGAAATTAAAATTTTGGATATTTGTTTTGGAATTGGTTATAATTCAAAAACTTTTTTAAATTATTTTTTTAAAAATTTCGAAAAAAAATTGACCGCCGTAAATTCATCTATCGATACGATAGATACTGATAATATTTTAAGCAAAATTTTTATAAAAGCTATCGACATTGATAAAAATTTAGCTTACCTTTCTCCATTTATAAAAACTGATAAAAAAATATTGTGGAGTAATAAAATAAATTTTAAGAACAATAAAATTTCAAAACTTTTGTCAAACAAAGTAAAACCTAAATATAAAATTGAAAAATTTGTAAAAATTATATTTTTGAAAAAATTATTAAAATCGTGCCCTGAAATTTTTGAAGATGAAGAATTTTATCAACTTTTAAATTATAAAAAATATCAGCAATTTTTTGACAAAGATATGGTACGTTTATTTAATTTTTATAAATTTAGCGGTTATAAAAATACCCTTTTTGCACGCTTAAACCGCTTTTTACATAATATATATTATAGATACCTATCGAATAGTTATAAAAAAGCTGCTAAGTACCTTAAATTACACGATTTTAGTTTTGAACTGCAAATTGATGATGCTCGCAGGGTATTATCTGATGATAATAACGTATATAATTATATATTTTTGGATGCGTTTACGCCGGCAAAATGTCCGGCTTTATGGACAGTTGACTTTTTTAAACTACTCCATAAGCATTTAGATGATAATGGTATGATATTAACTTATTCAAATTCTGCTGCTATCAGGAATGCGTTTATAAATGCCGGATTCTGGGTTGGTAAAATATACAATAAAGAAACAGATAAGTTTACAGGTACTATCGCAACAAAAAATTTGGCCCTTATAAAAAACGGGCTCACAGAATACGATTTAGGGCTTATAAATACCAAGGCAGGTATTTTTTATCACGATGAAAATTTAAACGGCTCTAATGACCAAATCCTTGCGGCTCATGCAATTGAGTTTGCAGCAAGCGGATTACAGTCAAGTTCAAAATTTATAAAAATATATAGAGGTGCTAAGAATGTATGATATTGTAGTTGTCGGCGGCGGAACAGCAGGTTGTGCAGCTGCTTACACGGCAGGTAAACTTGGCTTAAAAGTCTTACTTATTGAGAAAAACATACATTTAGGCGGTACAATCACGTCTGCACTTGTCGTTCCGGCAATGCAATCCGGCGAACATCAGATAAACACTGATTTTTATAAAGATTTAATTACAGAATTACACTCTATTGGCGGGCAAGCGACTTATTTAAATAACCCGGGATGGTTTAATCCTGAACTTACAAAAATTGCTTTAGACCGCCTCATGGCAAAAGTTAATGTGGAAGTGTATTTTGACACTCATATACGTGATGTAAAGCTTACTAATAAGGAGATTAAGTCTATTATAATATCGAAAGAAATGTTATCAGTATATAACGATACGATAGAAATGGATAAAGATTTATTATCAGTATCTATCGATACGAGATATGTAGTTGATGCAACAGGAAATTGTGAAATTGGAAAACTTTGCGGATGTAATTTTTTAGAAGAAAAAAATGAAAATCAGCCGGTTAGTTTAAGATTTATGATGGGCGGAATTGATGTTCCTGAATTTGCAACTTGGCTTAAAGACTTTGACACTGACAGAAATGTAACTACTGTAGAGGATATAGAAGGCTTTATACATCTTTCTACTGCATATACGTGGGATAAAGATAAAAAATGGGCACTAGCACCGTTGTTTGAGGACGCTGTAGCTAAAGGAATACTGAAAGACCACGACAGAAACTATTTTCAGATATTCACTGTAGCCGGAATGTCTTCTACTATTGCGTTTAACTGCCCTCGCATTATTGATTATACGGAAACTTTAGACGTTAAAAATATGTCAAAAGCCTTGCAGTTAGCCAGAAAGAGCATATTCAGACTGGCAGAATTTTGCAGAATTTATTTTCCGGGGTTTGGTAACGCATACATATCAAACATAGCTGATATGCTTGGAATAAGGGTTTCAAGACGTATAAAAGGTAAATACGTCTATACAATAGAAGACTTAAAATCCGGTAAAACCTTTGATAATCCTGTTGTAATATCAAATTATCCGGTTGATGTGCACTCTGATAAACGTGACAAATCAACTCTTGAATTGGTTCATGACTATCAATTGCCGCTGGAAAGCCTGATGTCAGCTGATGTTAAGAATTTATTTGTTGCAGGCAGATGTATTTCAGCTGATTACATGTCACAAGGAGCATTAAGAGTTCAAGCAAGCTGTTTTTCAATGGGTGAAGCTGTAGCAAAGCATATTGCTAAAATTATTTAATTTTCACTTTTATATTTTTTTAGTAAAATTTCAGCGGCATTTAATAGTGGATCTATTGTAGGAGAAAATGGTGGGGCATAAGTCAAATCATTTCGAGCAAATTCTTCAATTGTTAATTTTCCCACAAGTGCAGCAGTGAGCGCATTAATTCGCTTGTCGGCATCTCCGGCTCCAACAGCTTGACCACCGAGCAATAAACCCGTATTTTTATCAGCAATTAGCTTTAATGTTATGTTATTCACATCCGGCATATAACCAACTTTGTCAAACTTTGTTACTGTTGCAAATATTGGCTTAAACCCTAATTGTTTTGCCTTTTTTTCGGTTAATCCTGTCATAGACATGGTTAAGGAAAGACATCTTACAACAGATGAACCTAAAATTCCGTCAAAATCATCGTGTCCTCCACTCAAATTGATTGCAGCGGTCCTTCCTTCTTTGTTTGCGGTGGAACCCAATGGTATCCACACTTTTGAGCCGGTTATCAACAGTGTTTTTTCAGCACAATCACCACATGCATATATGTGTGGTAAGTTTGTATGCATATGTTTATTGACTTTAATTGCACCTGTTTCGCCTATTGCTACACCTGCCTCACGAGCAAATTCAATATTCGGTTTGACTCCAGCTGCAATTATTACCATATCTGTATCAAATTTTTTACCGTTGCCTGTCATTACCCCTTTTACCGAGCCGGTTTTGTCTGCAATAAGTTCTGTTACCAATTCAGAACTAAGAAGTTCGTATCTGCCATCACTGATACTCATTAATTGTTGATATATAAGCTCTGACATATCTTCATCAAAAATTGGAGCAATATGTGGAGAAAATTCAACAACGGTCACTTTTAGCCCCAGTTTTACAAAAGCTTCCAGTAATTCAAGCCCTATATAACCGCTTCCGATAATAGTTGCATGAGTTGATTTTAGTGCTTGCTCCCTTATTGCAATTCCATCTTCAATTTTTCTTAGGGTGAAAACATTTTTCAACTCTATATTTTTAATTGAAGGCAATACAGGTCTTGCACCTGTTGCAATTACGAGTTTATCATAATCAACAACAAAAGCACGATTTGAAATTAAATCTTGAATTATCACCTGATTAGTTTCAGGGATAATTTTTATTGCACGATTTTGTAAATGTATATGAATTCCTTGTGCTTCAAATTCTTCCGGACTTCTAACAAGTAGTGTTTCATAGCTTTCAAAATTTCCTTGAATATAATATGGAAGTCCGCAAGCTGAGTAAGAAACGTGTGTATCGTCCGTAAATAATTCAATAGTTGCATCAGGTAAAAGTCTTCTTGTTTTTGCAGCAACTTTTGCGCCGGCTGCAACCCCGCCTAAAATTACAATTTTCATAATATAAATCTAGACGAAAAAAGCACTTCATACATTCGACATACGACTAATTTAAGCCGGATGTTGCAAGAAATACACCTTTCATAAACTCGCAGTATGCATTAATTTCATCCTTATATTCTTCAGCAGTATCAATTAATGTTTTCATTTCAACAATAATATCATTTTTTTTAAATTCTTCGTACATAATAACTACACACCCCGTATAATCTATTTACATGATTATTTACGGAGTGTGCAGTTAAAAACTTTAGTATTTTAACAGGATAATTTACAATAATTAATAATTAAGCTAAAATGTTCAATTTTTGTGCATTGTAACCGCCATTGCTTTCAAAATTGATAGCACCTTTTGGGTCAAATTGTTCAACATCAAACCCTTTTTCTTTCTTTTCTGTTCGGTTTGTTTTATTAACACCGCTTACTGCTAAATAATTATTATATTCTGAAAAACTGATAACACCGTCACCATCTTTATCATACGTGTCAAAAGTCATTTTGTCCATTGAATTTAATGAATTTCTTGTTAATCCTTGTGTAATTGCTAACATATCTTGCTCCTCTTCTTATTTGTATAAAAAATAAAACAAAGAGCATATTTCAGTAATATAAAATTTAGTTACAAAACTTAATCTTCATTATAAACAAGTTTTTTACGTAAATTCCACTGTACAAGCGTAAGTACAAGAATTATTACAAAGAGAATATAAGCTAAAGCAGATGCTTTTCCAATATTAAAATACTCAAATGCGTTTTTATAAATAGCATAAACCAAAACATTAGTACTATCTAACGGTCCACCTTGTGTCATTAAATAAATTAAATCAAAAACTTGAAAAGAACTTATTGCGGTAATTATAACAACAAAAAATATAGTCGGTGATAATAGAGGTATAGTAACGTTTTTGAAGGTTTGTAGTGCATTTGCACCGTCAATTTTAGCCGCTTCAAAAAGACTTTGGTTTACAGCACTCAATGATGACAGAAAAATTATCATATTGTACCCGATAAGTTTCCACACAGATACAATTATCAAAGCCGGCATAGCAAAATTTGTATCATATAACCAATTAATATGCAGGTGCAAAAAATTATTTAACAGCCCTATATTGGGGTCAAAAATCCATTCCCAAATGACTCCGATTACAATCATTGGGGTAATAAAAGGCAAAAAATATGCTGTCTTGTAGAACTCTGAGCCACGAATTTTACTGTTTAAAATTGCAGCCAGTATAAGAGGAATAATCACACCAAATATAGATGTTGCAGTGGCAAAAACTATCGTATTAATAAGAATTTTGTAAAATAACGCTTCATTAAATATTGTAATATAATTATCAAAACCGACAAATGACATCGGATTAAGTAAGTCCCATTTCATAAAGCTTAATCCGAAAGAGCAGATTACAGGTATAATGATGAAAATCAAAGTTCCGACAAATGCCGGTAATATAAATAACCAAGCCGCTGCTGATTGATTATTAAAAATAGCATGACGTAACTTCATGCTATAATTATACAATGGAGAGGTATTAATATGCAAAAATATGAACATGCTTTTGGCAAAAACGATATTAGAGGTATTTATAACGAAGATATAACCGAAGAATTATATTATAACATTGGTATAGGTTTTATACATTGGTTAAAAGAGAAATCCGGTAAAAATTTTACTGATATGACACTAACCGTTTGCCGAGATGCACGTTTACATTCTCCACAACTTGCACAAGCTTTAATATGCGGTGTAACTTCAACAGGTGCAAAAGTAATTGATTTAGGGCTTGCACCTACTCCGATAGGTTATTATTCAGAAGTAACAATGCCTGATGTAATTTCAGCAATGATTATTACAGCGAGCCATAATCCGTCACAATACAACGGTTTAAAAATGACATATCAACATCAAACACTTAATGAACAGCAAATAAAAGAAGTTAAAGATTTAACATTCGAAAATTGGTGCGAATATAATCAAAATCAACCTGTTTGCACTGAATACAATATTATTCCGAACTATATCAGTGACATGAAAAAGCGTCTTGGCAATATTGGTAAAGGTATTAAAATTGTTGTTGACAGTGCAAATGCAACAGGCGGACTTGTCGGACCAGAACTTTACAGAGAATTAGGTTGCGAAGTTATTGAACTTTATTCTGAACCCGACGGAAGATTTCCAAACCACCACCCAAATCCAAGTGATTTAAAAACGCTTAAGGATATTGAAGAAGCTGTTATTTTGAATAAAGCTGATGTCGGTATAGCTTATGACGGTGATAGTGACAGAATTGGGGTTATAGATTCACAGGGAAATCCTTTAACCGGTGATAAATTGCTTTTAATTTACGCATTGGATTTAATTTCAGATTGCGACACAAAACCAACAATTGTTTCGGAAGTTAAATGTTCGCAAGTTTTATACGACACAATTAACAAAACAGGAGCAAATGCGGTAATGTGCAAGACCGGTCACGGTTATATTAAAGAAAAAATGAAAGAAACCGGAGCTATTCTTGCCGGAGAAATGAGCGGTCACACATTTTTTAAAGACAGATATTACGGATTTGATGATGCAATTTATGCAGGTTGCAGAATTATAGAAATTATTGCTAAAAACAAAAAAAATGACCCGAATTTTAAAGTAGAACACTTACTTAAACCGTTTGATGCTGTGTTTACATCTGATGAAGTACGTTACCCTTGCCCAAATGAGTTAAAAAAGCCTACACTGGCAAAACTAAAAGAATATGTAAACAATAATAAAGACATGTTTGGAACTGAAATTAAAGATATTGTAACTCTTGACGGTATGCGAATTGTCTTTGACGGCGGTTTTGCTTTAATCAGACAAAGTAACACAGAACCAGTGTTTACAATTCGTTTTGAAGCTAAAACAAAAGAGCAATGCGAACATTTTCAAAATTGCTTATTGAATAAAGTTAAAGAATTTGTAGGGAATTAGTAAAGATAAACCAATTATTCAGAACAAGGCAAAATTTGTCGAAATCCTGTAATAATTTTTGAAACGCATTCAATATCTTTATAGAACTCAACAGGTTCACGGGATGCAACGGCAATAATTTCACCAATGCCTGCTGCTCGAGCTGCTTCAATACCGGACAGTGCATCTTCAAACACAACGCAGTCTTTAGGTTCTAAACCTAAATTTTGGGCAGCGATTTGATATATATCAGGTGCAGGTTTTCCAGGAATTTTACCGTTAGAATAAACTATTTTATCCAAATCAAACCATTTAGCCAGATTAAATTCTTTTATGTAAAATTCCACATTGCACCATTCCGACATTGTTGCAATAGTGCGTGGAACATTATTTGCTTTTAAGTAATCTAAAAATTCAATAACACCATCAGCTAATTTAAATTCTTCCGGATTTTCAAGACAAACGGCTCTGTATGCGGCTTCTTTTTCTTGTGCATATTTTTCAACAAGTGCAGAATCAGGCTTTTTACCTATAGCATAAGTAATTATATCCTCATTTGTTCTCCCGAACATATATTTAAGCATTTCATCATCAGTAAATGGTGTTCCTCTTAATTTTGCGGAATATTCTCTCCAAGCATCTAAATGTAACTGTGAATCCCAGAATAATGTTCCGTTAAAATCAAATATAACGCCCTTCATTGTCCTCTTTCCATTAATTTGTTGTAGTAATCGAGATAAACCTTTGCTTGCTTTTCGTTGTTCAATTTTTGATATGTATAAGCTAAATTATAATGAAAATCAGCTATTTGATTATTCAAATCAATTGCTTTTAGAAATTGCCATTTCGCCGTTTTAAGCTTACCTGTTTTTATATAAGCACAACCAAGATTATAATATCCGTAAGCAAAATCAGGATTGTATTTAACAGCCTTTTTAAACTCTTCAATTGCCAAGAACGGTTTTTCTTGTTCTAAGTAAATATTACCTAAGTTATAATGCGCTTTATACGACTTTTCATTTAAGATAATAGCTCTGTTATACATAAAAACAGCATCCTCAAGTTTACCTTGGTCTTGTAAAATATTACCGGCTAAAATCCAATTTTGTTCGGTACGGTTATCCTCATCAATACTTAGAATATTATTAAATGCTTCTTTAATATTATTCTCAGCGTATAAAATATTAATTTTTTCATTCAGCATATCATCAGCAAAAGCTGAACCAACCGCAAACATAAATATAGAAATCAATAATACAATTTTTTTCATAATAAGATTATATACTAAAAATTTTAAGGCTTCAATTTGACTTTTATAAAATATAGCTAATAATACTATTGATGTCTCTTTTACTGATATAATACCCGTAGCTGACTCCTTGCTACGGGTATTCATTTATACAAAGGAAAAGGCTGATTTACACCAGCCTATTACACACATTTTCTACACACTTTTTACGATTTAAGGGGTTTAATTATGCTTCTGTTCTTTGAGAACTGAATATTCCGCCAAGCCCTGCAATTGCTGCACCGGCTAATCCTGCAAGAATTGCCCATTTACCTTTTAAGCCTTTTACTGCCGGAACTAGAGCACTTGCACCGAGAACCGCACCGCTGCCAACAATAAACCCACCGGTTGCGCGGCCTAATGTTTTTTCCATACTAGCTGTTCTTGACACCGGTTGACCTGTTAATGCAGAGATGTTTTCTTCTGCTGTTTTATTATCAGCAAGTCCGAGAGTTATTGATTGATATAAACCTTGCAAGAATGAGTTGTTACCTTTTTGACGTATATCGTCTGTAATGCTTGTTCTGTATATTCTTGCATATTCTGTTTTTGCACGGTTTATAATTGATTTTTTATCAGCATTCGGATATTTTGCTGCTACTGCTGCGATTAACGTTTCATACGCTTGTTGAATTTGTTCCTGCTCATTTGCAGCGATTTTTTCGTTTAATACTGATGCAGCGTTTTGAATACCTTCGTCAACAGCGTTAAGTCTTAAATCATTGTTGCGTTGGTTTTCTGCCATCTGATATTGATAATCGGAGGTAAAATTCAAATAACTTTTCATATTGTTGAAATATGAATCATAGTTTAACCCACCGCCAAATGTCGGCATAAATGGCATCATTCCACCACCGAAAATACTTCCGCCCATACCAAGAGGACTTGAATACATTGTATCCGTGTCGTATATGTTGTAAAGCGATGCTTGATTTAAATAACTGCTATACGGATTCATATAACCGTTAATTGGTGTTATTGCTTCACCTGCCATAATCCTAACCTCCAAATTGAGTTTTCTAACCTACCTTACTTATATAAAAACTTTCTGTATTCAAAAATTGCCTTTTGCAGATTATCATTCTTAACATTTGTTAACAAAGGGCGGACAGATAAATTCTGTCTGCCCTTTAGCCTGATTGTTTAATAATTTATTGAACACATAGTGCTTGTTTAGTACCATTGTTATTGCGATTGTCAATTCTCTGCATCGTGGTGGTATTAGTGTAGTAGCGTAAATACGCATAGACACTGCTGTACTCATCACTTGCCCACGCATAGATAAAGTTTTCAGAGTTTAGCGTAAAGCCTAGAGAAGATACTTTGCTTGTGTCCCATGTTGAGCTAGGAGTATATAGACTTCCATCAGCCTTTATTATATCTGTGTTGTAAATGTAATTTGCTATCTCTGCTAACTGTGCAGCTGATGCCATTTTATCTGTTCCACCGCATGCTTTTACAGCTCCTGCCCAGTAGTCATTGTCGTAGTAACATGCATTTATACCCAAATTTGCTTTTTCAGCTTCACATTCGGCTTTTGTTAAAGGTGTCGGAAAGAACGGTGCACCGTAACAAGTCCCACCAATTTCAAACGCACATT
>CAYUIW010000009.1:0-35699 GCA_964444905.1 uncultured Muribaculaceae bacterium
GTCCATAAACTTCCTCATACACCAATTCTACCACATCTTGCCAACTTTTTCAAGGCAATAACCCTCAAAACCAAATTCTAACATCTATCAAATAGTTTACAATAACTCACGGCATATAAACTTAAAAACTAAAAAAAGGGGGGCTATGCCCCCTTACAACTATCTCTTCTCATCTATAAATGATATAACATTGCAGTTTTCTCTTATTGTTGAAGAGGTGAACCCCACAATGAATCATTAAATTTATTTTGATTTGCATTCAATTCTACAGACAAAGTAACATTACTTGGTGTAAATACAAATACTAAATCCCCAACTTTTTGCGGTTTACCGTTTAATGCATGTGCTGCACCGCATACAAAGTCGATAGTTCTTTGTGATTGTTCTTTATCAAGAAGATGAAGATTTAACACGATTGTTTTTCTGTCTTTTAAATATTGAACAATACCAGCTGCATCGTTAAATGAGCGTGGTTCCATAACCATAACTTCATAACCTTTATAGTTTGGGTGGTTTACTACTTTTAAATCATTATTTTTTTCAACATTTGATTGATAAGAATATTTTGGGTCTAAAGCAAGATTATCTTGTACTTCATAATCTTCACCCATTTCTTCTGCCATTTCATCAAAAATTGTTTCTCTTGGTTCAAAACCTTTTACTAAAAAATCTACTACTGATTTAATTTTGTCTGTTACTACTGCCACCGTTATTCCTCCGTTTATTTACTTAAATAATTTTCTACCTATCCTTAGCATTGTTGACCCTTCTCGGGCTGCTATTTCGTAATCCTGACTCATTCCCATAGAAATATCATTCAACTTGTAACCAAATTCTTTTTCAAGTTTATTTTTTGTTTGTACAACTTCGTGAAAAAGTATTTCAAGTTCTTCATCAGATGCTCCCAGAGGAGCCATATTCATCAACCCCTTGACTTCAATGTTTTTTAAATTAATTATCTGTCCAAAGCTCTCTAACAACTCACTAACGGAAAAACCTGATTTTTGTTCTTCATTAGCATTATTCAATTGAACAAGAACTTTCTGGATTTTTCCTTGTTTTCCTGCCTCCTCGGAAATTTTTCCGGCGAGCTTTATGGAATCAACGGAATGTATATAATCGAAATTTTCAATTGCTTTTTTCACTTTATTGGTTTGTAAATGTCCTATAAAATGGAACTTTGAATTTTCTCTTATAACTTCAGGAAGATTATTAATCTTTTCTGATGCTTCAATTACTCTTGATTCTGCGAAATCTCTTAATCCTGCATTATATGCTTCAATTATGGCATTTTCGTCAAAATACTTTGTAACTGCAATGATATTTGGTCTATAAGGTGCAATTTCTTCTTGTATTTGTAAAAGATTTTTCTTTATTGTCTCTTGCACTATCTTCACCTCTACAAGAAATCCATCCAAAGCACGATGTAAAATTTTTAATTCTTCATCTGCGCTTATTCAGAGCATATATTAATTGTACTCTAACCTTTTTGGCTGGACAACTATTTTATTTTTTACGTCTTCACCTCCTTTTATCAACTCCCGAAACCATGAGTTTGACATGATTTCAGCCCTAATTAATACTTCTTAATTTTTGGTTACATTTTGTAATATTTTACTTTTTGGGCATGCTCGGCATGCCATTTTGTTTACAATTTGTAAAAGTCCGGTAAAAATTGGTTTTTCTGTAATCAGAATAAACCTTTTTAAAAGATTATTTATCCTTCAAATGTAGGAGATTTTTAAATTATTTATTTTTTCTAAACAACTTAAATTTCTTTTTCTTTGACACTTGTGATTTTGTTTCCGATTGTATTTGCGGAGCATTTTTGAATGCGCTTTCTGCCAATATTGTTGTGTATTTTGGGGTTGTATGTGCATAATCGAAAAGAATTACTCCATTTGCTTTTAATTTTCTTGTTTCATGAATTTGTCTTATTAAATCTTCTTTTGAACCATCCATAAACGTGACAAAAATACCTGCAAAAATATCCGTAGAAGGAGCTTTTGTTGCAATAACATCATTCATCATCGAAGCAACCATCTTAGGGTCATAAGTTAAAAATAACGGGGTAAAACCATTTACGTAATTTCGTTTTGACCAAGTGCGCCAATCTTGTTGCTTTATTGCAAGTGCATTTGCGGCATCAGGGAAAATAACCGTACTTACATAAACACCATTTTGTTTGCAAGTAGTACCGGCTTTTCTTACGAAATTAGTTATGTGTTCACGTCTGTAATTTTCCCATTCTTTCCATAAATCATCTTTTGTTGTTAGAGCAACAGGGTCTTTACCATACATTTGTGTAAAATCTTTTCTTGCGTATTCCGTATATCCCCAACTACCACTTTCTGTTTTTGATACAGATTGTGGGTACCTTATGTAATCGAGGTTAATTCCATCGGGTTTATATGTACGTATGATTTCAGTTAAAAGTTCAAGCAAGAAATCTTGTACTTCCGGATTTGCAGGGTCTAAGAAAAATCCGTTATGTTCTGAACGTGACATTGTCGGTGTTGAATTTGAATAATCCGCACCTGTTTTGTTGCCCCATTCCGGATTAACAGCTAAAATGCTTCTGGGATTTGCTGAAGGTGGAATATTTCCCGCATAAAAAGATTGGAACCATATATGCACTTTGATATTCCGTTTATGGGCTTCTTTTATCCATATTTTGAGAGGATCAATACCTGCAAACAATTCATTTTGAACAATAAATCCATGTTGTGCCATTGTTTTGCTCGGAAAAATTGTTTTGCCGTGATAAAATGTTTCCAGAAATATATTATCAAAGCCTACTTTTTGCATATTGTTTAATGTTGCAATAATTTGTGTTTCTGTTGTTTCGGTTGGTCTTATCCAAACACCTTTTGCTTCATTTTTAATATAAGGCAAAACATTCGCAAGAGCACTATCCGCTTCTTTTATTGCAAGTTCTGAATATTTTCGAACCTGTGTTTCGTCATCGGAGTCTTTTTGTGCTTTTTTTAAGTAATCCTGAGCCTCTTGAATATGACTTGTCGCTTCTTTTGCGTTATAGTTTTCTGAAACTTTCTTATAAAAATCAATCATATTTTTGGTTTCATTGATTTTATCTTCCGCTTCAAACATATAACTTTCAGAGGTCTTGTAAATATTGATAATACCTGTTTCTTTATCAATATAAACTTTTGTACCAACTGCAATGTTTTGTTTTATCCACCATTTTGCATTTCCGTGACCGCTTATTACTATGCCGTCAGCCGGTATAAATGAATTTGCACCACTTATTACAGTTACAATATTGCCTTGTACAACAGCTTCAGTACCATATTCGTTTGTGTTAGTTCTTTCACCGAATGCTGGTGTATAAATAACAAGTTGATTTGCACCTCTTCCTCCAGGGAAAAGACTGCCTGATGCATTTGTCTGTGGGGTGGGGTCAAATACACTAATTTGTCTGGATGAATTCAAAAAAACGACCTCTTTTTTTGATAAATTTACAGGTTCATAAACATCTGCCGCATATGTTTGTAATGCTGTTAATAATAAGCCTGTGGTAATTATATATTTTATATTCATCCTTATTTCCTGATATAATATTCAGACTGCCCGTAATTCAATGAATCAATTTGAAGAACTTTGTCTTTTAAAAAACTATTATTTTGATTTAACGAGTAAGCCTTTTCATAATAATACTTTGCATTTAATAAATCGGCAAATTTTTCATATATCGTAGCAATTTTGTAATTCAAGTCATAATATTCGGTATAGCCATTATTATATGCAATTTTAAAATGTCTTAGTGCTCGTTTGTAATCAGCACGTTTGTAGTAAAAATCGCCAAAATAATAATTCAAATAAGGGTCATTTTTATTAATATTTAAACCGGTGTTAAAATATTCTTTTGCAAATTTATCAAGATGTTTTTCATCATAGGTTCTTGCAAGTTGAACCATAGGATATATTTCCACAGGATAAATTTTAGTCAAAATGTAATATTTACCCATTGCAGTTCCGAGGTATTTATTATCTTTTGTGTTTTCGTATGCGCCCCAAAAGTAATCTGCATCCGTGCGGATTTTATCACCATTCAAAACAGAATAATCAGTTATTTCGTCATCATATTTTATAATACCTTTTTCAACAGCAAAACAAGGCGCAGCAAGAAGTACGCAAATAACCGCTATTATAATAAAATTATTTTTATAAATCATCTGTTTTCGGAGCCGGAGAAATATCGTGTTTTAAGAATCTACCGTCATCGTAAGCAGGGTCAAAATAAATAAGGAACTTTCTAACCCATCTTACCGGCAAAGAATCATTTTCATGTTTTTTTTCTTCTTGTGTAGTGTATTCTTCTCCGTTTGCACCGGCTTTAGTTTGTTGCACAATTTCAACCATATGTGTAGAATGTCCGTGATTTTTTAGGTAATCAACAGAAGAAGCTTCCGTTGGAGTAATACCCGCATAGGAAGGAATTGCTGCAAATGAAAATGCTATTAATGCTGTTAATAAAAGTTTTGTTTTCATGCTATACCTCTCTATAATAATATATTATATATTTTCTTAATTTGCATGGCTTATTTGTATGATTTTGTAATAATTTCTTCTAATTTTTCCAAAAGTTCGCTTTCAGGAACTTTTGCTATAATTTCCCCTTTTTTGAAAATATAGCCTTCGTTTATACCGCCAGCAATTCCAAAATCGGCGTGACGAGCTTCGCCGGGACCATTTACAGCACACCCCATTGTTGCAATAGTAATTGGTTTATCAAGGTTTTTAAATCTTTCTTCAACCCGTTTAGCAAGCCCGATTAAATCAATTTGAGTTCTGCCACATGTTGGACAAGATACAAAGTTTACTCCACGTTCACGTAATCCTAAACTTTTTAAAATATCAAATCCGGCTGTTACTTCTTCTGTCGGATTTTCAGTTAACGAAACACGTATTGTATCGCCAATTCCTTCTGACAAAAGCGTTCCTAGTCCGACCGATGATTTTATCAAACCACCTCGTAAAGTTCCGGCTTCTGTAACTCCCAAGTGAAGCGGATATGGAATTTTTTCAGCAATTGAACGATAAGCTTCTATTGTTGTTAAAACATCAGAAGATTTTAATGAAACTTTTATTAAATCAAAATCCAAATCTTCAAGAATTTGAATATGTTTCATCGCACTTTTTACCATTTTTTCAGAAAGCGGAATATTTTCTTCAAGCAATTCTTTTTCTAATGACCCTGCATTAACACCAATTCTTATTGGAATTTGTTGCTGTTTTGCAAGAGATACAACTTTTTCCACATTTTCACGTTTACCAATGTTACCCGGATTTAGCCTAAGAGCATCTATACCGTTATTTATACACTGGATTGCAAGTCGATAATCAAAATGAATATCAGCAACAAGTGGCACCGGTGAAGATTTTACAATATCTTTTATTGCTTCTGCCGCATCTTTATTTAAAACTGCCAATCTTACAATTTCGCATCCTTTATCAGCAAGTTCATTGATTTGTTTTAATGTTGCTTGTATATCACGAGTATCGGTATTACACATTGATTGAACACTAATTGGTGCATTACCGCCGACTTTCACATTTCCGATTAAAATTTGTTTTGAGTTTCTTCTATTTATCATAATTTTATTCTAGCACAAAATTTAATTACCGCTAAACTTGCATTTTAAGTAAATTTTTGTTATTCTATACTTAAATAAGGGGTACAATATGAAGTGTTATAAAGCCAGATGGATTTTAACTTCCGCAGATGAAGTTTTAGAAAACAAAGCGATTGTCGTCGATGAAGGCAAATTCATTGACATTATTCCGATAGAAGATGCATCTAAATTTGAAGAAAAATATGTGAAAAATCTTGGGAATTGTGTAATTACACCGGGGTTTATTGATATGTTTACTCAATATCAATACACAGATATCGGAACAACTAAACCTTGCGGAATTAAGAATAATTTAAAGAAGTTTTTCCAGACAATTGCTAAAAATTATACATTTGCCGGTGTTAAACCTGATAATTACAGCAGAAAATGGGCAAATATTTTGAGCGATTATTTTGTTTTGGATAGAGGTGAAAAAATTCGTTCTTTCAAAGATGGTTTAAATGCTTCAATTAAGGCCGGAACAACTTGTATTGCACAAGTTTCGAAGGAAGATAAATATTTCGAAATTATAAATAAAGCCCCGATTAAAAACTATATGTTTTTTGAAGTGTTTGCAGATAGTTCCGACAAAAGCAAACGGAGCTTTAAAGAACTTCGTGCAAGAATTGAAAATTATGTTTTCCATAAAGGAGAAAACACTCATATTGGTGTAATGTTACACTCTCCGTCCGGTGTTCATAAAAAATTATGGGACTTGTTTTCTAAATATTGCAGAAAACACAATATGCTTTTAATGACACGTTTTGCTGAAGCTAAAGATGAAATTGAATGGATGGAACACGGTTTTTCTGACATTGATTTGTTGCACAAATTTATGGGATTTAGAAAAATTACTCCTTACAAAAAAACTGATAATCCGGTAGAATATCTTGATGATTTGAAAGTTTTGACTAAAAAGGTTATTACTGCAAACGCAAATTATTTAACGGAAAAACAATTAAAAGAACTTGCAGAAACTGAAGTTAAGTATGTATATCAACCACGTTACAGTCAGGAAATATGTAACAAGACTCTTGATTTTGCAGATGTGCTTAAATACTTCGGTAAAAATTTCGGTTTCTCTACTCAAAGTTTTAAAACCGATAAAGATTTCAGTCTTTTAAAACTTGCTGCTGAATGTAACAAAGATAATTTACTTGATGTAGTTGAGCTTGTTAAATATTTAACTATTTATCCGGCTAAAATCTTAAGATTAGACAACGTTACAGGTTCTATTGAAATTGGCAAAGATGCGGATTTCAATGTGTTTAAACTTGAAGATGGCGAGGATTTTCATGCATTGGTAAATAAACATATGCCGTATTCGACCTACTCAAGAGGCAGAAAAATCGTTAAGCGTGGCAATATAAGGTTTACTTTATGAGTTTAATTTGCGAAAAATTTACGGTTCATACAAAAGGAAACACTGATATTGTTGATATAACAAAAGATGTCAAAAATGTCGTTTATCGGCATTCATTGAAAGATGCTGTTGTATATGTTTATGTTGCAGGCAGTACGGTTTCAATAACGAATATTGAATTTGAACCTGGATTACTTGTTGATTTGCCGGAAGCTCTTGAAAAAATTGCGCCGGTAGATAAAGATTATCATCATGATGAAACTTGGCACGACGGAAACGGTTATGCCCACGTAAGGGCTTCTATTGTGGGAAATTCAACAATGGTTCCGTTACTTGAAGGGGCGCTTCAACTGGGGCAATGGCAACAAATTGTGCTTGTGGATTTTGACAATAAACAACGTACAAGAACTGTTCATGTCCAAATTTTGTATTAAGCCTCACAAAATTCTTGAATAGATATTGATTCAATTCCGTTTATATTTTGGAGTTCTTTGTACATTGTTTGAACCGGTTTTTGAGATTTTACATCTAAAATTACCGTGATTTTAGTAATATTTTCTTCTGATTTACTTAATTTTTTGCTGATTTCTTTCAAATTTGGATATTTATCAATAATGTGGTCATATATTTCAGAAGCTGCATTATTCAAACAATTAAGAACAACTTTAAGACGTTTGGTATTTTTTGTACTTGAAATAAGAACATTTTTTTCAAAAAGCCTTACGGAAACGAGCGTAATAATACAAACAATTGTACCGACAATAGCCAAATCAAACATTCCGGCACCGCAAGCCATACCGATAGCTGCTGACATAAATAACGTTGCGGCAGTTGTTAAACCAAAAACAGTTGCACCGTGTCTTAAAACGGTTCCGCCACCGATAAAACCTATGCCTGTAACAATTTGAGCCGCAACACGAGCAGTGTCACGTGTACCAAATTCGGTATCACTGACTGTTATTGCGGGAAATCCGTATATGGAAATTATAGTAAAAACACATGCACCAAGACATACAAGGATATTTGTTCTTAATCCGGCATATTTATTGGTCATTTCTCGTTCCAAACCAATAGCAAATCCCAGTAAGAGTGCTGATAAAACTCTCAATATAATAGTAATGTCGAATGTGTTTAATAATTCCATATTTACTCCGATATTAACGTACTTTGCTTTTTGGATCAAGCACATCTCTTATTGTATCACCTATTAGGTTAAATGCCAATACCGCAACAAAAATTAAAAATCCCGGTGTCAAAAGCCACGGTCTGTAAATAATGTTTGTAAATTCTTGCGCTTCTTTCAACATATTCCCCCAACTGGCATCCGGTTGTTGTATGCCAAGTCCGAGAAAACTTAATCCTGATTCCGATAAAATATAAGAAGGTACTGATAATGTCATTGCGACTATTACAAAGCTTGTAGTTTGAGGAAGAATATGTTTAATAATTATCCCTAAATTAGATTGACCGATAGATTTTGCGGCTTGCACAAATTCCTGATTTTTTATTGACAAAACCATACCACGTACAACTCTTGCAAAACCTGCCCAACCTATCAAAGCAAGAATTATAACAATCAAAATAAACCTTTGGATACTTGTCATTCCGGACGGCAAAATTGAAGCAAGAATTATTAGAAGATAAAAACTTGGAATTGACATAACAGCTTCCGCAAATCTCATCATTATACTGTCAACCTTACCGCCAAAATATCCTGCAATACCGCCATATAAAAGTCCTATGGGGAAAAGTACAAACAAGGCAAGAAATCCTATTGTCATAGAAATTCTTCCGCCAAATAATAATCTTGAAAATACATCTCGTCCGTTAATATCTGTACCTAAAAGGAATAATCTGCCTTCGGGTGCAACGGTTACAAGATGGCGTTTCATAGGAATTATTCCGAGAAATTTATAAGATTGACCTTTTGAGAAAAATTTAAGGTAATATTTTTGTGAACGGTCTAATCGGTATTTCATTTCCAAATTTTGTTGGTCAAATTCTCTTATATAATTGTATGTATAAGGACGTGACAAGTGTCCGGTTTCATCAATTGTAAATATTTTTGATGGCGGAACATATGCCATAGTCCTGTCCGAAAAATCTTTTGTATAAGGAGCTAAAAAATCCGCAAAAAACAAAGCAATATAAATTACACCGAGAATAATCAAGGCAATTCGTGCAAATTTATCTTTCCATATTTGAGTTAAAACTTCTTTCATGATTTCACCCTAATCCTCGGATCTGTAATTATTAAAAGAATGTCGGCTATCAAATTACCTATAACAAGCATAATAGCTCCCATCATTAATGAAGCCATAACAAGATTTATATCGGATTTTAAAACTGCTTCAAGAATTAATCTTCCAAGTCCCGGATACTGAAATACATACTCTGTTAAAGCCGCTCCGCTCAACAAACCGGCAAATTCAAAGCCTAAAAGAGTTATTAGCGGATTAACAGCATTTCTTAATGCGTGCTTGTAAACAATTTTAAATTCACTCAAACCTTTTGCTCTTGCAAATTTCACATATTCACTATCCAAAACATCTAACATATTTGCTCTCATTTGTCGTTGCAAACCTGCAAGTGAAATTGTAAAAAGTACTACAACAGGTAAAAATAAATGGTGTGCAATATCTTTAACTTGTGCACCAAAACTCATATCTGCAAAATTTGCACTTGTTAATCCTCCGACAGGAAACCAACCTGTTTTTACCGCAAAAATTAACAAAAGCACTGCAAAGAAAAATGACGGTATCGCCATTCCGATACTTGTTAATACGGTCAAAATCCGGTCAATTGGCGTTTTCCACTTGATAGCGGCTAAAATTCCAAGCGGAACACCGACAATCCAAGTCAAAAATATTACAACAACTGTTAATAAAAGCGTATTTGGTATTCGTTCTTTTAGTTTTGTACTGACTTGTTCTCCGTTGGATGTAATACCTAAATCACCTTTTACAAAAGATTTTGCCCATTTGCCATATTGAACAATTATTGGTTTATCAAGTCCAAGTCGTTGAGTTTCACGTTCAAGAGTTTCTTGTGAAACTGACGGGTTGAGCCTTAATTCAGCTAGCGGGTCAACAGGTGAAAGTCTTATTATAAAAAAGCTTATTAACGACACTATTATTAATAGTGGAATTGTTTGAAGTATTCGTTTTAGTATGTATATAAGTATCTGCATAATTTTTTATATAAACTGATGATAGATGTCTGGAGGCTAAGATGCAAAGTCTTTTAAGTTATATATGTTGCCTGATAAACATAACGGACTATGCCTCTAATCATCTTTGCATCTGACTACATATCTTCCTCCCTTTCATATATTTCTTCAATATTATACGTTACACCGCCTAAAGATGTCGGAAAAATATTTTTAAATTTATCACGAATAGCAACTATTCTGGTTGGTGAATATATGTATATCAACGGTTTTTCCTCGTAAACAATTTTTTGATATTCATCATAATATTTTTTTCTGTCTTCAAATTTTGTTGCGAGAGCACCTTTTATAAACAACTCATCAATTTTTTTTTCAAAATCCAAACGAGGTGAATTTTTATCTTTTGCAAGTCGCATATTGAACACATGAAGTGTCCCGTCTGACATCCAAACATTTTTCCCGCCGTTTGGCTCAAGCGGTGACCCCGTAAATCCCATGATAACCGCATCCCAATCCAAAGTGTTTACGAGTTTATTCACAAGCGAATTAAATTCAACCGGTTTGAAGTTAATTTTCATCCCTAAATCTTCCAAATCTTGCTTAACCATAACACCGATAGCTTCTCGTTCGGTGTTTCCTGCATTTGTAAGCATATCAAATTCAACTCTGTTGTTAAACTTGTCAAAAAGTTGTCCGTTTTTATCCCAATAAAACCCTGATTTTCTTAATAATTCACGGGATTTATTCAAATCTCTGTCATAAGGTTGTAAATCTTTATTCAGAAATATGGAGTTAAGACTTTCAGCGGTAAAAAGCGGTGCGCCGATACCGTTTGCAATATTCAAAACCATATTTTTACGGTCCAATGCGTAATCTATTGCTTGACGGAAGTTTTTATCTTTAAACCAAATTTGTTTTTTAGGTTCAACATAATATTGACCTTTGTCATTTTTGCGATTATTAAGGTTTACGGAAAAATACATTGTGCCTGTGTCAGGTCCGATATTGTAAATTACAAAATCGGAATGAGGTTCCATGGCTTTGTAACGGGCAACTTTGGAACCTTGCAAACTTATTACGTCGAGTTCCTTCGCTTCAAACTTCAAGACTTCATTATTTAAATCACCTACAATTAAATAAACCAACTTGTCCAAGTATGGAAGTTTATCTCCGTTTTTGTTTATAAAGTAGTAATTAGGATTGCGTTCATAAACTACACGTTGCGCAGGAACATATTCTTTAAGTTTAAACGCACCGGAAACCACAAATTTTTCAGGCGGTGTATTTGTAGATAAAAATGTTTCAAAGTATTCTGCTCCTTTTTTAACGGCAGGCATGAAAATATGTTTTGGTGCAATCGGAGTGGAAAGCATTCTTACAAAAGGTGCAAATGGTTCAGGGATTTTGAATTTTACCGTATAGTTATCAATTTTTTCAACTGTAGGAAGTTTCCCGTCAATTATTATAGAATCTCGTGTAGAAGTGTTCCCAAGACCGGCAAAAATAATGTCATTCCACGTAAAAACAATATCATCAGCAGTTATAGGTTTACCATCTGACCATTTTACCCCGTGACGAAGATTGATTGTGTATTCTAGCCCGTCATTAGAAATTGAAAAAGACTTTGCGAGTTTCGGCACAGGTTGTCCGGTTACCGGATGTGTTGTCAAAAGCCCGTCATACATAACTTCAGATAATATACTTGAAATATTATCCTTTGAATTAAACGGGTTAAAAGTTTTTGGACCTTCTCCAATAGTGGAAGATGTCAAAGAACCGCCAAAATTCCCAATAGGTGCTTGTGATTGAAGATAATCAACACCGCCGATTGTTATTGTTTTTAGGTCATCAGGATATGTTATTTCTTGTTTTGTTTGGGTTGCAGCGCTTGTTATAACAGGTTCCGGAACATCACGCTTAATACAAGCCTTCAAAAGTCCTGCAATAAGTATTAAAACTAAGATGATATACATAACCCGTTTCATAGTTTAAGAATAGCATAAACCATATCAACAAGTAAATACGAAACTCCGGTGATATTTATTAGTTTTATGAATTTTACAAATGGTTACAAATACATACTTATACTGGCAAATAATTTTTTGTTTAGCTTTAATATTATTGTAGGATTTAAAAGGTACAAATTAAAACAATGATAACAACAAATAATACATCATCGCATCCGAGCTTGGGAGCAACTGCTACCGGTACGGCTCTTGGTTGCACCTCATATCTGGGTATAAAAGTTATTGATCGTCTAACACGTAAAGTAGCTAGTGATAAAATCAAGAATCTTGACAAAGATAATAATCCGGAAATATTGAAAAAAAATTTGTCAGATGCAATAGAAATTTCAGGGCTAAAAAAGCATAATGTTAAAATTAAGGATTACTCATCAGCAGCACATGCTGACTTTGCTTCATATAAACAAACTTTGCGTGCGAAATTACAAACACAGTTAAAAGATAAAGACTTTTTTCAAAGAATAAAGCAAAGAATGCTATATTCAAAAAAATGTAAATGGGTGCGTTTGCAAGTTGCTTGTAATAATGGCGAAAATGCTTGCTTTTCAAAGAAACAAAATCTTGTACATTTGAATATCAAAAAACGAGGATTAGCAGGATTCCATGAGCTTGGACATGCAATAAACTATAATCAGAGTGCGATTTGGAGCAAAATACAAAAGACTAAAATAATAAGTATTGTAGCTATACCGGCTTTAACGTTAATAGCTATATTTAAAAGAGGAAAAAACGAGAATGAAAAGCCCAAAAACTTTGTCGATTCAACAACAACTTTTATAAAAAATAATGCAGGTAAACTGGCATTTTTGTCAATGGTACCTGTTATTCTTGAAGAATTAAAAGCGACTCAAAACGGAAACAAACTTGCCAAATCAATCTGCAGTCCCGAACTTTATAAAAAAGTTGTAAAATCAAACAAGTTTGCAGCATTAACTTACATAAATTGTGCATTGGCAACAGGTATCGGCTTGTGGGCAATAGGCAAGGTTAAAGATTCTGTCGCAAATGCCAGTGTAAAAAAATAACAAGAATAAATTGTTGGGTTTCACCCAACCTACATTCTGCCTGTGATTTTGTTTCATTGGGCAAGTATGCCCAACCGACATTTAAAATATTTCCGAGCAAAACGGACTTAAAAATACAGAAACTATATTAAATTAAAAAGAAAAAATAGTAGGTTGGGTGAAACCCAACAATTTATTCATAATCTAATTCGTTAATTTTATATTTATCATCAAAATTACACCATTCTAATTCATAAAAACCATTTTGGACAAATTTTTTAAAAGAAGAATATTCCCAATCTTTTGGGGCAACTTTATAATGTTTCGTCGGATTAAAATGAATATAATCTACATGTTTATATAAATCTTCTTGATTAATAATTGTATGTTCCCAATATCTTCGTTGCCATATATCTTTTTCACCTTTTTGCCTTTGACTTTCTGATAAATTGTAATCTTTGATTGTTGTTATATCAATATTTTTAGAAAAATATGTTTTGATGTCTTTTATAATGAGGGGATAATCATTAATATTAACAGGCTTAATTAACATGTGAACATGATTTTTTAATACACATATTGCAATAATTTCGAATTTATATTTATTCTTTGCTGCTATAAAAGATTGGCGTAAAATATCAATATTTTTTTGCAATATTTCTCGTCGCTTACTAGTTACAAATGTAATAAAAATAATTGAATTTGGAACAAACAATCTTTTGTAATTCATAATAGATATTTTATTATAAAAATAATACCATTAAACTTATTTGTTGGGTTTCACCCAACCTACAACTTAATATTTGTTAATGATTTTGCAAAAAATAACAAATTATTTTATTTTGATACTTATATTAGTATGCTTGAGAAAATAAGGAGATTAGTATGCCTATACAACCTATAACACCGATGAATTACAAAAGAAGTCATGTTTTTGACAATTTTCAAAAATATAAGGGTGGTCCGATTAATACACCTCAACAAGGTATGAATCTTGCTCCATACGGAGGCGATAAAGAGATGGATTTATTAAAAAATAAAGACTATGCAGGTTTATTGAAGTTTCAAGATAATTTATGCGGAGAGAAAAAATTTGCTTTAATCAGAAAATATTTATCGTTACCTTCTTTTGATGAATTAGCGCAAAGTGAATATTTTAATTCTCCTACAAATTTTAATAAATTAACAAAAGCAATTGCTAACATAGAAAAACAAAAACAAAATGCACTTGCAACAGTGAACTCGCCTTTTTACAGAAGCGGTGTTATTCCTGACATAAGAAGAGAACAGGCAAATACTAATGTTGCGTTATGTATTGATAATATAAATAAACTTTATAAATCAAAATTCAGTGATGATTTGAAAGAATATATAAGAGATAATACTCAAGTTTTGTCTGATTGGAAAATAACGTCAATTAACCTTAGTTATATTGATCCGGAAAAACCAAATGTAAGAGACCTTAATGAGTTAAGTTTTGGTTTTATGTAAATCTTTTAGGAAAAAACAAAAAACCGAGGAGAAAACCTCGGTTTTATTATATACGCGCGGAGGGATTCGAACCCCCGACCTTTTGGTTCGTAGCCAAACGCTCTATCCAACTGAGCTACGCACGCATCGGTAACAGGTTAATTCTATACAAAAAAAATATTTTTTTCAAGTAAATTTTTTAAAATTATAAAACAGGAAATATTATGAAAGTTTCCCGAAAAATATATGTTATTATATGATTGAAAGGATATTTTACAATGAAAAATCTTACACAACAAGAATTAACTGTTTTAAGATATGTAGCGCAAGGATTAAGTAATGCTGAAATTGGAACTATAATGAATATTAGTCGTCATACCGTAAAAGCTCATGTCAGCAAGATTGTAGAAAAAATGGAAGCAAAAGACAGAGTCAATGCCGCTTATATTGCAGGACTTAACGGACTTATTTAAAAATATTGTTACAATTTGATTGTATATAAAAATCGAGCTATAATATTAGTTGAGATTTTTATATATGAAAAAAATTATTTTAACAATAATATTTTTATTTATATCATTATTTACACAAAATACTTTTGCCGAAGAACTCTACAAAATAACTGCGGCAAATTTTGATACATCAAATTCACTAATAGTTCTTAATATGCCGGATACTCCGGAAACACCGGTTATGAACGATGTGAAACTTATCAGGTTAGAAAACCCAAAACGAGTTTATTTCGATATTCATTCATCAATTCTTACAATCCCAAAACAAGATTGGAGTTTTAATACCGAAGGAATTAAACAAATAAAAATAAACCAGTTTTCAACAAATCCAAATACCGTAAGGGTAGTTATATATTTTGATGACAATTATAATCCTGCCAATTTGAAATTTTTACGGATTAAGAACAATATTATCATTAAAACAAAACAATCCTCTTGGCAAGATGAATATTATCACAAAACGTACCGTGATGAACACGCTTCAGCCAGTGATTTTTACGAGTATTTAACTGTTGAAGTTCCTGACAATACTCCAAAAGAAAATATTGCAGAGCAAATTCAGCAAGCTTTTAATTCAGTCGTCCAAACTCCGCCCAAAATGGATGTACCGTATATAAAAAAAGATTTAAAACTCAATACTAAATATTATATCAGCAGAATTACACCTAAAAATAATGCTGTTTTGCTAAGTGGTTTTGGAGCTGTAACAATTGAAAAACCGCTGGTTTTGCAAAATCCTTCAAGAATTGTTTACGATATTCCAAATACAGTTGTCAATCGAGATATAAGAAATACTGAATACAAGCTTAATGACACGGATAGTGTTAAAATCGGACAATTTGAAGTTAACAAAGCTCGAATTGTAATTACAACTCCGGATGTTACTAAGTATATTCCGGTTTATTCAACCGATAATCAATCTTTGTTTATCGCTAATTACGAAAAATTAGATCACAAAACACTTTTTAGTAATACTACAGATATCATTTCTTACAATTTAGAAAAAAATTCTAATAAAACATCTTCAATGATTTTGTCATTCAATCACCCTGTTGTTCATGCAATCGACAGATTAAATTCAAGGCTTGTTGTATATTTATACAATGCCTCAAAATACAATGAAGACGCATACGAACAAGCATATAAAAATACAATTTTTGATAACAGTAACATCTCTCTTTTGTCGGGAATTGGGATGAAACTTACTATTCCGACACAACCTGATTCGATTGTAAACACTTATCTTGGTGCAGATGGAAAAACTTTAAAAATTCAACTTACTGTACCTCAACCGACAAAACCGCCTGTTATCACAAATAATACCGGTGTCAAAACGGTTGTAATTGACCCCGGACATGGCGGAGTTGATGTTGGCGCAATAAGAAATGATATAACTGAAAAATCAATTACTTTAGATGTTTCTAAACGTGTTGCCGAGTTATTAAAAAAACAAGGTTACAAAGTTGAAATGACCAGAGATATTGATAAATCCGTATCGCTTCAGGAACGAGTTGAATTTAGTGAAAATATTCAACCTGATATTTTCATAAGTATTCATGTTAATTCAAGTGAAAAGCCTGAAATAACAGGTATTGAAACTCATTATTATCACCAAGAAAGTTTAAGTCTTGCACAAACAATTCACGCTTCACTGGCAAGTAATATAAAAACAACTAACAGAGGCTTGTTCAAGTCAAAATTTTATGTTATAAATCATACTACATCGCCGGCAATTCTTGTAGAAATAGGATTTATTTCCAATGCAGACGAAAGAGCTGAATTAATAACAGAAAAAAGAAAACAAGCAACCGCAAAAGCAATTGCGGAAGGAGTTCAAAATTATTTCAAGAACAACAAATAACCCAATAGCATTTTTTGATTCAGGTGTAGGTGGTTTGACCGTTTTTTCAAAATTGAAAAAACTTTTACCCGAAGAAAATTATTTGTATTTTGGTGATACAAAGCATATGCCTTACGGCGAAAAAAGTGAACAACAATTACTTGAATATTCAATCAGGATTTTTGATTTTTTTGAAACACAAAATGCAAAAGCTGTTGTTATGGCTTGTAATACAACTTCTTCGGTTGTGTATGATAAAGTTAAAGATAAATATAATTTTAAAATTTATCCTATAGTTCAATCTGTTTCTAAAATTTTATCAGAACTTCCCGTTAAAAAAATCGGTGTTTTTGCAACTCATGCAACTGTGAATTCTAATGCATACAAGCGTGAAATTCAAAAATTTAATTCAAATATTGATGTTATTCAAATTGCTTGTCCTGAATGGGTTCGAATTGTCGAAGAACACAAGATAAACGAACCTCAAAGTGTATTACAGGTAAAAACAAAACTAGACGAAATGCTTGCTTATTCACCTGATAAAATAATTCTGGGGTGTACACATTATCCGTATTTATTAGAAACTGTTTCTAAATTTGCACCTCAAGAAATGTTTATTGATCCGGCTGTCAATTTTGCTGAATACATAAAAAACGACCTTGAAAAAAATTCGTTACTTGCTCATGCACATAATACTGAAACTATTTATGTCAGTGCAGAACCTGAAAAATTTAGACAAGCCGCACAAATGTTTTATCCGATGAGTAAATTGCCAAAATTAGCGTTAAATAATTAATTCAAGACATTTTTCGTAATTATCAACAACAATAATTTTTTCTGATTTGTGTAATTTTTCATTTGTTACGTCTAAAACGGTTGAATTTTCTTTTACTGCATAAACAGGGATATTTCGTTTAACAGCTTCAAATACGGGTGTTGAACCTAAAGCATCGTATGGCATTACCAGATAATCCAGTTGAGATATATCTATATCACCACCGACTGTTGGTGCATTTGAAAGTCCTAACAATATGCACGGCAAAAAGGTTGGTGTAATATATTCAGATGCTGATTTAGGATTTACTATATCAGGATAAATTGTATAATCTGCAAACGCAGGAGAATGCGCACAAGGTACTTTCAATTCTTTTGAAATATAATGTGACAAAATTGCTTCAACTCCGCCAACAGGGTCACTTCCAATCCCGTTTGCATAATCAGGATTATCGTTTTCAGGTTCATCAAACAAGCAAACTATTGCGATTGCGGTTGCACCTTTGTCCAATAAATGTTGAGCCGAATTTTTAAGAGTTTGAATGTTTTTAACTCTGCCTTCTGATGTTTGAACCTTTGTCATAAAGAACTCAACACCGACTTCATCGGATGTTATTTCATAATCAATAATATCAACACCATAAACTGTTTTAACCGCATTCATTGTATTTATATGAACATTCAAAACATCTTTCGGAATTGCTTTATCAAAAACTATACCGACTTTATTGTCATGAGAAGCTCTTAAAGTAGTTTTTCCTTCAAAAAAACTATCCAAAGTCCAACCTTCAACATAAAACATGTTATCGGTAATACCGGAGAACCCACCTGCATTAACAACATTTGGATTAACGATAAGTTTTGAATGTCGTGCGAATTTTCTTGCCCAAGCAGATGCATCACCGGCATAACCGCCAACAGCTGCACCTATTCCGGTCGGGACAATAAAAGCACCTAATTTTTCACCTGTTTTTAACATAATCCTACACTATCAAACTTTTGAAAAGTTCCATATATTTTTTTGCACTTACATCCCACGAAAAATCAGCTTTCATCGCAGATTTGCGCATTGCTTCAAGAGTTGGTTTTTCCTTATATACACCCATAGCGCAATAAATCGCCTGCATCATGTCCCAGCCGTCATATCGCCAGAACTTGAAGCCTGTTGAATTATTTAACGGATAGCCGATAACTGTGTCTTCCAAACCTCCGGTAGCTCTTACAACAGGTAATGAACCATAATGCATTGCAATAAGCTGACTTAAACCGCAAGGTTCAAATTTTGAAGGCATAAGATAAAAATCACTTCCGCCATATATAAGATTAGCCAACTCTGCTTTATATCCTATATAAGAACGGATATTTGAACTATTATTAGAAAGCCATATTAAAAGATTTTCACAATCGCTGTTTCCGCTTCCCAAAAATACAAAATCAGCTTCTGCATTTTTTAAATCATTTTCTACAGCTCTGATTAAATCAATACCTTTCTGTTCAACAAGGCGAGAAACCATTGCAAATAACGGACGTTCCGGATTATAATTAAGTCCAAAATATTCACACAGAGCTTTTTTATTGATTTCTTTATTTTCAATATGATGCCAATCATAAGTTTTTGCCAAGAATTTATCTTTTTTCGGATTAAACACATCATAATCAATACCGTTAACAATTCCCACAAGTTTATTTTGTGCGCCACGAAGAGTATAATCCATACCTTCACCATATTCACCAGTCAAGATTTCTCTTGCGTAATTAGGTGAAACAGCAACGACTTTATCTGCGTAATTTATGGCGCCTTTCATCCAGTTTACTCTGCCATAGTGTTCAACACCCCATTCATTATAAACGATGTCTTTACGCATATTGGCAAAATCTAAAATATCTTCAAACCAAACGCCTTGATAAGCGAGGTTATGAATTTCAAAAACTGTTTTTGCATTTTTCCAAAAATCATCATATCTATAGTTACTGTGAATATATACAGGAATCATTGCAGTATGCCAATCATTTGCATGGATAATATCTGCTTTAAAATTTAAAGCTTTTGCATATTCAAGAACCGCAAGAGAAAAAGCTACATATCTTTCGTGCTCATATCTTGTATCAAGCCATTTTGGATAAACTTCTTTAAAGCAAGTAAAATACCAATCATTTTGGACAAAAAAGACATTAATATTAGTTCCGGGGAGTTTGCACATGAATAATTTGAACTTATGTCCTTGATTACCGAATGTTAACCACATTTCAGAATTTTCAAGTTCTTTTATTCCGTATTTCTCACAATCGATAAGCCCATGAAGTGGTGTAAATATCGCAATTTCTGCTTCATCTTCCAAATATTTCGGAAGACTTCCTACAACATCGGCAAGTCCGCCTGCCTTTGAAAAAGGAGCTACTTCTGCGGCTGCAAATAATATTTTCATTATTCCTCACTTTCCGTGATTTCTTCTATCTCTTCTACCTCATTATCAGTATATGTTTGCTCAATATTTTCTTCAGGATGTTCTACAACATAATGTTCTGGATTAGTATCCGTTTCAAATTTTATATTATATTTTTGAATTATATAATTCACTTGATTTAAACAAATTTGTGCTTTATCAATATTTCCTGTAAACATAAGCACTTTAAACATATTATATTTGAACAGCATAATGAAAAATTCACTGGCTTTGCCATATTTTTCAAGTTGGATTGTTGAATTATTCAACATACCGTATGCTACATCAAATTTTTTCTCTCTTATATTCATTTCACTTAGGAAATACCATCCCAAATGTTGCAATAAATGCATTCCTTGACTTTTTACGGATTTGATAATTTTGTAAATTATAGAAGCTGCTTTTTTATAAGAATTCAAATTAATATATGTATATCCAATCAATAAATCACAGAATATTTCAATTTGTGCCAAATTGTTATTGTGTGCTTGCAATTTCGCAATATAAATTTCTTCCGCAAAATTCTTAGGTTCGTTTTTGAAATTAATAAATGCGTTCAAAACGTGGTAAATAACTCCTGAAAATTTATCTTCTCCAATCATATCAGAAGAAATAAAGACTTCACGTCCAGCAATTAATTCTTGAATTTGAATAAATAAATCATAGGATTTTGGCAAGAAATTCATAACAGAATATGCTATTCTTAGAAATTCCGAAACATTACCACGCAACTGGATTATATTAGCAAGAGCAACATATCCGACACAATCCGTAAGCATCGCTTTAAATCTGTCATCATCCATGTCAGATGGTTTCAACATACTGTAAGTATCGTTATTTACAACATCTAAAATTTTGTAACCTATATCAAGACATTCATCCATTGCTCCGATATTGAACAAAATTTCAACATGTACAAGTGACATTAAGAAGAAATAAATATTAAAATTAGGTGCATATGGATTAATTGAAGCATTTGGAATTAATCCAAGTACTTTGTGAGTTAAACATAAAGCATGCGAATATTTAGCGGAATTTAATGCACC
This sequence comes from uncultured Muribaculaceae bacterium, assembly GCA_964444905.1. GTDB lineage: Bacteria > Cyanobacteriota > Vampirovibrionia > Gastranaerophilales > Gastranaerophilaceae > SIG32. The sequence goes on from CAYUIW010000009.1 coordinate 21,283, forward strand.
TTGTATCATTTTGTTGCACATTAGGATAATTTTATCAATATCTGTAGTGTTTTCCAGATTTTTTAGTGTCATTTCCGCAATATCTTGAGTTTTTTCAGGAACATATTCATACAAATTTTCCGAAATGTTTTGATATAAATTAAGTTTATAATCTTCTATATATTCTACTGATGCTTCCGGCAACTTTTTACTGTCGAGAAGTTTTAATATTTCAGTTGAACAATTCAGATAAGAACTGAAATCTCCAAGCGACAAATTGACTTTTGCCAGTTTTTCCCATTCCAAAAAGGCATTTGCATCATCTTCCAACAAAGTATAAAGATAGGATTTTACAGGACTTGGCATATTATCAACAAAAACTTTAGCAAAAAGTTCATTTGCTATTTTTTGCAAATCAACTTTATTCATTACTTCAAGAAGATTTTCACGCAAAATGTTATAATTCGGGAAATACATACAATTATTATAGAAATAAATATATCCCATATCTGATAATTTATTAATTATTTCTTCAGTATTTTCATATCCCAGACTTTCTATCGTTGCAATATCAATTCTTGTTCCCAAAAGTAAGACAGTTGCAAGAAATCTCATAGCCTCAGGGTCATCTTTTAATAGATTTAAGCGACGTCTGAACAATCTGTTTAAGTTAGATGGGATAATAATAGTTTTCGGATTAACCATTTCTACACAATCATCCCGCATTTCATAAACACCGGATTCTATAAGATACTGAATTGCAATATCCAAGAATAAAATACTTCCGCAAGAATATTTCGCAATTCTGTGGAAATAAAAATCATTCATTATATTGCGATAAAATTGTTTATTATCTTCAATTATTTTTTCGAATGGTGTAGGTTTAAGTGTCATTTCTGTATAATAAGGGCGTGAGAGTAAGAAATGTGATTGCTTATGTAATGAAAAATCTTTGTCATAAGAAATCAAATAACTTATTTGAAGTTGGTCAAAAGCTTCAAATAAATATTTCATAACATCATAAGAACTTGAATCTACTTTATCAAAATTTTCTATAAATATTAATGTATTAGGTATAACATTTAATAATGTTAAGAATATATCAAAATATTCATTTCTTGTATCAACAGCATTTTGAATATCTCGTTCGCTTAAAGTTACCAAATCTTTAATCATATTTTCAGGGTCAATGGTAGCAAATGCGGAGAAATCATTTTGGTCAAACAATTTTTGTGAAACAGTATATTCAAAAATTGCCGAAACTAAATCTCTGAAAAATGAATACGGAGAATATTTCATTTCATCATAACAAGTAATTGAAATAATGTTGTTATAAATACCGAGTTCTTCTATTTCATTAATAATTTTGAGCGAATACGGCACATACATTTGAGCTGTTTTAATAGCAAGAATTCCACGTGGAATTGATTGCAATTTATTTACTATATGATAGAAAACATCAATATTTTCAGTCCGTATAAAATCACAACTGATTTCATTGAAATTAATCGTTTCCATATCATAAATTGCATCAGGATCTACCGGTCTTTCAGCTTTTTGCAAAGCTTCACCATCTATTTGATCTTGTTCTATAAGCATGTTTTGAACGAAATTAGGAACTTGAATTTCATCATCAGTTTCGTCTTCAAACAAAGACTGATCAACAACCACCAAATCCTTCACATCCAGCTCATAAAACATCTTCATTTCATCATTTACCAATACGGAATTAAGTGGAGATAATTTATAATTTTTATTTAAAACATCATAAATCTCATCATCCGTAATTATTTGGAATGCATTTAAAACACGCTCTCCTTCACCTTTAGCACCCTGATAAATCATGTTTATATTAAATCCGGATTGATAATTGTTTGGATTGTTTTTTACATTACGCTTAAGTAATGACATATTACATCTTATAAAAGCATTTTTCTTTTTAGTTAGTTTGCAATTTAAGCGTGTAATAAGGTTGAGTAATTCAACTGCGGCATTGACTGCTGTATTAACCGAGCTGTTAAAAGTATAATCCTTATTAAATCTTATGACATAAGTTTTATCTATAACTTGACGTCTTAAGTTCAAAGTTTTTACATAATCATATATAATTTTGTCCAAATTAAGCTTGAACTTATTTAAGAGTTTTGCAGACCCAAGAAGGTCTTTCATTTCTGACATATTCGGAAAATCAATAGTTAATATTGCAAAATCATCGGTATTTGATTCGTTAAGAATAACACTTTGCTCTAAAGGGAATTTACATTTAGAGCAACGCTTATTTGCTGTCGGATTGATTTTTCCGCAATTGTTGCATTTTGTGATAATAACATAACCACATTTTTTGCATGTATTAGACTCATTAATAGTTTTACAGATAGGACAAACGACTTTTAGCACCTTTTTACAATTAGGGCAAACAATCGCACTATCATCTATCACTAAACCGCATTTTGGACATTCCATATTAGAAGTATAGCATAATTAATATATATTAACAAGTACATTTAAATGATTTCTACAAAATATGTTGTACTAAAAAAGCGAGCCACAAACGAGGCTCGCTTCAAAATAATAAATAAGCATTATTGTTATAAAGAAAAGTCTTCTTCTGCCGGTAGAACTTCCGGAATCATTTTTACCCACCTTTTGGCTTCTTCCGGAGCTTTTGTCCAGTTAACCGAAACCAATCCGCGTTGTACCCACATTAATTCTTTAAAAAATTCATACTGCGAATTTAATGCTTCTGTTTTTGCTTTAAAGTAAAGATTTTGAGCATCCGCAAGTTGTGTTATAGGAGCTTTACCTTGCAAATATCTGGCTTTTACAAGTTGATAGTTTTCACCTTCCGCAAACATTGATTTGTATGATTTTTCAATAATGAAGTATTTTGCAATAGCTCTGTTTACAACTTCACGTACATTCATCTCTATTTCAGTGTTAACTTGTTCAAGATATGCGTTAAGCTCATTCAATTCAGCTTTGCAACGTGCGATTTCTGCAATTTTTGTACCGCCTTCAATCGGTTTCCATTGAGCTGCAATTAAAAATCTTCCGGAAGTTGTGTTAAGATTTAACCAAGGTGTACCCAACAAACCACCCGATGATGCGTATGTTGATGCCATTTGAAGATTGCCTTCTGTTTCATATGGCAAATGACGGTCAAATTGTGAACCGTATTCTAATGACATCATTGCGTTTGGCAACACAAATTTTTGGATATAATTACCCATTTCGGCTTTTTTCATTGCAATTGCTGCTTTAAGTTTTGTAGTTTCAGGTGCAAGATAAATTGCTTCTTCGACTAATAAATCCGTGAATTTTTTAAGTTTTTCAGGATTTCTTACGTGGTCAATTACGTGTAAATCAGATGTATAAAATGCCGGATCACTGGCTGTTAGAGGAACCAGTTCGTATTTTTCCGCCTGATCTTTATAAAGCATTTTGTTGATAGTAACTTTAACGTTTTTATAATCAGCTTTCATGCTTAAAAGTTTCTTTTCTGATTCACTCAATTGACCTGCCCAGCGAAGGATTTCTTCGGTTCCGCAAAGTCCCATTTTTTCACGAACACGTGCAATTGCAAGATTTTCTCTGGATTCATTTACATATTCTTCTTGAACTTTTATCATATTTTCAAGAATTAAAGTATCTAAATACAAAAGACCGACATTAAGTCCGATATTTTGTTCCGTAAGAATTTTTTCAGCTTTGTCAAATTTTAATTTTTTATGTTTAACTATAATGTTTGTAACCAAATCAGGTGAGTAAATTACTTGATCCATAGCAATTGTAAATTGACCTGCACGAGTTGGTACATTTGAATATGATTTTGCATAAGAACTGTTATAGGTTTGGTATCCCAAATCTATACGAAGTGTCGGTAAATATCTTAAATATGCACTTGTTGTAGCTCTACGAGCTGCATCTACAAGATATTTTTTTCTTGCTATATCGAGGTTGCTTTCTTCCAGTTTGTTAAAAACATATGACAAATCATATCTGGGAACCGGTTTGTGTGAAATTATTTCACAGTTGTTTAAAAGTCTTAACGGAGCTGTATAACCTACAAGTTCTCCAGTATCACTGTTATAAAATATAACCTTGTCATCATAGAACGGAATTTTTTCGTTTTTAACTGTGTTACCGTGCAAAACTCCATGAATATTAAATGAAGTTCCTTCAGCAAGTTTTCTGTCAACATCAGGAGTTGATGTTCCGAGTAATGCTCCTAATTCAACATCTTCTTTACCTAAAGACGAGAAGGAAGGAAGTTTTTTATCGTTTATATATTTAAAAAGTTCTTCTCTTTGTTCATGACTAAGGTTAAACATCGGTGTAACAAACACGGAATCTGCATCTGCAGGAATTTTAGCTAATGAGGCTTTAAGGTTTTTGTTACTTACAGGAATTACAACAAAATCAAGGTCGCAATTTTTTTCTTTAAATTTCTTCTTGATTATTGCATTCCAATCTGATTGTGTTTTATAGAAATTGTCATTCATCAAAATTGCAGTTTTATGTTGTGTCGGAACGAGTTTTTTAAACAAAATAAAGTCATTTACGGATTGTTTTACAGGGTTGAAAAATGCACTGCTTCCAAAATCTCTTAAACCGTATTCGTCAATTGTTACAACAAATTTATTCTTATTTCTTTTTTCGGAAAGGTACATACTTGATAAGTACCCTAAAGAAATTACCATTGTTGCTCTGGATTTTAAAGCCTGTTCCGATGCGGAAGTCGCACTTTGTTCAGTCCAGTCACCGGTAAATATTAAATCTTTTGGAAATACAGCTTTATAATCCGGCAATAATGACCTTGTAATTGTTGTTTGAAAGGTCTTTAAAACTTCTTCGTTTTTATCGGACGGACCGTCAAACACGAATGCCAACTCAATACTTCTGGCATTAGGTGCTGCTTGTAACGCTCTTTGCGGAGTGTCCTGTATCGCATAAGCTACACCACTGTAGCTGGTAAACAGCAAAAGTGCGAAAAGTGCACATAAAAATTTCTTCATCTCTTTTACTCCATAGCCTCTAACTATCCACTAAAAATTACTTCCATTATACATAAAAAATATTGTTTTGTCTGTTTGTATCTTGACTTATTTACAATAATTTAAAAAGCACCCGATTTTTCGGGTGCTTTTATTATTTTTAGTTAGGAGTTTATTTATTACCTCTATTGATAACTTTGATTTCTCCATTTTTATTTACAATCCAAGCATCATCGCTTACGATATAATCACCTGAATAGTTCTGGATATTAAGAACATCATCCTGATTAAGAACGGTTCCGTTAATTTCCATAGCATTACCGGTATTTCTCAAAGTTGTTTTGCCGTTATTTTTGACAATACCGTTTTGAGTGATTACAATTTTGTTACCTTTGCTTGAGATGATTAAATCACCTTTATTTTGAACAAGACCGTTAACTGAAAGATTGCCGTCAGTACTATAGATTACGGATGAACCGGTATTTTTAACTTGTCCGTCAAGTTTTATACCGTTTTTGCCTGTATTTTGGATTAATAATTCACCGTTGCTAAGAATTTGACCTTCTTTTGTTATTGTAAGACCGTTACTGTCTTGCGCACTGGTAATATTGGCTGTACCGGCTTTGTTTTCGACTTTTCCGCTTATAACCATATCACCGTTCCAGTTTGAAACTCCGGTAAAACCTTCGTTTTCAATATTCCCTTTAAGTTGAAGACCTTCAGCTCCGGTATTTGCGATTTTTACATCACCATTGTTTTGTATAAGTGCATTTCCGCCTATTGTCATGCCGGCACCATTGCTAACGATTTCAACTTTTCCGTTTTTATTTCTAATTATGGAATTAGTTTCAAGATATCCTGCATTGTTAGTAATATTGGTATCACCATTGTTTTTAATACTTGCATCAATACGAGCACCTCTTGTACCACCGTTAACAATTATAACTTTACCGCCGTCATTTGTAAGTAATGTGTTTTCAGCCATTAACATTGCGCCGTCGCCACTGTTGCTTATTCTTACGTCACCGCTTTGATTAATAATTTCAGCATCATAAGATGTTAAATCGCCGTTTTTATTTACAATTGAAATAGTATTAGTACCTTCGCCAGATGAAAGGATTTTACCGTTAAATTTTGTTCCACCTTTTCCTGTGTTGAAAATGGTTACATCTGCATCTTCTGCAATAATCCCTCCAACAAAGTCAGAATCTTCACCTTTAAGGCTGCTATTAATATTTAATGCATCCCCCGAGTTTTTAAGAACAACATTTTTACCTGACTGTGTAATTACACCGTCAATATTCATATTACCCTTTTGGTTGTCAAATGTCGTGGCTCCGGAACCAAGGTAAACACCTCTATGATTTAAACCGCCATTGCCTTTATTTGTCACAACAGTTGTATCTGTATTTGATATAAATGCGTTTTCACCGATATTTAAAGCATTTGCTTTTGCATCATTTGAAATTGTCATTTTACCGTTTGAATTTGTAACAGTGCCATTAATATTCAAATCATTTCTTGTATTTTGAATATTAGTTGTTGATGTATTAGTTACATTGCCGTCAATTGTCAAACCATAGCGACCTGAGTTAATTATCTGTAAATCACCGTTGTTTGAAATTTTTGCATTTTCGGTAATGTGCATTTTAGACGATGCATTTGAAAGATTCATTTTACCTGTTGAATTTTCAATTGTTCCGTCAATAATATAATTCCCCTGCCAATTTGTAAGAGCAGTTGAACCGCTGTTTTTAATTGTACCGGCCATAATAAAACCGTCATCGCCGGTGTTTGTCATTTTGATTGCTTTATTATTTGAAATTTCTGCATCTTTTGTGATTTCAAGTCCGGAACCGTTGCTTACAATTGTCAAAGTGTTATTTTTATTTGCAAGTTTACCACCAATAACAACTTTACCCGAATCGCTAGAAACAAGAGTCAAACCATCGTTAGCAACATTGCCGTTGATTATAAGATTTTTACCGTTACGATTTACCAATCTGAGTTCACCTTGATTTGAAATTTTTGCATCAGATGTAATGTTTAAATCTCCTGCATTATTGATTGCGGCAAGTTTGCCTCCTGCATTAATTATTTCACCTGATACAACAATATTTGATTGTCTGTTTGTTAAAAGAACATTGCCTTGAGCATTATCAACTTTGCCTGAAACAACCAAATCTTGAGTTCCGTTGTTTGTTAAGGAAATATTGCCTTTGCCGTTATTTTTCAAAAGCCCTGCGATTTCAATTCCGCCGTCACGATTTTCAGTTGTAATTACAATGTTACCATTTTTCAATGCAAGTTTATCAGCAGCTTTTGCACTACCGGTGTTTACCAATGCGTTAAATAAAACATCCGCATTTGTATTTGTAGTTAATACTTTAGCATTGTTTGCTCCTGCAATCATTGCACCTGTAGAACCGACTACAGCATTTTTAGCTGCAATATTTATATCGCCTCCTGAAATAACTTTACCGTTGATAACTACGTCAGCAGTACCTTTATTTAACAAAGTTGATACATTGTTTTTATAATTACTATTAATGAATTTTTGATAATCACCTTGTGACGGAGTTGAAACTTGCAATGAGCCGACATTTAATACGCCGCTTGCACCAACTACCATACCATTCGGAGATATAAATACAGCTTTTCCGTTGTAGAAATTACTGTTACGTACTGAATTAACGATACCGTTAATGTTAATTTGATTATCAACAAGGTTCATAAATGTTTCAATATCTTTTACACCATATTTGTAAATCAAATTTGCGATATCACCTTTTGAAAGATTAAAATCTTCATAGTGCCTAAATCCGGTATTCCCTTTTATATCTGTCGGATTAATGTTATATACACCATTGTTTCCACTTACGCCGGAAATATTTGTCGCCAAAGCATTTAAAACAACTGATTGCTGTAAAGCAAAACTTACACTAAGTATTGCGGCAAGCAATTTTTTACTGTTTACGTTTCTCATAATATTTTTACTCTGTCCTTTCGTTAAACTAAAAATACACACTTTTTATTAATATTTAAACATAAAAATTTTTGTCATTTTATTAACAATTATTAAAATAAAATTAATTTATGATATAATGAGCGCAAGGAGAAATTTATTATGTTAGAAATGTTAATTGTTATAATACTTGCATATATTATAGGTTCAATCCCGACAGGATATATCATTGTAAAATTGTTTACGGGACAAGATATAAGAACTATAGGCTCAGGTTCAACCGGAGCTACCAATGTAAAGCGTGTAATGGGGAAAAAGTGGTTCTTTATTGTAATGTTGTTGGATGCAATTAAAGGCGCTTTGCCTGTTGTATTGGCAAAACTTTTTGCGACTGCCTTCGCTGGTATAGGTTTATTACCGGTATTAGCAGCTGTTGCTGTAATTTTAGGACATAGCAAATCCATTTTCTTAAAATTTACAGGCGGGAAATCTGTGGCTTCAGGAGTGGGTACAATTTTAGCCTTAAATTGGCAGGTGGGTTTAATTATTGCCGCAATATGGGGGATAATTACATACGTGTCCAAATATGTTTCACTCGGGTCAATTATTGCACTGGCAATATCACCGTTTTTAATGTGGTTTTTCAATGAACCGATAGCTTATATCGGATATTGCGCTTTAGGTGCAATATATATAATCTATCTTCATCGTGAAAATATAGGGCATTTAATTCAAGGTAAAGAAAACAAAGTCAGATAATTATTCAATTATTTCATATAAACTTTGCGCTTCTTGAATACTAACGTTATTTTCCGGAACACGAAGAATTTTTGCATGAAACTTGCGATTTGCGTATTCTATTGTAATGATGTCGCCTTCTTTTACTTGTTTCGCAGGTTTTGCCGAATTGCCGTTAATAAGCACTCTACCTGTGTCAGAAACTTCATTTGCAACGGTTCTGCGTTTTATTAAACGTGAAACTTTTAAAAATTTATCTAATCTCATAAATTCATTATACCATATTCATGTTATAATTTAATCTATGAAGAAAACTATTTTAGTAATATTATTTAGCATACTTATTCAAACTTGTTGTATGGCATTTGAAAGTTCCGTAAAATTTGTGCAAGTGACTGATGCACACTTTGCGGAAACACCGTATAAAATTCAAGTTTTAAAATCTGCTGTTAACGATATAAATAAACTTAAAAATGTTTCGTTTGTTGTGTTTACAGGAGATAATTTGGATAGTCCAAAACCAAAAGATTTAAGTGCGTTTATTAAAATAATAAACAAATTAAATGTTCCTTATTATCTTGTTCTTGGAAACCATGACGTCGCAAAAAGTCAACATTTATCTAAAGACCAGTACAATGAAATTGTAAGAGAAAATAATATTTTTTGGTTCCGCAAACAATGGAATTATACATTCAAAAAGAACAAATACGTTTTTATAGTTTTGGATGGTTCAAAAGAAGTTATCCCCGGGCCTGTTGGGTATTACAGGCAAGATACTCTTGAATGGTTGGATAAACAGCTTGAAAAAAACTCAAAATCACCTGTTATAATATTACAGCATTATCCGATATTAGACACTCCTGAGTTTGGGCAAGCAAGGTTAAAAACTCACAGAACTTATCAACCGGAAAAATATTTTGAAGTATTAGATAAACATAATAATGTTTTGGCAATTATTTCAGGGCATTTTCATGTAAATTCGGAAACTATGAAAGATGGAATTTATCATATAAGTTCACCTACTCTGTTAAGTAATACCCCTGCATATAAAATTATTGATATCGTTTCAAAAGACGGTTTGTCACCTATAGTTTATACCCAATTGAAAGAGTTTGACGTAGAAGATTAACGAGTTGCATTTTTTCTAAAATATATTATAATTAGAACTAGCAGAGGAAAAAGTTTTATAATGCAAGAAACAGGAAATATATTTTTTAATTTATTTTTAATAGCATTTTTGTTATTTTCAAACGGATTTTTTGTGGCAGCGGAATTTGCAATGGTAAAAGTTCGCAAAACGAAGATTGAGCAACTTGTAAAAGAAGGCAATTACAATGCAAAAATTGCCCTTGAAGCCATAAAAGATTTAGACAAATTTATTGCGGCAGTTCAACTTGGGGTAACAATATCAAGTATCGGCTTAGGTTGGGTTGGTGAATCCACTCTTGCAAGATTAATTGAGCCGTTATTCGTATTTTTACCTGGAGTAAGTCAAACTATTGCAACTCATACAGTTTCAGCTTCAATTGCTTTTGCATTAATTACGTTTTTACATGTTGTACTTGGCGAACTTATTCCAAAATCTATTGCACTTGAATATACTGAAAAAACAGCTCTTATAATTGCACGTCCTATGCAAGTTATAACATTTATATTTAATCCGTTTATATGGATTTTGAACGGATTTGGTAATTGGGTTTTAACATTATTGCATATTCCACATTCTCATAAATCTTCACTGGTTCATTCGTCAGAAGAACTTGATATGCTTGTTGATGCGAGTTATAACGGCGGAGCGTTGAATGAAACAGAAAAAGACATGCTCCATAATGTATTCAAGTTTTCGGACTTGACAGCTAAACAAGTAATGATACCACGTACAGATATGCTTTGTGTTCCGATTAATATGTCTTTGGAAGAACTAAACAATTTTGCAACAGAAAACCAATATACAAGATATCCGGTTTATGAAGGTGATATTGATCATATTTCAGGTATAATTCACGTAAAAGATTTGTACAAACTTTCCATTGATGACACAACTTGTCCGATAGAACGTATCCAACGTGAAGTTATGCTTGTTCCTGAAACTATGACAATGGACAATTTGGTCTTAGAGTTTAAAAAACGCAAATGTCAAATGGCTATTGTTGTCGATGAATTTGGCGGAACTTCAGGTTTAATTACTCTTGAAGATGTTATTGAAGAAATTTTTGGTGATGTTCAAGATGAATTTGACGAAGAAGAAGAAGTCGAACCTGATATATTTGAAATTGCACCAAATACATATTTGGCAAATGCAATGATGCGTCTTGATGAATTTGCAGAATTTTTCTCAATTGATGAAGAAGTTATTGATGATGAAGATATAGATACAATTGGCGGTCTTGTTGTAAAACTTCTTGGCAGAATAGCAGAAGTAAGTGATACAGTTTCTCTTCACGGTTTAACTTTTATAGTAAAAGAAATTGACGGAGCTCGTATTACAAAACTTGAAATCATAAAAGAAGCAGAGCCGGCTGTTGAACAACCTCAGGAATAATTACCTCAAAAATGAACAACAATTATAATGAAATTTTAAAAACTTTGGAAGATAATTCACATTTACGAACTATCAAAAATTTTACCCAAAAAGATGAAAAATATATTTATTTTGGTGAAAAAAGACTTCTAAATTTGTCCTCCAATAATTATTTAGGTCTTGCGGACAACAGAAGGGTAACAGAAGAGTTTATGAAAACTGTTGGCGGAAAATATTCTTTCGGCAGTGCTTCTGCAAGGCTTTTGACAGGAACTTTACCTGTGTATAATAATCTTGAAATTTTGCTGGCACAACTTTATAAAAAAGAAGCAGCATTGTTATTTAACAGCGGTTATCATGCTAATGTCGGAATAGCAGGAGCATTAGCACAAAACGGAGATGTTATATTCTCTGACAAACTCAATCATGCCAGCATAATTGACGGAATGCGACTTTCTGCCGGTAAATTTTTCCGATATAAACATAATGATATGCAAAGTTTGGAAAATTTGCTTGAACGAGAACGAAACAATTTCAATAATGCAATTATTTATACTGAAAGCGTATTCAGTATGGACGGTGATATTGCGGATTTGAATAATATAATTAAATTAAAGAAAAAATATAATTGTATTCTTGCTGTTGATGAAGCTCATGCATTTGGCGTGTTTGGAGAAAAAGGGCTTGGTGTTGCAGAACAACTTAATATTATAAATGAAGTTGATTTAATTATAGGTACATTCGGCAAAGCGGTAGGTTCAATGGGGGCTTTTGTTACAGGGAAAAAAGTTTATATTGATTTTTTTATAAACAAATCTCGTTCATTTATTTTTTCAACCGCACTTCCGCCAATTAATGTCGCTTTTACAAAATGGATTATTGAAAACAAATTCCCGCAAACTTATGAAAAACGTATGAATATGTTGAAATTAGCAGAAAAATTTAACAGCCAAAGTCACATAATTCCTGTTGTAATCGGCGATAATCAAAAAACAATAGAAATGTGTGAAATTTTATACCAAAACGGCTATTTTACATTGCCAATCAGACCACCAACTGTACCGGAAGGAACTTCCCGAATAAGACTTTCTCTTACAACCGAAATTACAGAAAAAGATTTGGAGAAATTATGCAATATCATTGGTTAAACAAGCAAAATAATAAAAAACTCGTTGTATTTTTTGCAGGTTGGAGTTTTGATTATTGTCCTTTCGAATGTATTAATACAGACGGATATGACGTTTTGATGTTTTACGATTATAAAGAATTGGATATTCCTCAACAGGTTCAACAAGAAATTCGACTATATGTGGATAAAACGCTCATAACTTGGTCAATGGGAGTCTTTGTGGCATATTTACTAAAAGACAGTTTGCCGCTGTTTAATAAAAAAATAGCAGTTAACGGTACACCTTATCCTGTGAATAATGAGTTTGGAATTCCCGAAAGAACTTTTAATTTGACTTTAAAATATGCTGAAACAGGACTTCAAGGTAAGTTTTATGAAAATGCATTTTCTAATGAAAAATTTTTGCAGAAATATTTAAAAAATCCGGTTCAACGTCCGATAGCAAACAGAGTTGCAGAACTTGAAGCTTTATATAATTTTATTAAAAATAAAAATTTTGAATACGATAATGAATTTTACGATATTGCACTTGTTTCATTACAGGATAAAATTATTCCGCCTAAAAACCAGTTAAACATGTGGAAAGAGAAAGCTGTAACTATAGACTGTGGACATTTTCCGTTTTATAATTATAACAGCTGGGATGAAATATGCAATTTAACTCTCAATCAATAAAAAAACATTTTGAAAAAAGTATGGACAAATATGACGAAAATGCAGTTGTCCAAACTTGTCTTGCGAAAAAACTTGCAACTGAAATATCTAAAATCAGCAACAATTTTGATGTTATTTTAGAACAAGGTTGCGGAACAGGTATTTTGACTTCTCAATTAAAAGATAAGGTTGAATTTAAAACTTACTACACTAACGATATTGTCGAAAAATCAAAAAGTTATGTCACGAAAATTCTGCCTGATACGAAATTTATTCACGGTAATGCGTTAAAAATAAAACTTCCGCAAAATGCAGATTTAATTATATCCAATGCAATGATACAATGGTTTTCCGATTTTAATAAAATAAAATCATATTGCTATCAAAATCTTAATAATGATGGGATTTGGGCATTCTCAACATTTGGAACCGAAAATTTTAAAGAAATCCGTGAACTATCGGGATTATCACTTAATTATTTAACTCAAGATGAACTCGTTGAACAATTACAACCGGATTTCAAAATTTTATACACGGATGAATATACCGAAACACTCAAATTTGATAACCCGCTTGCGCTTCTCGCTCATATGAAAAATACCGGTGTAAATTCCTTAACTTCCCAAAACTGGACAGTTAAAGAAGTTAAAGAATTTTGCGAAAAATATCTTGAAAAATATGGAACCGTAAAATTAACTTATAACCCGATTATAATTATTGCGAAAAAATAACCTCCCAACACAACGTCGGGAGGTTATATGTTTTATTTTATACACACCACCTGTTGTTTATTGTTGCTGCGTCCTTCGTAGTAGCTGCTACTGCCTGTTCTGGCAGGGTTGAAGGTGCGGTAGTATGCGCTGCTGGTGCTATCCTCCTCACCTGACCAAACGGAGAACTCGTTAGATGAGTTTAGAGTAAAGCCTAGAGAAGATACTTTGTTTGTATCCATTGTTAAGTATTCCGCAGTCCAATAAGCAGAAATATTGTCTTTATTGTAGATGTAGTTTGCTATCTCTGCTAACTGTGCCATGGTTGGCATTTTATTTGTTCCACCACACGCCTTTACGGCTCCTGCCCAGTAGTCGTTTTCAACATTACATTCTTTTATACCCAAGGCTTTTGCTTCTGCTCCTGCTGTTGTTACATTGTTTGCAGATGTTGCATTTTCTCCTGCGCATTCTGCATATGTCATTGGTGTCGGATAGAACGGAGTTCCAAAACACGTACTACCGGATTTAAACGCACACTCACCAAGCTTTGCATTAATTCCTCTTAAATCTTTCGTATATGTATTCGGTTTAGAAAATCCCGACGTATCATAAACAACCGCTACGCAAGCTGTTCCCGTAACTTGGTTTGAGAATTGGTCTTGATGGCATGTATTTGTCGGATTGTATGCAATCAATCCATTTGTACCATTATTCAATTGAAACC
>CAYUIW010000010.1:0-33470 GCA_964444905.1 uncultured Muribaculaceae bacterium
CGACAGAAAATAATAAATCCAAGGAAGTAGTTGCACAAGAAAACACTCAATACAAGGCTACAAAATCTAAAGCAACTAATAACAACAAAGGTGTTAATGAAAACAAACCAGCTTCACCTGTAAATACACCTGCAAATGACAATAAAACTGTTCAAAAGAATGGTGGCTGGAAAGGTCAAGAAGATTCATGGTTTAGTAGCGACCAACAGTTTGTTGGTGCAAACGGGCACATTTACGAAGTCGTTGCAAAAGACGGTGACCATTTGAATACAAATCGATTTAATCAACCTGGAATTAGAAACGGTTCATCAATTGAATTTTCAGCTAAATATAAAAATGGCGGAGTAAAAGAAATTATTGACGATGAAACAGGTGAAAAATTCCCTGCAAAACGAAACGGTAACAAAATTGTAGTAACAATCGGCGGTAAAGATATACCACTTGAAGAATTTTTAAGTGGTGACTATACAGGCAAAGGTCAAAAGGAAGAACAAACGAAGCCAGTTGAACCAGATATTCAACCTAAAGCAATTGCCGGTGGTTGGAGTGGAATAATTTAACCAAAAGCCCTCAATAATGAGGGCTTTGTTATATATTGCTTAATATGAAAAATTATGTTAATATAAATATATGTTAGACTTAACTATATTTGAAAATGCAATAGTTTCATTTGATGAAATCCTTAATCGTTATGATAAAGAATTTCATGATAATGCTATTCGTGATGCTGTTATTCAAAGATTTGAATATACATATTCGCTTGCTATCAAAACACTTATGAGATATTTAAAATTAACCTTACCTGAGGTTACAGAAACACCAACTTTTAATGAAACTATACGTACCGCAAATCAAATGGGACTCTTATTTTCAAATCTTGAAAAATGGGATTTATACAGACAAAAAAGAAATCTTTCATCTCATACTTATAATGAACAAATGGCGAATGAAGTAATTAGCATTACAAAAGATTTTAACGAGGAAGTCCATTTTCTTTTAAACAGGCTTAAAGCAAAAAATGATTAATTTAGACGAGAAGTACATATCACAAATTAAGAACATAATTTCTGCATATTTGGACGAATATAACCTATATCTTTTTGGTTCCAGAGCAAATGGTAATGCCAAACAATATTCAGATATTGATATTGCAATTAGTTCAAAAAAAATAACATCTGAAATTAAAAATAAAATTGAGTTCGATTTCGAAAATTCAACAATTCCTTATAAAATTGACTTTGTGGATTTAAACAACATTTCTGTGGAGTTTAAAAATCAAATAAAAAATTTTCTTATAAAAATTTAACTTTACAATTTATATAAAAATCTGTATAATAATTTTTGTTATCAGCTTATACAGGAGTTTATTATGGATCATTTAAAAGTAGCAATCGGAAGTGACCACGGTGGTTTTAATTACAAACAAAAAATTATTGATTATTTAAAAGCCAGAAATATAGAATTTACGGA
Organism: uncultured Muribaculaceae bacterium; assembly: GCA_964444905.1. Taxonomy (GTDB): domain Bacteria; phylum Cyanobacteriota; class Vampirovibrionia; order Gastranaerophilales; family Gastranaerophilaceae; genus SIG32. The sequence goes on from CAYUIW010000010.1 coordinate 1,471, forward strand.
TGTTGGCACGCATACACCGGAAGCATGCGACTATCCTGACATTGCACGCAATGTAACCGAACTTGTTATTTCAGGTCAGGCTGACAGAGGTATTCTTGTTTGCGGTACAGGTATTGGCATGTCAATTGTCGCAAATAAAACTCGTGGCATTCGTGCAGCACTTTGTGGTGACACATATTCAGCAAGAGTTTCGAGAGCTCACAACAACGCAAATGTGCTGTGTATAGGTGAACGTGTAATCGGTGAACACCTCGCTTTAGACATCGTTGATATTTGGCTTAAAACAGGGTTTGAAGGTGGTAGGCACAAACGTAGAGTGGATATTATAGAATAATGACAGATGTAACTTCAAGAAAATTTGCTTGTGTAGTAGCAAGAATTTTAGATGATAAAATAGCAAAAGATATAACTATTTTAAACATTTCAAATGTTTCATCTCTTGCGGATTATTTTGTAATTGCTTCTGCAGATTCTGCACCACAAGTCAAAGCGTTAATGTTCGCAGTTAAAGATATGATAAAAAAGCACTTTGAACGTTCGCCTATTCGCATGGAAAACGATGTAAAAAATCGCTGGAATCTTCTGGATTATGGTGACGTTGTAGTACACGTATTACATAAAGAAGAACGTGAAACATACGCTATCGAGAAATTTTGGAGCAATGCTTTCAGTATTCCGGAAGACGAATGGCTTGCAGAATCTGAAGAATATAGTGAATATAAGTAATTAAAAAGCCCACTAAAGTGGGCTTTACATTTATAATTTATATTCTGGAATTACGAATTTTTCGTTATTTGCATCTTTGTCAACAAATTCTAAGTAATATTTCATTGCACGTTCTTTTGTGTCATCATAAAATTCAGTTGGAATAAATTTCTTATGTAAATTAGTTCTATCCCCTGAATAATTACCAAGAATCGATGCATATTTTTCAATATCATCCTTATTTAATCCACCGCCGTAAGCTTTTGTTTTTGCATCAGTACCTGATGGTCTAATTTCAATATATTTGTCTGAAAATTCCAAATAAGTACCATCACCAACAAATTTAACAGATTTAAGATTAGAAAAATCGAGTTTGTTGAAAGCATCACCCAATACGGATTTTACATCATCAATTGATAAAACACCTTCTTTTATGCCCATTGCAAGAGAAAGATAGAATAAATCATTTTTGGTACGAAGTTCTTCACCTGCAATTTTAGCCTGTTTAAGTTTGTCAATATCCGGTTCTGATTCGTTATAATAAGCAATATCAACACGAGTATCAAATCGTCCGATAATTTTATTTTCATCAAAAACTTTTACAAGGTATTCGGACAAAGATACTCCATCATTTTGAAGTTTTGCAATCAATGCTGAAGCAACAACAATTGCCTCTGTTGCACTTTTTTCTCTCATTGCAACTGCAAATCTGCCGTGGAGCGATTTTATTAATTCTTCAGTACCCATAATCATACCGCCTGATTCTTCACCACCAAATAATAAGCGAGGGTTAACACCAAGATTAATCTGATTTGCAAAAACATCATCCAGTTTAACTTCTGTTTTAGGAGTATTTTTGAGTTTTAATTCGACTTTTTTCATAATGTTCGCAATTTCTTTAAATCCAACAGGAACATTAATCACTGCAACACCGTTATTTTTAGCCCATTCATCCCAAGAAAGCGCAGATGCCGTTGTCTTTATCATAAATCTTGGATGATTGTTCCACAAATTTTGTGATTTCAACTGTTTAGCCCAAAAATCCATTAACATTAAGAATGCTTGATTTGCAGTAAATACAGTCAAAATTCTGCTGTCTGATAATTTAATATAATCAACACCTGCTTTTTCAAGAGCGGATGTACGTTCCACACTCTCAACCTGAGTTATTGTAAGCCTGTCATGGTCAGGGTCAGTAATCAATACTGCTGTTCCAATAGGCATATCTTTTAATTTTTCATCATAGTGTAATGTATCAATTACAGGGAAAAACTTTGTGCCGTCAGGTTTGCGAGCGATTACGGTTGCATCAACAGAGTAATCATAAAACGCTTTTTCTCCTTTAGGTGTAATGTCGTATTTACCTATTGAATGGAAAAACGGATCTTCTTCAGTGTTAAACCATACAAATTTATCAGAAATATCAAGTTTTTCCAAAACTCTACTAAGTGTTCTGTATGCAGAACCTCCAACATTTTCTATAACAATCTTATCTTTTAGATTTTTTATCAAATCGAGATTGAACTTTTGAGCAACACCCGATTGCAAATATTCAACATATAAATCCACGCCATCATTGAGTTTTGACATAATTTTTTCATCAATAAGCGGGTTATCTTGCGCTGCAATCTTAATTTCATAAGTACCGTTTTTACGAGTTATTTCAAAAATTTCTTCAATTTTTCTGACAAATTCCATAGATTCTTCAGGTAAATACTGGCTGCCTTGAGAATTTAAATCTTTTGTTGCATTTTTAACTGAAATTCCGTGACTGGAAGTAATATATTCACCGCCCAACAAATCCAATTTGAATGCTAAAAAGGATGCTAACCAAATCGGAATAGTTTTTCTTTCTTGCGGCACAAGAGTTTTAATTCCATTTGCAGCTTGTATTCTTGCAATAGCGTCTAAAAACAATGCAGAATTATAACGAACTTCTCGTCCTGCAATTTTTAGAATCTGTTTATCCTGATATTTTTCTTTTGCAACAAGAGCTTTTGCTAAAGTTGCAAGAACAATTCCAACAAGATTAATCGGAAAACGTGTATCTTGCGGATATAAAATATTCTGAGGCCCACGAATACCTGCAGTAGAAACTTTCGCTTCTTTTGCGTAATTTTTAAACCATTCTTCTAATCCCAAACCTTCAGGATTGTGTTTTTCATCATAAGGTAAAAGATGCTCTTTTTTTAACACAAAAATAAACTCTCCATCATTAGAAAAATCTAATAATTTTGCATTTTTTACATAATCAGGTGTTTTGTCATAAACACTTTTAAATAATTCATTTTCTAATTCATTTGTCATATAAAACTCTCCTTAAGTTAATTATATAGAAAAAATGTTAAAAAGTCTATTTGCTTAAACTGAGAATTTTGTGTATAATAATATCAATAAGTGGGGTTTAAAATATGCCGAGTACTAAAACAAACAAAAAAGAACGCAGAAATTACAGTAAACGAGAGGTATCGGAATTTAATTTTTTCCGCAAATGGTTTTTGTTTGCTGTAACAAAAATAGGTTACATGGTTAGATTAAAACTCGTGTATCGTTTAAAAGTTTCAGGTAAAGAAAACATACCCAAAGATAACAATTATATTGTTGCAGCTAACCATCTTTCAACACTGGATCCGCCATTAGTTTGCGCTGTTTTACCAAGACCGGTATGCTTTATGGCGAAACAAGAATTATTTGAAATAAAATTCTTGAGATGGTGGCTTGATTGGTTAGGTGCTTTTGCTGTAAATAGAGAGCATTTAGGAGCTTCAACAATAAAAACAGCGAAAGCTATAAAAAAAACAGAATGGGTTTTAGGTTTATTTCCGCAAGGTACTCGTTGTGAACCTGGAGAAATAAAAAACATTACGAAAGGTTTTGCAAGTCTTGCAAAATTAACAAAATGCGGAATTTTACCTGTCGGAATTACAGGTACAAATGAAGTAAAAAGATTACCCTTTACTGGTAGAATTGTAGTCAAAATAGGCAAAGTAATTCCATATAGTGACGATTTGGATTTTATGGTAACTGAATGGGTAAAAGCCATTGAAGAATTGACCGGTTTTAAACATATTGAAAGTCAGGTGTAAAGTATGAAAGAAAGAAATTATAACAGAAGATTTGCTAATGAATACAATTGGTTTCGTTCGCTATTTTATCTAACTTTTTTAACAGTTGTCGTTGATAATTTTATGCGAATATTTTACGACTATAAAGTTTATGGCAGAGAAAATGTTCCGAAAGATGACGGAAGATACATCTATGCAGGAAATCATGTTTCTATTTTTGACCCGCCAATAATTCCGTTTGCAACAAGAAAAACAATTGCTTTTATGGCAAAAGAAGAATTATTTACACCTGGAGAAAAACTTCAATGGCTTGTAAAACGTCTTGGAGCATTTGCGGTTAATCGTACAAAACCTGAAATTGCTACATTTAAAACAGTTCGTGATATATTTACGACAAAATGGTCACTCGGAGTTTTCCCTCAAGGAGGAACAAGACCATACGGCAAACTGGATGGAATTAAAAAAGGATTTGCAGTAATTGCCAAAACTGCAAAAGCTGATATTGTACCTGTTGCAATTGCAGAGTTTTCAGGATATCCAAAACTGAAACCTTTTACTCGCAGAAAATTTGAAGTATATATAGGCAAGCCAATTTCGTATAAACTTTCAGAAGATGAAATCATTTATGAATGGTGCAAATTTATTTCAGAAAATGCTGATTATGAAAACTTAGCACCAATTCCTGAAAGTTATAAACAAGAAACTGTTGCTTAACTCAAGTTTGCAATTATGGCTTCAGTAAATTCAGTTGTAGTTGCACTTCCGCCAAGGTCAACAGTCATGATATTTTGAGAAAGCGTTTTGAATAATGCTTTCTCAATTTTTTCGGCATAAACATTTTCACCTATATATCTGAGCATTTCAATTGCAGACAAAAGTAATGCTGTTGGATTTGCTTTATTTTGACCTTTTATGTCAGGTGCAGAACCGTGAACAGGTTCAAAAACAGCACAATTCAAGCCTATATTGGCACCTTGAGCAACACCCAACCCGCCAATTAAGCCTGATGTTAAATCAGAAACGATGTCACCATATAAATTAGGTAAAACTAAAACGTCAAATCTTGTCGGGTCTTGCACCAGTTGCATACACAAATTATCAACAAGGATTTCACGTTTTGCAATTTGCGGATAATCTTCTGCAACTTTTCTATATGTATCTAAAAATAAACCATCAGAAAGTTTCATAATATTTGCTTTTGTCACAACACAGACTTCTTTTCGACCATTTTTAACCGCATAATCAAATGCAAATCTGCAAATCCTTTCTGAAGCTCTACGTGTTATAATTTTTATACTGTGCGCAGTGTTTTCATCAATTTGTTCTTCAACACCGGCATACAAATCTTCAGTGTTTTCTCGAACAACTACTATATCAACATTATCAAAACGTGTTTTAACATTAGGAAGATTTTTAACAGGTCTTACGTTAGCATATAAGTCAAGTTCTTTACGCAACTGAACATTAACAGAACGAAAACCTTTTCCGATAGGTGTTGTAACCGGAGCCTTCAATGCAACTTTATTTTTTTGAATTGATGTCAAAACTCGTTCCGGAAGAGGGGTTCCCTCTTGAGTAATAACATCAGCACCTGCCGTTTGTATATCCCAATTAACTTCAAATCCGCTTGCTTTTATAATTTTAACCACAGAGTTAGAAATTTCCGGTCCAATTCCGTCGCCATTAATAAGTGTTATTGTTCTCATAAAATCCTCCAAAATGATTGTATCACAAAATTCCTATTCAATCAGTATTATTAAATCCTCGGTATAATATTAAGAAATATTAACTTACAATTTTCTAAAAAGGCAATTTTATAAGCACAATTTTTTTTTATATATGTAAGGTTAGGTTTAGAAAAGGTAGGTTTAACATGGCAATAGGAGCAATCGCATCCAGAGCGTTTAATATCGGAAGACGCGCAATTAAAATATCACCGAATTATATTTTGGGCAATGGACACGAAGTTTTCGGAAAACAATTTGCCAGCACAATGAAAGCTTCGGCAAGAGCTACTGATTTGAACTGGTTTCAAAGATTTGGTCTGAGCTTTAAAAAGGCTGGAAAAGCAGCAGAAAGAGCAAGTCAAGGCAAAGGTTGCAAAGAAATTTGGCAAGATGTTAGAACAATTCCTAATGGTATAAAAACAGCTACAGTTGATGGTTACAAGGCCGGAACAAGTACATTAGGAAAACTTGGGGGCGGCGTAAAGGGGTTTTTCAAAGGTATAGGAACCAAATTACCCGTAATCGGTTCAATGTTAATGTTAGCATTTGAACTTCCAAATATTGTCAAAGCAACAGCAAATGAAGGTATTGTTTCAGGTGCAGCTGAAACCGTCAAAGCCGGAGCAAAACTTGCAGGAGGTTTAACCGGTGCTGCAATTGGACAAGCGATTATACCTATTCCATTAGTAGGAGGCTTAGTCGGATGGTTAGCCGGTGAATGGTTAGCAAGCAAAGTCGTTGGTAAAAGTTACTCTGAAAGACAAGCACAGCAAGACGAAAAAGTTACACAAACAATAAATGCTTATGATCAAGCAACTAATGCAGCAGCACAAGCACAAGTAGCAACAAATCCTTATACTGCAAATATGACTCCGCAACAGCAAATGATGTTGTATCAGATGATGAACTCAAATAATACAATGAACGATGACATTATGTATAACGCATACAAAAATGCAACCCCGCAATTGGATGTTAAAGCATAATCAAAAAGCCCGATAAAATATCGGGCTTTACATTTGTTAACAAAAAAGCAATTTTCTAAATAAAAATTATTTTATATAAATACGGGGAACTATTTTGGGGATAAAATGAGCACAAGCATTTTAACATACAATGATTACTTAAACTTGGCACGTTGTGCAACAGGCGCAGCCGCTAATAGAGCTGACAGTGCAGAAGAATTACAAACTATATTGGTTGGTGGCGGTATTTTTATGGCTGCACCAATGGCATTTAAAGCCGGCAAAGGTCTTATTTGGGATGCACCAAAATATTTTTGTCACAACGGTTATAAAAACATATGGAATGATACATTCGGTAAAACCAATTTAAATTCGCAAGTAAGAGCAGGTTTAAAAGGGAATTTCCTGAATACAGTTAATCAAAATTATTTCACATATAGATATAATACATTATTAAACTCAAACTCAAGCGAAGTAAAAGAACTTGCTGAAGATGCAAAAAATTTAACAGGCAAAAGACAAGCCGCAAAAATTCGACAAGCTGAAAAAGCGGCGACAAAAGCTAAAATCGCCACAAATAATGCCAAAGCAGCCGGAACTATTAAATCATCTACAAGATTAGGACGTGCGGCATCTTACGTGAAAACAAAAACAGGTGCAAGAGCACTTGAAAATAAAGTTCTTCAAGGTACACTCAGTAAAAATGCTGTAGTACGAAATGCTTCCAAACTTGTAAAAGGTGGAGGAGGCATGGCTGTAATTTCAGCGGCAATAGAAACACCGGAAGTTTATAAGACATACAAAGAATTGGGTGCTGCAAAAGGGACTAAACAGCTTGTAAAATCTGCTGTAAATGTTGCAGCTGAAACCGCAGGTTACGTTGTTGGTGCAAAAGTAGGTGCCATAGCCGGTGCAAAAATAGGCGCTACCGTCGGGACTTGCATTGGTGGTCCTATCGGTACAGCTATTGGTGGTGCTATTGGTACTGTTGTTGGTGTTGCAAGCGGACTTTTAGGCAGTTGGTTATTCGGAAAAGCATCACGAGCTATAGTTGGCAAAAACGAGCGAGAAATTCACAAAGAAAAACAAGCTCAAGAACTTGCCAAAGCAGCAAAAAATGATACTAAAATACAAACTGAGCTTATTACAAAAGCAACAGAAAAACTCCAAAACGGTGAAGTTGCATCTGAAAAAATAGCAAATGATACAATAAAAAGTTATAACAAAGTTGTAAATAATTTAAATGGCGAATGTGCAACAGAAACTAATAATAAAGTTCAAACCGTAAGTTTTAAACAACAATGCACTACAGAAAAAACAAATGACAACGGGCTATTTGCACTTTCTGTACTTGCCGGAAAAGTATCTCAACCTGTTAACAACCCATTCACAGGTACAACAATGTTTAATCCGACATTAGCATTTAATCCATTTGCACAAAATTATTTAACCCCGTTTATGTATAATCCGTTTATGTATAATACCGGTTATGCAGCGTAGTAAAAAATCCGGCTTTCGCCGGATTTTTTTAACGTTACAATGAAGAAATATGAAAATCTCGTTCCGATAAACAAGATGAGGTTTCAAAAATTTTGGTGAAAAATCTTTCTAAAGCCGCTTCCATTCCTTGGATTTCATTTTGTAAAACCGGAAAATTCTCTTTCTTTGCATCTGTCATAACATTTGAAAAAATTTCTTCTTGATACATTTTAATACTCCTATCTATCTTCACATGTTTATATACGGATACATATTCCTAAAACTTTAATTTTTTAAACAAATTTGTTACAAAATTTATCATTAGCGGATATTATAAAAACTTTAAAGTAAAATAAGAATTAATAAGGGGAAGTTTATGATAGATTTTCAATTAACCGATTACAACTATTATTCCAGCAGACGTGACATGGAAGTTATATCTCAAATCGTAGAATCACTAAAAAAAATATTAGATGAAGATAAACAGGCTGAACAGCCTTTATTTTTAAAGACATCCGAAAATCTTATACTTAATATCGCCAGAAAAGTGGTTCAAGAAAAAAAACGCTCGTTTTTGATAGGTATAACCGGTGAAAGTGCATCCGGTAAAACTGTTTTTGTTGATAATACAATAAAAGCTTGTATTAAAGAAAAAAAATCAGGCATTTACACTGTTATAAGATGTGATGATTATTACAAAGATACTTCTAAAGAACTTGAAGAAGCAGGAAGTTATGAAGAACTATTCAAAACAGGTTTCAGTTTTGATACACCGGAAGCAATAGATTTAGACTTAATGAAACAGCATTTGTGTGAACTAAAAGCAGGAAATCCTGTAACTTCTCCAAGATATGATTTTGTAACCTGTGTTTCTTCACCTGACGGTGATTATAAAGAACCGGCTAAAATTATCCTTACGGAAGGACTTTACGTTCTAAACGAAGGAGTTAGAGATATTATGGATGTGAAAGTTTATGTATTCACACCTCTTGAAGTTCTTAAAGACCGTTGGTACAAACGTGCAGCTCGTAGGGGAAAAACAGGTGCCGCAGCAGATTTGCAATTCCAAGACGTTAATAGAACTGCTCAAGAATATATCAGACCTAATTATCAAATAGCAGATGCTGTTATCAACGGACTTGTAAGTCAGGAATATATTCAACAAATTACTGATAAGATATTTATGGCTTTAAAAAATATTGATTATTAAAAAACGGAGATTAAAATCTCCGTTTTTTTAATAGTGTGCTCTTTTACAAGGACACGTTTCTTCTGCATTGTAGGCTTTTGTACATCTGTTACATTTTGGAACAATCTTTTGATAAGTTTCGCATTTTTGTTTTTTTCTGTGACATTTGTCCTTTTTAACTTTTTCACACTTATTGCAATTTCTAAAACCTGTAAAAGGATTTAAGCTGCCAATACCGTCATAAGTCCATGCAAATGCACCTTGTGCAGGTAACAGAAAAAAGCTGAATAAAGCCAATGATGCAATCATTTTTTTCATATATATCTCCTATCTGCTAACTTATATTAGCCACACTTCTATTGTAAACGCATTAGTTTAGATTTCTACAGACGAATGGATAATAATAAATAAACTAATGGAGAAGTAAAAAAGTATAAAAAAAGACCGAACATTGTTCGGTCTTTTCCTAAAAGTATAAAAGTACTACTTAGTAATGCTTGCATCATCAAGAATGATTACATAAATTTCTTCACCGGCTTTTGCGTGGTAATTAAGACCCGGAGTTACCAAGCCTGTAATCAAACCTACAGCAGCACCTACAGGAGCACCGATTGCAATACCTGTACCGATTTTTTGAGGATCAGGTATAAACGCAAAACCAACACCAGCACCGGTACCAACAGCACCAAGTCCAACTGTGTATAATGCAACTTTACCAGCTGTCATCCAAGGACCTTCTTTCAAAGCATAATCTTTGTAGAATGGTTTTGCATTCAAGTCAACTGTTTGTCCGTTAGGGAAACAAATTTCAGTCAATTGAACGTAAGCTCTTGCGTTTTTGTTGAACCATTTTGGTCCTTCAATATCAAGAACTTTACCAACAAATGTTGAACCTGCCGGAATTAACAAAGTTCCTTGATCTGTGTAAATGTCTTCAGGGTTTGTGAAGTTAACAGTGTTACCTGCAACAGCAGCTTCTGATTTAAATCTGTCAACAAATGAAACACCTAAAACGTTACCAGCTTCAATAATGTTGCGTTGATTTGTAATTTTAACGCTGTGGTTAGGAGCGTTTTTCTTCATTGTCAAAGTTTCAAGAGCGATAACTTTTTCTAAATCTTTACCGATGTATTCTTGTTTTACAAGTCCGATTTTAGCTCTAAGTCTTGCAAGAAGAACTGCAGCTTCAGCTCTTGTCAAATCATCTAACGGACGTAATTCTTTAACGTTAGGATAATTTACATAAATACCATATGCAAGAGTTTTTGCATAAACGTGAGTTGCCCATGCAGGAACTTGATCACCATCATCAAATTGAGCTAAAACTGAGGCATCTGTAACAGCTTCTTTTGTAATGTGGCTGATAACAGATTGAGCTTCATCTCTTAACATAGCTCTTGACGGTTGGAAAGTCCCGTTTGGATAACCGTAAACAAGTCCTAATTGTTCTGAACGCATAATGTCTGAATAATCAGGATCTGCTTTTGTTACATCAGAAAATCCTTTTGCAGCTTTAACATCAAGATTGCTGTTGCCTAAAACTTTTAATAAAGATTTTACAAACTCAACTCTTGATACTGTGTCTTCAGGATAGAAATTACCTGATGCATCAATACTCATAATGTTGTTTGAAACAACATCGGCAATTTCAGCTTGAGCCCAGTAATTTTTACTAACATCAGTAATTGACACTGTTGCAGCAAAAACCGGAATAGCGTTGAATGCTAACAAGCTAAATGCCATCAATCCAGCTAATAGTTTTTTCATTTTCACTTCCTCTTTTTACCACTAGTAAACTTTTTTCATTCGTAGTATAACTTAAATGAATAACATTGTAAATAGTATCTATACAATAATATACATTAGAGGTGAATATGGAAAACAAAACAACAAAGATAGTTGCCACACTTGGCCCCGTTAGCAGAGATAAAGAAACAATAAGAGAACTTTATCAGGCAGGTGTTACGATGTTTAGGTTAAACTCATCACACGGAACACCGGAAATACACAAACAAACTCTTAAAAATATACGTGAAATTGAGCATGAAGAAAATGCTATCATACCTGTTTTAATGGATTTGCAAGGTCCTAAAATAAGAATAGGACTACTCAAAGAATCAATTCCGATAAATAAAGATGATGTTCTTATGTTTAAGCATGCCAAAGAAATGATTAACGGTATAATTCCTGTTGATTATGCGGGCATGGCTAAAGACGTACATTCCGGTGAAAAAATTCTTATAGATGATGGTAAAATTCAACTGGAAGTTCTTAAAACAGAAAATGAAGTAATCTATGCAAAAGCATTAACTGACGGATTATTAAAACAAAGAAAAGGTATAAATATTCCTGGTTCTACAGGCAGTATTGATGTCTTGACGGAAGATGACAAAAAATATGTTGTTTTTGCAATAGAAAACAATATTGATTTTCTTGGGCTTTCTTTTGTTAGAAATGCTGAAGATGTTAAACAACTTCGCAATATTTTAAACAAACACAATAGTTGCATAAAAATCATTTCAAAAATTGAAAAACCTCAAGCAGTCGAAAATATTGATGAAATTATTGATGTTTCGGATGGGATAATGGTAGCACGAGGAGATTTAGGCATAGAAATTTCAACAGAAAAAGTTCCGATTGTCCAGAAAAGTATTATTGAAAAAGCTACTTTAAAATGTAAAGCAGTAATCGTCGCAACACAAATGCTTGAAAGTATGATAGAAAATCCTATTCCTACCCGTGCAGAAGCTTCTGATGTTGCTAATGCTATTTTAGACGGAACAGATGCGATTATGCTTTCAGGTGAAACAGCTGCCGGCAAATATCCTGTCGAAGCCGTAAAAATGATGGCTTTAATATCTCAAAATGTCGAAGAAAGTCAATTTATGCACAAAAATACTTTCCCACAAAAAATGGCAGAAGGTAATGACATGCAAGCAATGGCTATCGGATTGGCAATTTCTGACATGCTTAAGAAAATGCCTAATATAAAAGCAATTGTAGCACTTACCGGAAGCGGTTTTACACCAATGTTTTTATCCGAAAGCCGTCCGTCTGTTCCAATTCTGGCATGCTGTCCTAATGCTTCAGCATGTCGCAGCTTGAAACTTTATCGTTCAGTTGTACCTATCAGTATAAATGTTGAACGTAAAATCGACAGACAATCACTGGGAAGTATTGATGAATTTTTAAAAACAAGACTTGGTTTTACAGATAACGATACCGTTATAATTACCGGTTCAGTTCCGGATGTCCTTGTTGGCGGAACAAACTTCATTAAAATCCATAAAATAAACGAATAATAAAAAGCCCCTTTATAAAAGGGGCTAAACTTTAGTTAGGAAAATAGGAATAGGAAGTAGGTTCTCTCTTTACTTAAACGGAAAATAATCTCTCTCTCAACATCTCTCTGTTTAATGTTGTCTTATATATATAAAGTATATACTTTTATCTTTATTTCAAGAATGCATAAATCTGTTACAAAATTTAATATAAATAATTGAAAATCGAAAATATTTGATATAAAATAAAAAAGCTAAAGACTTATGGGGTTAAGAAATGCTGGTTTCATCAATCGGAAAACTATTATCCGGAAGTGCTTGTAATGATGCGTTCCGTAGAAATAATAATTCAAATGAATATTCAAAATGCAGAAAACCAAGTCTGCAAACTTATGAAAAAAATAATTTAAACAATCATGCAAAACTATCTGAAAACAAATTTTCAGTGATTGCTTAATTTTCATGTTTAAATAAAAATTTAACAAATATTGAGAATATTGCCGGTATAAATGACACAGCCAATAATACATTTGTAATGCCAAAAGTTTGAGCGACAAAGCCGTTCAAAGACATAATCATTGCGACAATTCCCCACGAAAATCCGTTTATAAATCCGCCAATAATGCTTTTGTATTCAGGCAGAATGCTTTGCGCCATGTTCATTGTAACTGGTACTGCAAGCATAGTCACAAACCCCATAATTATGAAAATAATAAATGAAAAAATTGGAAATATTTTATACGTAAACACAAATAGAAACATTAGCGGCAATGTTGATATCATTGAAATATAAAAAACTGCTGCCGTACCAACAATTTTTTCAAGCTTGCTGCTTAAAAGAGAACCTATTCCGCCAACAAATATAAAAATAAACAATGCCATGCCTATAAAAAATGGAGAGTACCCCATATCTTTCCACAAAAAAGGCAAAAGAATAAAACAAGAAGTTGTTATAAGTGATTTTAACATTGAAATAACGTTTAGTATATTAAGTTTTCTGTTAGAAAGAATAGTGACAAAAGATTTTTTTAGTTCATAATGCGGATGCTTAACAACAGTATCCGATAATTTAGGTATAAACTTGAACATCAATAATGCCCAAACGACCCCCATAATTGACATTATGGGCATTTTAGATAATCCCCAAAATTGTGCGACATAAGCAGACATCAGTGGTCCGACAGAATATCCGAGAGTACCCATTCCGATAAAAATTCCCATATATTTGGCGGTATCAATTGCCGAGAATTTGTTCATCATACCCAAAGCCTGCGGGTGGAATAAACTGGAACCCAGACTACCAAGAATAATAAAAATTATCATATGTGATAAGGTAGTTGAAGCCGGTGCCAACGGGATAAAAATTGATGTAAACAACAATCCCCAAAATATAAATACTCGTTTATACATATTATCAGCAAAAAAGCCAAAAACAGGCTGTAATAATGATGAAAATATATGCGACATGCTCAAAATAATAGTTGCAATAGCCATTGAAATCCCAATTTTAGCGGCAATAAACGGCATAATCGGATTTAAAAAGCCTGTATAAACATCATTTACAAAATGTGCTGAACTGAGCCAAATTCGGGGAAATTTTTCGTTTTTAATATCCATATTACTATTATGATAAACACAAAGAAAAAAATCAATTATGCTTTTTAAGTGTAAAAAATAAAGCAAGAACACCAATTAAGAGCATTACAAATGATACCAGTTGAGCAATCGGAATACCCATTACATCCAATGCGCTGTCAATCCTTATGTATTCTATACAAATTCTAACAAAAGCGTAAAGTATTAAATAACTAAAAAAAACAACTCCAGAGTATTTATTCTTCTTAGTGATAAATAACAAAATAAAAAACACGAATAAATTTAATATGGATTCATACAAAAAAGTCGGATGATAAAGCTCATAAGATTTGTATATTTCAGGTCTGTTTAATGAAGGAATAAAAACTCCCCAATTCCCGTTTGTCGGGAAACCAAACGCTTCCGAATTGAAAAAATTTCCCCAACGTCCGATACATTGTGCCAAAGGTACAGCACATGCCAGTACATCCAAAATTGAAAGCAGATTTAATTTATTCTTTTTAGCAATAAAATAAATTGTTATAACACCTACAATAATCATTCCGTGAATGGAAAGTCCTCCTTGTCTTATATCAAGGATTTGCAAAGGATTACTAAAGTAATAAGATAAATTCAGCAAACAGTAATAAAATCTGGCACCCAACATTCCACAAATTATCATAATTGGTGAATTATCAATAAAAAAATCATTTGGTATAGCAGGGTAATACTTTTGGGAAATAATTTCCGCAATAACTACACCAACAAGAACAGCCGTTGCCATTATTAAACCGTACCAATATACAGGAAAACCCAATATATTAAACGCAATTTCGCTGGGTGAAACCAGTATCACGTTTAGTCCTCCGCAATAGCAGCAGATGCACCGTTAAGCTCATTTATTTTATTTTGGACTTCTGCTTTATCCGCTGAATTAGGAGCTTTTTCCAGATAAATTTCATAATTTTTAACCGCATCAGCATTCAAATCGCTAATATAGTTTTCAACAACATCATCAGGTGAATATTTTTCATCATCAGCATCTTCATCAATTTCAGGAGTATAAAGACTTCCGTCTTCGCTAATTCTAACAGCACCGCTCTTTAAATCAACCGCCAAATTACCTTCCGTTACAGCTAAAGAATAGTAAACATCTGCAACTTCTGAATTTAGTTCCAATGCTCTTTTATATGCCTCCATAGCATTAGCATAATCTTCTGCTTGTGTATAAGCTACAGCAAGATTATAATGCGTTTCAAAAATTGTATCGTCAAGGTCAATGCTTGATTTCAAACGTTCAATTGCGGCATTGTAATCACCTTCTTCAAGGTAAGCTTTTGCCTTAGAATTTAATTCTTGAACTGCAAAATTATTAATACAGGCAGTTGAAATTACTGATACAAATAATATACTTAGCAATAGAAGTGCCTTTTTCATTTAAATCCCCTCTTTATTGTGTGTAAAGTAATTATAAGCGAAGAATAAAAATATGGCAAATTTTATTAATTTAAGTTACAATTAGAGCAGAAGGAGAATATGTTATGTCCAAAGTTGTAAAATTAGGAGCAAAAAAAGATACGCAACATGATGAACACGAAGAAAAAGAATTAGTTTATTGCAGTTTTTGCGGAAGACCTAATACTCAAGTTTTAAAAATGGTTCAAGGACCGGGGGTTAACATTTGTTCGGAATGTGCCATGATTGCAGTACAATACCTTATCCTTAATGACAGAATGCCTTCTGCTGAAGCTCAACAAATTTTGGATGCCTTTTGGGGGAAAGCTAAAAAATAATGGTATTTGATGTATCAAAACAACTAAATCCATTCGAAATTAAAGCTGTAATTGCGTCACTTATTACAAAAAGTATTGATGACAATGATTATCTAAATATGGTTCAGCTTTTGGATGCTCAATCAGACAAAAAAACTATTGTTAAAATTTTGTATAAAGAATTTTATAATCTTAAAACGGATGACGGAACTTCTGTTTGCTTTTTGTTGGAACGCTATGCAGAAAAAGAGGAACTCACAAAACGACTTTGGGAACTTCTCAAAAACAACATGGTTGCAAATAACGTAAAAATTGTTGCTGTCAACTTTTTGCGTGGATTACAAACAGATTGGACTATTGATACGGGTGATGAAATTCTTGATAATGAAATATTGGATGCTGATACCCGAAAACTTCTTGATAATGCAATAATAAATCCTGAAATTCAGATAGATTTTTTGGACTTTTTAACTTCAATCAGTCCGAATGATAAAATTACTTTAATTAATTCTCTTGGTGATGATTATACAAACGATGCATTGGCAAATATACTTATTCCGGTATTTTTATCACAACCCGACAGTGAAACAGGTAAAACAGCATTAAATCTTTTAGGTGAATCTAAATCTCAATTGGCTTTTCACGCTCTAAATTCGGCTTTGGAATTTGTAAATGAAGATATAAAACCTCTTGTTAAAAAAAATATTTCCATTTTGAAACTTGCAGGTATAAGAGAAGATAATTCCCACGAATTTTACAGACAAATCTTGTCTGAATCAAAACCATACAGAGTATGTGCAACATATCCTGACGGGCATGGAAATCAAGCTTTAATTTTTACACGAATTACACCACAAAACAAAGTAAGATTTATGGCTGTAGTTGTAGATGATTATCATGGCATAAGAGATTGTTTCGGATTTTATGAAATATCACAATTTGAATGCGACAAAATCATTGAACGTTTCTATAAAAATGAAAAAGAAATTAATCTTACTCCGCAAGCCTTAAAAACAATACTGTTAAATGCTGAAAAAATTTCAAAACAAAATGCAAATAATTGGCTCTTGCCATATGAATATATTTGCTGGAAAAATATTTTAAATGATATTGAAGGTGACAACCGCACCTACAAAGAAATTCTTACGGATAATTTATCGGGACAGGCAACAGTACATATTAATAATATTTTTGATATGGATTTTTCAGACAAGTGGTTTTTAAACGCAGGTTACAGTGATGAATTTGAAGCCTTAACAACTTGTGACAATATAACTGATGAAACAATTTCTGCTGAAATTAACAAAATATTTTATCAGGAAGAAAAAGAAATTTGGACAAACCGACTTTTATCTGTCGCATTTTTAAAACTTCAAAATAATGAAAAAGACGATGCTGAGCAACTTTACAGTCTTTATTGTAATGATGAGTTAAAACAGGAATTTTTTAAAACAATTTTGAAAAAGAGTATCTATGAGTATTATGTTAATTTAAAATTTAACACAGCTCTAAATAATGGCAGATACACTCTTGCTGAACTTGATGAAATCATAAACCGAATAGAGGAGCAATGGGTATGTACAAAATAATGGCTCTTGATATCGGAACAAAAAGAATAGGAATTGCATTAAGTGATTACCTTTTAATATTGGCAAACGGACATTCTTATATTCCACGTCAACCTGAATACAAAGCTATTGAACAAATTCTCAAAATAGCAAAAGAAAACAATGTAAAAAAAATTGTTGCAGGATTACCGTTGAACATGGATAATACAAAAGGTTCTCAAGCACAAGATTGTCAGGATTTTGCCAACAAAATCAACGGTTATGAAATAATTTTTGAAGATGAACGACTTACATCTGACGAAGC
The DNA here is from genome assembly GCA_964444905.1 of uncultured Muribaculaceae bacterium. GTDB lineage: Bacteria > Cyanobacteriota > Vampirovibrionia > Gastranaerophilales > Gastranaerophilaceae > SIG32. Next base: position 19,101 of record CAYUIW010000010.1, read on the forward strand.
GGAACAAAATTTAAGAAATAAAAAAATAGATTACAGAAAAGATAAAGGTCTGGTTGATATTGAAAGTGCTTGTATTATACTGGAACAATATCTTGCAAGACAGAAAGGTTAGAAAAATGGAAAACGAAGAAAAACAATTAATTGAAACAGTAGATGATGAAGGAAATGTTATCAATTTCGAATTATATGATATAGTAGAAGTTGATGAACAGGAGTATGCACTTCTATTCCCGGCTGAACCGGAAGAAGATGACGATGAAAATGAAGTCGTACTAATGAGATTGACGAAAGACGGCGAAGACTATCTTTTTGAATCTATTGATGATGATGAAGAATTTGAAAAAGTCGCACAATATGTAGAAAGCATGGATGTAGAGGAAGAATAACTTGTTTGAAAAATTTACGGAAAAAGCAATTAATGTAGTAACTGAAGCTCAAAATATCGCAAAACAGCATTGTTCTGTGTGTGTAATGCCTGAACACATGCTCCTTGCGCTTGTAAAAGAAGCTAAAGGAATATCATTAAAGATTTTTAAATCATACAATATTGAATTTGAAACTCTTGAAATTAAACTTTTAAAAAATATGCATATCACAAAAGTTGATATTGATGCTCCGACAAGAGCTTTCAGTGACGCATTAAAAGTGATTTTACGACATGCACTTGATTTAGCCTCTCGTTCCGGCAATTCTACAGTTTTGTATGAACACCTGTTTCTTTCCGTAATTACTGACAAACACTCTAACAATGCAAAAATTCTTGAAGCAATGGGGTTTGATATTGTAAAATCCAAAAACTTGTTGGAAAAGTTGGTTCAAAAAAAGACTAAGCGTCTTTATCATCCGGAAATTGATGATACAAAAGAACCGGAAGTTAATCTTTCAAAAGAAACAGACTCTGTTTTTGACAGCAAAGAATCTTCTAAAGTTTTTGAACGTGCAGTATCAAAACTATCTGCCTCAAATTATGAAATTCTTGGTACGGAACAAATTATTTCTTCTATATTAGAAGATAAAAACTCCGATTTATCAAAAATAATGGCACAAAATGGTATTACAGCAGAAAATTTTGAAGAAAAACTTTCTGCTGTACAATCTCGGCAATCAGAATATGAAGGCAGACAAATAATCTTCACTCCGAATGCTTTCAGAACAATGAGTTTGGCTTTACAAACCGCAAAAGAACTCGGTTCTTCTGTTGTTTTGCCCGAACATATAGTTCTGGGACTTTTAAAAACCAAAAAAGGCGTTGCGTATGATATTTTCAAGGAATTAAAAATTTCTGATGATGATTTGGCACATAGCATTATTAAACCTATCGAAAAACAAATGCCGGAAACATTAACAATCTTAAGACTTGCGAAACAAGAAGCTCGCAGGCTTGGCAGAACTGTTGTCGGAACAGAAATGTTTTTATTGGGAATAATTGGCGAAGCAACAGGTGTTGGTGCAATTGTACTTTCAGAGCTTGAAATTAACATTAAAGATGCACGTAATGTGGTTGAAAAACTCATAGGTTTTGGAAATGAGTACTATGACAAGGAAATTGTATTTACAAAACGTGCAAAACGTGTTCTTGAAAAAGCTTGGGAATTTGCCAAAAATGAAAATAAAGAACGCATTGAATCAGGTCATATGTTGCTAGCAATAACAACAGAACCGACATCACTGGCAATGAGAGCTTTAGAACAACTTGGAGTTGATGCGGTAGAAATTAAAGAAGGTATTAAAAAACACGCATGATTGAAGCTCATGTTGAATTATTTTTAAAAAAATACAATCTTCTATATCCTGAAAACAATATTCTTGTTGCATTTTCAGGCGGATATGATTCTATGTGTCTGCTAAATATAATGCGAAAAATTTCAAAAAAATATCAATTCAATCTTGTTGCAATTCATTTAAATCATAATTGGCGTGGCTCTGAAAGTGATAATGAAGAACTTAATTGCAAGAATTTTTGTAATGATGTGGTATTTTATTCTGAGAAATTATCCAAAAATATTCCACATACAGAAACCGCAGCAAGAGAAGCACGGTATGCATTTTTTGAACAATGCGCCCAAAAATATAATTCAAATGTGATTTTAACGGCTCATAATGCAGACGATAATGCAGAAACTATTTTTTATAGATTGCTAAAAGGAACAGGAATAACTGGACTTGAAGGAATACAGGAAAATCGTGATATATATTACCGTCCGCTTTTATCTATTTATAGAAGAGATATTGAGCAATACTGTTTTAATAATAGCTTAACACCAAATAATGATAGTTCAAATTTTGATACCAAGTATATGCGAAACAAAATCCGACACGAAATTTTCCCAAAAATAAAAGAAATCTCGCCGGATTTTATAAAAAATTTAAATCAACTTGCAAAATCTGCACAAAATGCAAACGAAATTATTAATTCTCAAATATGTTCACTTGAAAAATATAGTACTAGTGATTTTTTGAAGCTCTCTGCGGCTTTGCAAGGTGAAGTTGTACACAATTTTTTCAGAATAAAAAAAATTGACTATGACAGAAAAAGAATTGAAGATTGTATTAAATTCATAAAAGAAACTTCTTCATCAAAATCAGGAAAAACTTTTACGCTAAACGCTAAAAAACAACTTTTCGTAAACACAAAAAAAATTAAATTTATAAATATAAAACCAAAGCTAAATTTATCTGTAAAGATAACAGATGAAGGTGAATACAACTGTGACAATCAAGTTTTTATTATACAAAAAACAAATGACATCCCTGACAGATTTCCAAAAGATAGTGAATATACGGCTTTTATAGAAATTAATGAAATAGATTTTGAATTACGCACACGTAATAACGGTGATATAATAAAACCGTTGGGTATGAACGGTAAACAGAAACTTAAAAAGTATCTTACCGAAAAGAAAATACCTAAACATGAAAAAGACAACATGTTATTTTTATGTAAAGATAATGAAATTCTTTGGGTTCCCGGATATGGAATAAACGACAAAATGAAAGTTGTGACTAAACCAACACATGTGATAAAATTAAATAAGAGGTGAGAAATGGAAATAAAAGGACACGAATTAAAAGTTTTATTCAGCGAAGAACAAATTCAAAACAGAATAAAAGAACTTGCAAAAGAAATGAATAAATTCTATAACGGAGAAGAAGTAATTGCCGTATGCGTATTAAAAGGTGCAGTTATGTTTGCGGTTGACCTTGTAAAAGAACTTAATATGCCGTTAAAAATGGAATTTATAAGACTTTCGAGCTATGGTTCAGGAACTACCACATCCGGTAAAGTTCATGCTGTAGATATTGCATTACCGGACTTAAACGGAAAAAATGTTCTCATTATTGAAGATATTGTTGATACCGGATTAACAGCAAGATTTTTAATGGACTTCATAAATAACAATTTTACAACCAAATCTACAAAATTTTGTTCACTACTTGATAAAAAAATTACCAGAAAAACTGATATTGAACCTGATTTCTATGGTTTTGAAGTTGATGACAAATTTGTTGTAGGTTACGGTTTGGATTATGAAGGATATTTTAGAAATCTAAAATATATTGGTTATTCGGATAAAGTATTGTGATAGAAAATATTGAAAAAATTAATAATTTTTTTAAAATAAATATTCAGGAAACTCCTGATGAAATTTTTGAAGTTCTGAAAGATATAATTCCATTTGAGAGCGGATATATTTATTTTCTCAATCCAAAGCGTTTGGAATACTCGTATATGCCGGCTTTGCACGAGTTTAAACTTGAAACTGAATTAAAAATACAAAATGCAACTTTTGGAACTTTAATAATTTCTCGTGATAATAAATTTGATAATAATGAAATTATTATCTTTAACACTTGTGCTTCTATAATTGCGAATTTAATAAAAGATATTGAAATATCAAAAATTATAAAAATGCAAGTAAAAGCTCTTCAAGAGGGTATTGTGGAAAATAAAGAAGCTTATAAATCCGAAAAAATTAAAAACGATTTTTTTGCGAATTTTTCTCACGAATTACGAACTCCGCTCAATTCAATAATTAGTTCGTCAGAACTTCTTGCTGAGAAAATTTTTGGTGAGTTAAACGAAAAACAACTTGAATATATTAATGATATAAGAATCGCAGGTCTGCATCTTCTAGGAATGATAAATGACATACTTGATATGGCAAAACTGGAAGCAAAATCCATGCGGCTTAATTTAACGGAGTTTCAACTGACTCAAGCAACGGATGAAGCTTGTAATATTGTAAAACCTTTAGCCCAGAAAAAAAATATTAAAATTAATAAAAAATATATCACAAATACTATAATTAAAGCAGATTATCAAAAAATTCAACAAATATTATTTAATCTTTTAAATAATGCTATAAAATATACTCCTGAAAATGGTCTAATTGAAGTAACAATCAATAATTCACAAATCACAATAAAAGATAATGGCATAGGAATTGACAAAAAATATCATAATAAGATTTTTGAAAAATTCGCACAACTTGGTTCTCATAAAGACTCTAACGGATTGGGTTTAACAATAACAAAAGAACTTGTAAAATTACATAACGGTAAAATTTCCGTAGAAAGCGAAATAGGCAAGGGTGCAACATTTATTGTAGAATTAGAACAATGTTTTGCATAAAATTCATTTTTAAAGTAATATATAAAATATAAGGGGATATGAAAATGAAGATTGAAGCTAAAAATCTTATAAAAATATATGGAGACAGAAGTGTTGTAAATGATGTTTCCTTTGAAGTGAATAAAGGCGAAGTCGTTTGTCTTTTAGGACCAAACGGTGCCGGTAAAACTACAACATTTTATATGGTTGTAGGACTTGTAAAACCTAACACGGGACATATTTATCTTGACGGACAAGATATTTCAGCTTGGCCCATGAATATTCGAGCAAAAGCCGGTCTTGGATATCTTCCGCAAGAAGCTTCTATCTTTAGAAAGCTGAGTGTTGAAGACAATATTAAACTCGTTTTACAAATGAACGAAAAACTAACCGAAGATGAGAAAAAACGTAAGTTAGAAGAACTTCTGTCAGAGTTTGGTATTTTAAAATTGCGTTCATATGCTGCCGTTTCTCTTTCTGGCGGTGAAAGACGAAGAGTTGAAATTGCGAGAGCATTAGCCGCAAGTCCTGATTTTATGTTATTGGATGAACCGTTTGCCGGAATTGACCCAATTGCTATCGGTGAAATTAAAGATAACATAAGAAAAATTTCAGAAGACAAAGGTTTGGGTGTACTTATTACTGACCACAACCCTAAAGCAACTCTTTCAATTACTGACCGTGCATATGTTATTTTCGACGGAAAAATTAAAATTCAAGGTAAAAGTACTGATGTCGCTGTTGATCCGGTTGCAAAAGAATTTTATTTAGGAAAGGACTTTGCATTATAATGAAGTTTCCGAAAATAACAATTTATGATAAATATATTTTTAAGCAAGTTCTTTTTGCAACTTGTGCAGCCATATTGTTATTTACAATTGTTTGGATTGCACCTGAAATGCTTTTAAATACAATCAAAAGAACTCTTGAAGGTCAATATGGCATAAAAACTGCGGTTTTGATGATTTTCTATGAATTACCTAAAATTCTTGGAAAAGCTTTTCCTGTAGGGTTATTACTTGGAACCTTGTTCACTTTTGATAAGTTGAGTAAAGATTCTGAACTTACAATATTTAGAGCTGTAGGGTTGTCATTTGCAAGAATTATTGCTCCTGTTGTTGTTTTGAGTGTAATTGTAACTTATTTGTGCTTTTATACCGGTGATAAATTAATTCCGTATGCTGCATATAAAATCGATAAAATTCACGGATATGCGCAACAAACACAATTTATTTATACGCAAAAGGATGATAGCGGTCATCCCAAATATGCTGTTATTGTTTCTAAATCACGTATTAAACAGTTGTTTAATGTAATTGTTTTGGATTTTTCAAGTGAAGTTTATTCGGATGTTCACCAATTATCAAATATTTATTATGCAAAAACCGGTGAAATTCTCAATGACAAGTGGCTTTTAAAAGATATTGTTCAGTATAAGATTTCTGGTGATGGGATATTTACGGACATCGGAAAATTTAAAGAAATGCCTGTTCTGGATGCCGTATCAGCAAAAAATGCTTATACTCTAATGGCTTATTCAACAAAAAAAGAACGTGAAATAAACAATCATGACTTACGAAACTATATAAAACTTTTGAAAGCTGAAGGTATGGATGAAGAATACAGATATATGCTAAATAAATATTTGCAAAGATTTTTCCATCCGTTCGTTTGTGTTTTGCTTGCTATAATGGGATGTATTCTGGGATTTAGCAAGCCTCGTGAACAAAGGCTTGTTGGGTTTACAATTGCAATAGGATGTATATTTTTATATTACATAACATTGCCATTTTTCGATTTGCTCGCTGAAAAAGGTGTATTGCCACCGATAATTACGGCATCATTCCCGCCTCTTGCATTTTTAGCTGCGATTGTTGCATTTTATAAATCAAAGGATATCTAATGAAAAAACTGTTATTACTCTTTGTTTTACTCTTATCAGTCAATATAGTTGAAGCAAAACCTATTGACATAGAGTATAATAATGGAATTTATCATATTGTTTTAAGTGGTGAAAAAATTAAAAAGAAAATAAAATTTGTAGCCAGTGACAATTTAATTTCAAATCGTGAAGCACACAAAAAGTCAAAGTCTGTCCTGACAGTTAATGCAGGTTATTTTGATCCAAGTAATGAAAAAACTATTTCATATATCGTTACAGACCGCAATACAGCCGTTGATCCGATTATGAATGAAAGTTTACTTCAAAACCCTATTTTAAACAGAAATTTAGATAAAATTCTTAACCGTACAGAGTTTAGAATTGTAGAATGCGACAATAAATTTTCTTATCAAATAGCACCGCACAAAAGCGAAGTCGATTTTGGCTGTACAATAATAACATCTGCTCAAGGCGGACCGATGATTTTACCTCAGTTGAGATTAGAGGAAGAGTTTTTTATAGTCAAAGATGCAGAAGGTAATATTATAAGAGAATCGGCATCAGTTTTACATAAGGTTGCAAGAACAATTATAGCAACAAAAGATAATGATGCTCATATTTTGATAATCACTGATGAAAATCCAATGGATTTGTATGAAGTTCAAAAACTTTGTAAACAACTCGGATTTGACCGAGCAATGGCATTTGATGGCGGAAGTTCAACATCTATGAATTACAAAGACAGTATTGAAGTTATTTCTACAGTCGGTGACGGTGGCGGACGTCTTTTAAAATCATTTATGATTATTGGAAAATAAATTGAATAATCTAATAATTACTATAATGCACGTATTATATTTTTAATATTTTCGTCTGTAACTTTTAATAAAGCAACTGTTTTTGCGGTGTCATCAAGATTATTCAATGATTTTAAGACTTCAGCTGTTTTTAATATAACTGTTTGGTTATTACACTTCAAAAGTTCCCTTATTGCACTCAAATCAGTCGCAAAATCAAGTGCTGTAAACACAAACTGACTATCTTCACGCAATTCGTTATTGATTTTTGCAAGCAGGACTTTTTTATCTGTATTCGCAAGTAATTTTTTAATATCATAAATTTCGTTTTTGGTATTTTTGTCCTCATCAAAAAGATATTCATCATTTTCGGTAAGAGTTTCAAATTTTTCACGAGCATTCAATAATACCAAAGCCGCACGGCTATCTTCAAATTTAGTTTCTATATATTCAAAAACTTCAAACAATTCAAAATCAAATACTTGTGGTAGGCTTAATATTTCGCCCAAGCCGTTTATTATATAGTTTAGAACAAGTAATCCGTTTTCAAAATTATCATCAAGAATATTAAAAATACTGTCTAAATAAGGGATTTCACCTGCAATATTTTCAGCAAGCGCAGAAAATTTCATAGCATTAATAATATGCGGTAATGCTTCCTTTTTGCCATATGCTGTCAAAAATTTTACAGCAGAAAGTTTATCAAAATCATCTTTTGAATTAAGTTTTTCAAGTGCGAATGCATAAGAGCTTTCTTCATTCAATGCAGAAAGTGTCATTGCACAATTTGTGTTCAAAAATTCATTATCAGTATAACAATTTTGTTTTAACAAATCTATAGCAAGCGGATCTTGAATATATGAAAAGAATTTTGCTGCATAAGCTTTTTCATCATAGGTACCGGTAGCAAACAACTCAAGCATCTTATCGGTTAAATCTTCATCCGCATACTTTGCAAGTGTTGAAACTATAAACTCTTCATATGATGGTGAATAATACTTTAGAAATGAAATAACCGACTGCCAATTTGTATCATCAACAGCTTTAAGGAGTCTTTCTGCGACATTCTGCTTAACAAAATCAAACAAAAAGCTATCTTTTTCGACCAACTCAGCAAAAAGTTTTTCGTCAGCATTGTCCATAATATAACGTGCCGCATACTCATAGTCACGCGGATTTTTACCTGTTAATTTTTTTAGCATTCAACACCTAATCTAAATAGAATACAGTAATAACTTTGTGTCCTTCTTCAGCATATTGAACCGCATTGTGAAGAGTTTTACTTGTATGTGATAAGAAACAAATTAATTGATTACAATCGTCAATAATTTCTCTGTTACAAACACGAGATGCATCAGCCAATGTCATCATAGCTCTATCAGAATGTTCAACTATATTTGGAACACCGATAAGTTGGTCTTGAACATCAGAAGGTTGTTGCCCGATAGTTTGCGGTAAAATGACTTTTAATTTATCAGGATTTGCTTTCATTGCTCCACGAATAGCAGCAGCGTTAGTACCAGAAGAGCCTCCTGATGTAATTATTGTATTACCTTGCATAACAAGTGCTGTTGCAAGAGTTTCAATCATTTGCTGATGAGTTATCGGCAAATTGCGGCTACCTATAATAGCAATTCTTTTTGCAGATTGTTTGATAGTAGCCAATTCCATAGCAAGTTCATCAACAGTATTTGGGGAGCCGGACTTAACAATATCCATGTCATCATCAATAGGTACGACTATTGAACCTTGTTTTTCTTTGTTGTCATCTTTTGAGCTCATTAAAATTTTAATTTCTGTCATTTTCCCTGCCTTTTTTTGCAAATAATATTTTTTCAATTATAATGTATTATATCATAAAATTAAAAATTTGGGAATAGGTTTGTGGAAAATATATTAGAAAATCTTAATAACGAACAGCGAGAAGCTGTTCAAACGGTTGCAGGACCGTTGCTTATACTTGCCGGAGCGGGTTCAGGAAAGACAAAAGTTTTAACTACACGTATTGCATATTTAATTAAGAATAATCATGCGAGGGCTAGAGAAATTCTTGCCGTTACATTTACCAACAAAGCTGCAAAAGAGATGAAAGAACGTTTGGGCAGTATATTAGGTGAAGATACCGTAAAATACATGTGGGTCGGAACATTCCACGGAATTTGCGGAAGAATTTTGCGTGAAAATATTGAAAATTACAGTTTCCAATCAGGCAAAAAGCTTGATAAGAATTTTACAATCTATGACGAAACAGATTCGGTAGCAGTAATCAAACAAGCTATAAAAAAACTTAATCTGGATGATAAGATTTATCAACCAAAACTTGTTAAAGCGGTAATTTCCAATGCTAAAAACAAAATGCAGGATGCTTATACATTCTCGACTTTTGCAAGAGATTTTAAATCGCAAAAAATAGCGTCCGTATTTGAAGAGTATGAAAACATCCTAAACAACAATAATGCAATAGATTTTGATGATATGCTTTTATTGACAGTAAAATTACTTGAACAAAATCCTCAAGTTCGAGAGTTTTATTACGGGAAATTCAAACATATTTTGGTTGATGAGTACCAAGATACAAACCTTGCACAGTATAGAATTGTAAACATGCTTTACACAAATATGCAAACAGAAATTCCGCAAGAACGTTCTCTTTGTGTAGTAGGTGATGTTGACCAATCAATATACAGCTGGCGTGGTGCGGATTATACGATTATAATGAATTTTCAAAAAGATTTTAGAAATGCAAAACTTATTAAACTTGAGCAAAATTATCGTTCAACCGCAAATATTTTGAATGTTGCAAATGCGATTATTGAAAACAATGAAGAACGTGTTGAAAAATTCTTGTATTCGCAAAAAGGCGACGGTGAACTTGTAGATTATTATGAAGCGCAAGATGAAGCTGATGAAGCAAATTTCATTGTGAGTAAAATTAAGCAAAATAGTGGCGGTGATTATAACCGTTATGCAATTTTATACAGAACAAATTCACAATCCCGTGCACTGGAAGAAGCTTGTATGGCTGCAGGAATACCATATAGAATTTATGGCGGACTAAAATTTTACGACAGAAAAGAAATTAAAGATATTATTGCATATTTGAGGTTAATTTATAATACAGATGATTCACAAAGTTTGAAACGTATTATAAATGTCCCAAAACGTGCAATTGGTGATACAACGATTAAAAATCTTCAAACATTTGCAGATAGTGAAGATATCAGCTTGTTTGAAGCAATAAAACGACTTGATGAAGCAAGTGAAATTGCCCCAAAAACACGCAGTAAGCTACAAGATTTTGCCACGCTTATTTTAAAATTTAAAGATGCTGTTAAAACGCATAATTTGCGTGAATTTGTAACACTTGTAATTGAAAAAACCGGTTATTTAGCTGAATTACAACTGCAAAACACACCAGAAGCTGATGCAGATATTGAGAATTTACAGGAATTGGTTAACGTTGCAGAAGAATTTGAACCTGAAGAAATTGATAACGCTCTTGGTGAATTTTTACAACAAGTATCACTTGTTTCTGATGTTGACGGCATGGATAATATTGCTAACAATGTTACGTTGATGACTTTGCACTCCGCAAAAGGATTGGAATTTCCGGTTGTATTTTTAGGCGGTATGGACGAAGGTGTTTTTCCGCACCAAAGAACATTCCATTCGCCATCAGAAATTGAAGAAGAACGCAGATTGATGTATGTCGGAGTTACTCGTGCTGAAGAAAAACTTTATTTGATTTCGGCAAAACGCAGACAAATGTGGGGTGAATACAAATACTATAATCCGTCAAGATTTATCGAAGAAATTCCTCGAAAATTGCTTTCAATGTCAACATTTGAAGGCAGAAGCCAAAGTTCTTCAACATTCCGTGATGCCGTATCTTACGCAAAAACCGGTAATTCCGGCAGAAACTATTCTACAGCACAAACTGACAGTTACGGTTATGTAAAACCAACAACAGGATTTGGAAAAGGCTTTGTTGCTCCGCAAAAACGTAATCAAATACAGCAACAGAATCGAACACCATCAAGAACTATTCTTGTAAAATCTCAGGCAAACAAACAACGAGATGAAGAAAAAACAAAAGAATTTTTTAAAGATAATGCAATTAAGCGAATGGTTGAAGAACGAAAACGTGAAAATCAAGCTAAGATGCTTGAAGAGCAAGAAAAAGAACGTCAACGTGAAGATACAACCATTGAATATATTTTTAATGTTGGAGAAAGAGTTTTTCACGAAAAACTTGGGGTTGGACATATAACAGACGTAATGACTGTTGGCGAAAGCATGATGTACACAATAGATTTTGGCAAAATGGGCAAAAAAGCTATGGATGCCGCATATGCTAAGTTAAAAAAATTCTAAAAGTTGACGAGGCATTTGCCTCGTTTTTTTCTGACTATTTACTAATAACTTCAAGTTATTTTACCTCTATATCAAATAGCCCGAGTGAATAACCGCTTTTGGCAATGTTTCTGACGTTGAATAAAGTACATAATTTGGTATAAGTTTGTTTTTTAACTTTTGGGGTTTTTCAAGTAAAAACCCGCAAACACAAGGAGGTAAAAATGACTATTAAAAAACTTACTGTGGCAGCTGCAATTGCCGTTGGAATAGCAACGTGTTCCTTGAATCAAGCAATGGCGGCTTGCCCGTGTGCAGAGCCGTTACCGACAGTAACCGGTCCGGCTTGTCCGATTGAAGAAACAATGCCTGTTGTAACAGGTGGTGCATGTCCGTGTGAAAAACCTGCACCAAAATGCAACACATGTAAAAAAGCATTACCTGATTGCGGATGCAAAAAAGCAGAACCTGTACCATGTGCCCCATGCGAAAAGATTAAATCAGATTGTGATTGTCCGGACGATATCAGTTGTGACGCTCCGGCAGTTCCTGCATGTGCATTATGTCCGCAAACAGGAAAACCTGACAAAGCACAAATGAAACAGGTTTACGGTTATCCGCAAGCTATTTACGGTTCTAATAACTATGTCGGAGAACCTGCAAATGCTATTCTATCAACAGAAACAGCTATGCACGGATGTTCGGCACCGGCAATGTCTTCACGAATTAATGGTGTTACGGTTGCAACAGACAGTGCAATTACCGGTGCTGCTGCGCAAATGCCGTGTCTAAATGAACTACCGACGATTAATAACGGAAGTTTTGTTAACAGAAACGAAGCTACAATGGATGGGAATAATTGTCCGATAGATTTTCAATCCGAAAATTCTCTTGAAGCAATAAAAAAGTCACTCGTCCCTTTTGATTTAAAACCGTACGCAAATCAAACAACGGGCGCAGCAGCAGGATTTTCAGGTGCATGTATGTTCCCTGATGTTCCAAACAGCCATTGGGCAGCGTGTGACATTGACAAGCTTGCGATGAACGATGTTGTCGTAGGTTATCCTGACGGACAATTTAAACCTAACAGAAATATTTCACGTGCAGAATTTGCAACCATGTTAGTTAAAGGTTTTAATCTTGATGCTTGCGGTTTAGAACGTGAAGGTTTATTTACGGATGTTCCACGAGGTAACTGGGCTAATGCTGCAATCGCAAAAGCTGTTGATGAAAACTTGCTAAAAGGATATCCGAACGGACAATTCAAACCTCGCAATCCTGTAACTCGTGCAGAAGCTTTATCATCAATCGCAAAAGGTATGACTTGCGACATTGACCAATGCAAAGCAGATGAAATATTGAGTAAATACACTGATGGTGCATCTGTTCCGGGTTGGGCAAGAATTCCGGTTGCTAAATCTCTCCAAAACGGTGCATTGAAAGATTCACCTAATCCTAACATGATTATGCCGAATAAAGATGCATCACGTGCTGATGTTGCCTCAATGCTTCAAACTGTACGTGTAGCACTCGGCTACGATACTAACCCAAAAACAGCAAATGAAATTTGTCCGGCTTGTCCGATTGATAAAAACGCATTTGTTCAAGAAGAAGAAATTGTAAAAATCCCAACTTTGAGATTGGAAATGATTGACCAATTAACTGCAAAATCTTCACACGTAGGACAATACTTTAGAGCCAATACTCTTGAAGACGTTACAATTAACGGCATAAATTATCCTTGCGGTTCTACCGTTACCGGTCAAGTTGTTGAAGTTGTAAGACCTTCAGGATGTGATAAAGGTGCTTTAAAACTCGCATTCACAGATATTAAAAATGGTGATTGCAAAACTAAATTACCAAAACAAATCCTTAGTGCACAAATTAATAAATCTAAAAATGTAAACCCTGTTGCACGACTTGTAGAAATGCCGTTTACATGGGCAGGTTCATTAGTTGGTGTAGTAGGCAGAACAGCCGGTGGCGTTGTTTCAAATCTTGGTAACGCTGTAGAAAACGTATCAAATGATGCAGGTTATATGTTAGGACACGCATTCCAAGGAAAATTTGGTGCCGCTGCTCGTAACCTCGGTGACGGTCTATGGGAAACAGTTAAAGCCCCTGTTGACATAACAAGAACTGCATTATCCGGCACAATGGGCTTATTCCAAACAACAGGCGACGAATTTGCTTACCTTGTTGACCCTCGCGGATATAAAATATCTGCCGTTAATCCAAGAGAACACGTTACTATTGCATTCGGTTGTAATGAATAGCAGGATTTTCGACTCTGCCGAATAAAACGATTAAGTATCGTTTTATGAGAGGGAGGCGCCGTGGCACGTAGTGCCCCAGCACGTAAGTGTGGCAAAATCACACTTTTGCCACAGCCCGAATAATCCTGAACCCCTTCAAGGGGTGAAGTACACAACCCAGTAGTTTAGTTCGTTTGCCTGACGAGAACACCGATATCGGTGTTCTCGTTTTTTATATAGTTAATTACCTTCAAAATCTTGAAAAAGTTGGGATGATGTGGTAGAATTAGTGTATGAGGAAGTTTATGCACACGAGTGAATATGGATTAAACAGGGTGGAAAGCCTTGATATGACCGTGTTATGCCGATTTAAGGGGGGGTAAACCCGCTTGTAGTCTGGGTTTTAGACTGTTTCATCCTCTATTTTCGCCTCATTTATTGTTTTTCGACACCGGATAACGGTGTTATTGT
>CAYUIW010000011.1:0-32494 GCA_964444905.1 uncultured Muribaculaceae bacterium
ACAACATAACTATATTCTCCTGCTTCTATATTAGTGGTAAGATAATTACTCCCAATTCTTTCAATTATATCGTGTCTATTCATCGTTATTCCTTCAAAATTTCATCAATCTTTCCTGCCATAAACAGCGGAATATTATAAAGTCCGTTATTTATCTCAAAATCTGCAAGGCTTGTTCTTATGCTTATTTCAGGTTCAAATTTTTCTCTATAAACTTTAAGTGATTTTGCTTGTAAATTAGTATTTGCTTTAACTTCAACAGGAATAACATATCCATTGTTTTGAATTATAAAATCAATTTCAGCATTTCCTGATTTGCTTATCCAATAAGCAATTTCCATATCTTCAAGAGTTTTTAGCTGTTGCAATACATATTGTTCCGCTAATGTACCGTTAAATTTCGTAAAAATTTTATCTCCGTCAATCAAAGTTCTTGCCGGTAATTTACTTAACGCACAAAGTAACCCGACATCTAAAATAAATAATTTAAAGGCTTTAGTATCTTCATACGCTCTAATTGGCAAAGCCGGTTTTGAAATTCTGTTTACTTTATAAACAAGTCCGCAGTTAATAAGCCAAGATAATGCCTCTTCAAATTCATCGGCTCTTGCTCCTGATTTTATTTTCTTATAAACAAATTTCTTACTTTCTTGCGTTAATTGATTCGGAATTGATTCCCAAAGTAAATCAATTTTTAATTTTCCTGTTGAAGAAATACGTTTTGAAAAATCTCTTGTATAAGCATCTAAAATATTTTCTTGAATTTTTCTTACCTTTTGAAAATCATTATTACTGATAAAATCATTTACAACTTCAGGCATTCCGCCGATGTAATAATATTTTTTTAACCATTCAACATATTTTGGTTTAAAAGTTTTAATATTTTCATTATTTGGATTTTTTAGTAATTCTACAAATTTTTCTTCTCCGTTAGCTTCTAAAAATTCAAAGAAAGATAACGGGTACAAATCAATAAAATCAACTTTCCCGACAGGAAATGAAACTTGTTCATGAAGCGCAACGCCAAGCAAACTGCCTGCTGCCACAATCTGATATTCGGGATTGTTTTCGTAAAAATACTTTAAAGCGGTTAAAACTTTTGGACATTCTTGAATTTCATCAAGTATAATTAATGTATTTTTAGGATCAATTTTGGAATGTTCCAACTCCAACCCCTCAATAATCCTCTTCGTATTCAAATCTTTAGAAAAATGCTCTCGCATTAAATCTTCTAACTCAAAATTTATATAAATAGTTTTTTTGTATTGAGTTTTTCCAAATTCCTTCATTAGCCAAGTTTTACCAACCTGCCTTGCCCCTCTTATAATCAAAGGCTTTTTATTTGGATTGTTTTTCCATTCAATAAGTTTATTTATCGTATATCTTTTCATAATCTCCCTTTATTTTAACATTTCTTAACATTTTAAAATCATATATTCGATGGAGTTTTTTGAAAAAGTTACATTATTTCGATGGAGTTATCGTGTCGGTATTACATTTTTTCTACTTTAAACATATAAATTTGTTTAAAATTTAATACAAAATTACTTTGTAGTGCCGAAAATAATCAAACTATCTGTCAAAAATAATCAAACCGAGTGTCTATTTACATTCAAATAAAATATATAATAATTTATTTTTATTTTCCATAGTTATATTTTAACATAAATATTTAAAATAAAATTGTCAAACACCTGTTCAAAATACTCAAACCTTCCATTCATGTTTTTAAAATAATAAGAAAATTTTACAATGCAAACAAATTGCTAGAAATAATTATTTTTTTTATTATAATTATTGTTCAGATAACGATGGAGAAAATAAAAGTAATGACAAAAGTTAAGTTTGATATAAAAGATATTAATTTAGCAGAACAAGGCAAAAAACAAATAAACTGGGCATTCAAAGATATGCCGGTATTAAAATCAATAAGAGAAAGATTTATTAAAGAACAACCGTTCAAGGGATTAAAATTATCAGCTTGTATTCACGTAACAAAAGAAGCGGCAGCTCTTTGCATAGTAATGCAAGCCGGAGGAGCTGATACTGTATTAGTTACATGTAACCCGCTATCTACCCAGGATGATGTTGCAGCAGCCCTTGTTAAATACTGGAATATTCCTGTTTTAGGTTATGCAGGTGAATCTGTTGAAACATACAAAAAACATCTCCGTCAAGCATTGGAACATAATCCTGACATTATTATTGATGATGGTTGTGATATTGTTTCCTTATTACATATCGAAAGACCTGACTTAATCAGCAAAATTATTGGCTCAACAGAAGAAACCACTACCGGTATTCTAAGACTTCAAGCAATGGAATCTCTAAAAACTCTTGGTTTCCCTGCTATCGGAGTTAATACAAGTTTAACAAAACACTTGTATGATAATCGTTATGGTACCGGACAAAGTTCCTTCGATGGAATTTTAAGAGCTGCAAATATCCTTATTGCTGGTAAAACCGTCGTTGTATCCGGATATGGTTGGTGCGGAAAAGGGGTCGCCTTGAGAGCAAAAGCCCTCGGTGCAAATGTAATTGTCTGTGAGGTTGACCCACTAAAAGCTCTTGAAGCTTCAATGGAAGGATATAGAGTTATGCCTATTGCAAAAGCTGCATTAGAAGGTGACATTTTCTTAACAGTTACAGGTGACAAGCATGTTATCGATATTCAACATATTTTAGCAATGAAAAATGGCGCCTTTATAGCTAATTCAGGACACTTTGACCTTGAAATTAATATTGCAGGCTTAAAATCTCACACGGTTGAAATCAAAAAAATCAGACCTTCTTTGGAAGAATACGTGCTTGATAACGGAAAATCAGTTTATGTATTGGCAGAAGGAAGGATTGTAAATCTTGTAGCAGCAGAAGGGCATCCCGCATGTGTTATGGATATGAGTTTTGCAAATCAGGCTTTGGGTATGGAGTTTATAGTGAAAAATCACGGTAAATTAGAAAACAAATTATATACCCTGCCTCACGAAGTTGATGTAAAAATTGCAGAAATTAAGCTTCAATCAATGGGTATTGAAATAGATACACTTACACCTGCTCAAAAAGAATATTTAAACAGTTGGAAAATAGATTAAACACTAAATTGAACTGAAAACAGGAGCTTCTTAAAAAATTCTGTTTAATATTCATAAATTACTACTTTTGAACCCATATTCATATATTTTTCACAATCATCTGCCTCACAGACATAATGAAAACCGCATTTTGCAAGTACCAATCCTGAATTTGGGTTTTCAATATGATGACACGCCCAAAGATGTTCAAAACCGACTTCATTAATAAGAAAATTTTTCATACATAAAAGGGCTTCAGATGTTATTCCCTTGTGCCAATATTTTTTACTGATACAGTAACCAATCTTCCCACTTTTTAATTTTTCGTCTATCTCTATAACATCAATATTACCGATGGCTTCACCGTTGTATTCAATGCACCATTCATAATAATTTGGCTTTTTATAACCATTTGTCCATTCTATCAAGATTTCTTTTGTTACTTCAATTGAACCATGAGAATTCCAAGGCACATATCTGGTAACGTCATCATCATTTGCCCAATTAGAAAACATCATCACTGCATCCTCCATTTTAAAAGGTCGCAGGATTAATCTGTCTGTATGCAGCTTTATAGTTCCCAAATGATTCATATCAGAATTATATCATAAATTACCGTGTTTTTTGAAGTACTATCAATGAATTTACGCAAATGATTTAAATAGTATTTGATAAGGTTGTTTTTTTAAAATAATATGTTATAATAAATATAAGGAGCTATTAGGAGGTAGTATGGCATCGATTAAAGACGCACTTGAAGAATCAATAACCGATGATAAAGCATTTATTAAGTATTTATTGTTTGCAATTCCTGTATTTATTTCGTATGAACTTTTTACAAAGGGCAATATGGGAATGTTTTGTTTTGTAGGCTTTTTAACAGCTATAATACTACTTGGACTGTTAGTTGAATGTATCCATAACGTAAGGAATGGCAATAACCATGTTTTACCGACGTTTAATATATTCACATTTGGTTATACAATTTTAAAAACAGTGATTTCTGTTGCGCCTATGCTAGGTATCGGACTATTTGTCGGAAAAATTTTAACAGGAATTCAAATACCTATTCCGGTTCCTAATGTTCAGTTAGTTTATACAATTATTGTATGGCTTATTATTGGAGCAATTGTTATAAGTTCTCTTATTATATTTGCAAAAACTCAAAAAGTTAAAGATGCATACAATTTAAAATTAATTTCAGATACTTGTATTGACATTCTTGTTGCTATTATATTTTTCATCCCGCAATTAATATTATTAAACGGGTTAATACTCGGTGCAGTAGCATATCTATTCACAATTTTCTGGGAAATAAATTGTGCATTGTTTGTATTTATATGTTGTATTGCATTAGTTCAAAATATAGTAATCACAGGAAATTACTTAGCTCAAATTGATTATGAAATTATCGCAAGAGATGAAAATAACTAAAGCATTTCACGAAGTTTTTTGAGTTTATCTCGGATTTCTGCAGCACGTTCAAAATCAAGAATTTTAGCTGCTTTATGCATATCTTTTTCAAGTTTTGCGATAAGTTTTGGTAGGTCTTTTGTTTCAATACCAAGATCAACCATTTCTTCAGCAACAATATCTTCAAAATCACGATAACTCGCAACTAATGACAAAAGATTATTCTCAACAGGTTTTTTAATGGTTTGTGGTATAATTCCATATTTTTTATTATGAGCCATTTGGATTTCACGACGACGAGCAGTTTCCACTATAGCTGTTTTCATTGAATCCGTAATTTTGTCTGCATACATAATAACTTCACCGCAAGCGTTACGTGCTGCACGTCCGATAGTTTGAATAAGACTTGTATCCGAACGCAAAAATCCTTCTTTGTCCGCATCCATAATAGCAACAAGGGAAACTTCAGGAATATCAAGTCCTTCACGTAAAAGGTTTACGCCAACAAGGACATCAAATTCACCCAATCGTAAATCACGCAAAATCTCAACACGTTCCAGAGATTGAATTTCACTGTGAAGATATCGTACCCTTATTCCTTCTTGAATAAAGAAATCGGTCAAATCTTCTGCCATTTTTTTTGTTAATGTCGTAATTAAAACTCTTTCATCTTTTTCTGCACGTTTTTTTATTTCTGCTTTTAAATCATTAATTTGCGTATCAATCGGCCGTACAGAAATTTTGGGGTCAAGTAATCCGGTAGGACGAATAATTTGTTCTACAATATTATCTGATGTTGTTCGTTCAAATTCTGCCGGTGTGGCTGAAATATATATTTTCTGCCCAACTTTTTTAAAAAATTCTTTTGAAGTCAAAGGACGATTATCTTTTGCACACGGGAGTCTGAACCCGTAATCAATTAAAACATCTTTTCGTGCTGCATCTCCATGACTCATTCCTTTTAATTGAGGTAAGGTTACATGAGATTCGTCAATAACTGTTAAAAAATCTCCGCTAAAATAATCAAGTAAAGTCGCAGGTGGAGAGCCTGCCGGACGACGTTCAATAATTCTGGAATAGTTTTCAATTCCTGAACAGTAACCCATTTCTTTAATCATTTCCAAGTCATATTTTACACGCTGTTCAAGTCGCTGAGCCTCAACAATTTTGTTTTCAGCATTGAGTTCATTTAATCGTTGTCTTAATTCCACACGTATCAAATCAAGAGTTTCATCAACATTTTCATCATAAGATAAATAGTGTACAGCAGGATAAATAACAACACTTTCCGGAGTTTCAATAATTTCACCGGAAACATTATCTATTCTTATTATTTTTTCGATTTCATCACCAAAAAAGTAAATGCGGGTAACAATTTTTTCATATGCCGGCATAATTTCAACAATATCACCCCTAGCACGGAAAGTAGAACGTTCCAACACCAAATCATTACGCTTATATTGAACATTAACGAGATGTCGCAACAAATCATCTCTATCAACAGCATCACCTATTTTTAATTCGACAGAACCCTTGAAATAGTTTTCCGGCAAACCCAAACCATAAATACAACTTACGGAAGCTACAATAATAACATCATTTCGTTCATAAAGACAACGTGTTGCATTGTGCCTCAAACGGTCAATTTCTTCATTTATTGAAGCTGTTTTTTCTATATATGTATCTGTTCTCGGAATATAAGCTTCCGGTTGATAATAGTCATAATAACTTATAAAATATTCAACTGCATTATCAGGAAAAAGTTCTCTAAATTCATTGTATAATTGTGCCGCAAGTGTTTTGTTATGAGCGATAATCAGAGTAGGTTTTTGAACTTTTTCTATAACATTTGCAATAGTAAAAGTTTTACCGGAACCGGTAATACC
This sequence comes from uncultured Muribaculaceae bacterium, assembly GCA_964444905.1. Classification (GTDB taxonomy): domain Bacteria; phylum Cyanobacteriota; class Vampirovibrionia; order Gastranaerophilales; family Gastranaerophilaceae; genus SIG32. The sequence goes on from CAYUIW010000011.1 coordinate 6,370, forward strand.
CAATAAAGTTTGCGCATCATAGCCGTTATTAAGCCCATTTACAAGGGCAGCTATTGCTTTAGGTTGATCACCGGCCGGTTTATATTTAGAATTTATTTTAAACTCTTTATATTCCATAATTACAGTTTATTATAAATCATGATTAATATCCAGTTATACGGAAGCTAATATTTTAGTTACAAATGCATCTTTTTCATCTTCCGTTAAAATCAATGCTGCATTTTCAGGTAATGCAAGTCGTGCATTTAGATAATTTCGGATAAGTTTTTTTTGTTCATCATCTGAAAACTCAAACCAAACAGGTGTATAAGCAATTTTATTTAGAACCATGCATTCAATGTCTTCCAGCATTTCGACATCAGCTTGAACATGGGATGGATAAACTGATTTTTTTACAACTTTTTTAGTCGGAGTTTTTTTCTTTTCTTCATCTTTAAATCTGTCGCTTAATCCCATACAACCTCCTATTGTAAAATATCACTATATTTTTTAACAAGTTTATTTTTATAAATATTATTTGTTATATACATTGCTAAATCTCTATAGCTTTTAGCTACATTTGAATCAGGATTTATAATACTCACAGGAATACCTTTATTTATAGCTGACATCATTGTAAAATAATTATTTGGTATTTTCCAGTAAATTTTACGATTTAAAACTTTTTCAACATCAAAAAGTCCCACTTCATCATTTTCCATGAAACGATTTAACAGCACTTTTATTTTAGATTGTTCAAGTCCCAGCTTGTCAAACAACTCCAAACAACGTTGCGAATTTCGTAACGCAGGAAGATTTGCAACCGTAACAAGCATAATCATATCCGATTCGGATAATACTGCAACATTATCTGCATCAAATCCTGCTCCGGCATCAATTATAATATACGAAAAACTTTCTTTTAAAATATTGAAAAATTTAAAAATTTGCTTTGGTGATATATTTACAGAATGCTTGAAAAAAGGAGGATCTGCAAGAATATACAAACTTAAATCCTTATAGTTTTCAAATGTAGAAAACAAAAACTCATCATTAATTTTATCAAGATTTTCAAGTACATACGAAATATTGAAAGACGGTTTTAAATCCATAAAAGTCGTAATATCTCCGGCTTGAAAATTTAAATCTATTAGTGCTGTTTTTTCTTTTGTAATTTGCGCAAGTTCTACTGCTAAATTCGCTGCAACTGACGTTTTCCCAATTCCGCCTTTATTTGAAAATACTGAAATAATTTTACACTTTGATTTTTTTTCTTTTGGTTCAAAAAAAGAATTTTTAATATTTGAAAGTAAATCTAATAATTCACTTTTAATTACAGGTAAAGGTAAAAATTCTTTAGCACCTGCTCGCATAACCTTAACTATTAAGTCAACGGAAGGTTCATCCGACATTACCATAACCTTGCAATTTGGAATTTCGTTGCAAACCCTTAATATAAACTCAACTCTGTTATCACAATCTTTCGTTAAATCAACAATCAAAAACGGGTATTCCGCTGCTGACAAATCCGCAATAATTTTATCATAATTTGTAAAATTATCAGATACAATAAAATCAGTCTGTTCTTTTACATAAGCACTTAAAATATCACGTGTAGAATTATCAGATAAAATTACAGTATAAATTCCATTTTTCATACCCGAATTTTAACATATTTTTCATTAACTTGCAATAGTTGCTAAATGTGCTTTGAAACTAAGAATAAAAGCCTTGAATGAGCGCGATTTTGTTACCTGCTGGTCTCGCAGGTGGGTGAGCGCCCCGGCAAATCCGTTTCCCGCTGGCGATTATTAATCGGCGGGTTTACTGCAATGCCAGACGGAGTCAACTCTCCCTTTTAGTAAAATGTAGGAACAAAATTAACACCCATCCAAGGCAATACTATTATAACATACCATTTTAAAGTTTGCAATATTGGAATTCAGGTAATTTATTCCAAAGATATTTTTGAAGACACTTCTGCTAAAATTCGTGCTACGTCTGCACCGCCAATTCCAATTTCTAAAATTAATGCACTTTGGATTAACACAGTTTCGCTGTACTCCATTGTTTCGACATCGATAATGTCAAATTCAATGAAATCATCTCCGGCATAAACAAGTTTGCCATATTCTCCGCCGGTTGCCCATCTTATAAACATGTATTTATTTTCAAGTTCTTTTAGTTTTTCTATTAAACGCATACCTACAATCCCTTATATAGTATTATTAGTTATTTTTCAGAGAATGTCAAATATTAAATTGTTTTCTGGCACCTTCTTCGTGATAGAAACCACCACCGCAAATAGTTTCAATTACTTTTAGTACAAACTCTCTCGGGGCATCAAGTTGGTTCAGGTAAAACTCTCTGTTTGATAAATGTTTTATTTTTAAAATAGAATTTTGATTTTTTTCTGCAGGAATAAATAGCGATGCAACTTCATTTTCCAGAAGTCTGCCCATTTCTTCTTCGTGATTTTTGGTTCCTTGCATAATTTCATTGTAATTACCTTTTACAGCCATAATACGACCGGAAAAAAGATGTTCACCGTTTTCTCTGTATAAAGCTTGCGGCTGATAATTACAACGAGTTGTAAAACTTATTTTATGCCATAATATATTAATTACAGCGACAGATTTTTGCGCATCCGTATCAACAAAAATATTTTGTGCGGTTATTCCTCTTGATGAAAATGCTTGTTTTAAAGTTTCTGCAACAGCTTGGAGATTGTCAATCATTCTAACAAAAATTTCGTTAGTATTTACTGTAGCATGTTGATAATCCAAAAACTGCTTGTACATATGAGTTGAAACAAGACTAACTCTTTCCTGAATTAATGAGGATTTTCTTGCCGATGTTTCGGAATTATCAAAATTTTCGTAATTATTTAACAATATCGTTTCCTTTATACCATATTTTAATAATAAACATGTTTTTATGTAAATATTATAATATGTTTTTTTACAAAATGGAATACATGCAAATATGTATTTATACGCATTGTAATTTTAATTCACATTAAAATTATACGGCAGTACCATCAAAAACTTTTCGAGCTTCTTCACGGTCATCAAAGTGAATAGTTCTGTCTTTAAGAATTTGATAATCTTCGTGCCCTTTTCCGGCAATGATAATTACGTCATTATTACCTGAAATAGTTTTTAAAAGTTCTATTGCACGTCCCCTATCAGGTTCGACAACAACTTTCTCTGGGTTAACCGATTTTAAACCGGCAATTATATCCGTTATAATCTGTTGCGGGTCTTCACTACGTGGATTGTCAGATGTTATAACGATTTTATCTGCGATTTTTTCGGCAATTGCACCCATTTTCGGACGTTTTGTAGCATCTCTGTCACCACCGCAACCGAATAAACAGATTAAATTACCATCTTTGGGAGTAATTTCTCTTGCGGAATTTAAAACATTTTCCAATCCGTCAGGAGTATGTGCATAATCCACTATTACCAATGGTTTTTTTGCAACAACTTCAAATCTTCCGGCAACACCTTTTACATTTTCAAGAGCTTTCAGAGCAACTTTTACATCTATTCCTTGAGCAATAGCTGTTGTAATTGCTGCCAATACATTATAAACACTGAACATACCATTCATGTGAAGGCTTACTTTATATTCGTTATCTTTTACCGTTAAAATAAACTCTGCACCATTAAGTGAAAATTCAATATTTTTTGCCATTACATCGGCAGTATTTTTAACACCGTAAGTGTATTTTCTAATACCTTCCGGCACGGTCTGCATAAATCTTTCACCATATTTGTCATCAAGATTTATAACTGCAAAAGGGGCAATACCGTCTTCTTGCGGAACTTGAAGATTTTTGAATAAAATAGCTTTTGCTTCAAAATAATTTTCCATTGTTATATGATAATCAAGATGATCTTGTGTTAAATTTGTCAAAACAGCACCGTCAAAACGACATCCGCCTACACGATTTTGTTCAAGAGCGTGAGAACTTACTTCCATTACAACATTGTCTATTTTTTCAACATCTTTAATCATACGTAAAGTTGCTTGCAGTTCAGGTGCTTGCGGAGTTGTGTGTTTTGCATCACGGTATTCACTGCTTGATGATAATTTATACCCTAACGTACCGATTAACGCACATTTTTGTTCGTTTTGTTCGAAAATCTTTTGAATTAAATGAGTTACTGTTGTTTTGCCGTTAGTACCGGTAATTCCTATTAAATTCAATCCAAGTGAAGGTCTTGAATAAAAACGGTCAGCAATATCAGCAATTTTATGTCTGGTATTGATAACAACAACTTGTGGAATTTTTATATTTAACGGTTTTTCGACCAATAGAGCTACCGCACCATTGTCAATTGCCATTTGAGCGTATTCGTGACCATCTGTATGTTCACCGACTAAACAAATAAAAATATCACCTTTTTTAGTCGTTTTTGAATTGTATGAAATACCGCTTACTTCAACGCTTTTGAAGTTTACTAAATCTTTGTAATCCAGATATTCTATTAATTCTTCAAGTTTCATTCTTTATTCTCCTTAGTTTGGATTTTGTCAGGTTTTAGGTTTAAAATTCTGGCTGTTTGTTCGGCTACTTCGTGGAAAACCGGACCTGCAACCGTATTTCCCCAAATTGCACCAACTCTAGCACTGTCAATCATTACATATATCAATATTTGAGGGTCTGAAGCCGGCAAATAACCGATTGTAGAAGTATAAGAAAGTCCGGTATATCCTGAACCGCCTTCTTTTGGTTTGTTAGACGTACCGGTTTTTGCAGCGACATTATATTTATCCATTTTAATAGCTGAACGCCCATTATTTACTGCGGCTGCCAAAAGCTTTGTTATTGTTTTTGCCGTTTCAGGAGAAACAACCTGAGTATAATGAATTTTTTGGTCATATTCTTCTTGCGGGTATTTAATAATATGTGGAGTAACTCTTACACCATTATTAGCGAGAGCTGAAACAGCCGTAACCATTTGCATTGCAGACACTGATGTTCCGTAACCGTAAGCCATTGTTGCGTGAATACCCTGATCCCATTTGTGCCATGCCGGTAACAACCCTGAAGATTCCCCCGGAAGGTCAATGCCCGACTTTTGTCCAAATCCGAATTTTTTCAACATATCATAAAATTCTTTAGAAGACATTGTTTTAGCTACATTTATTGAACCGATATTGCTTGAGTGTTCAAATAAATATTCAAGGGAAATCATCCCCGGATAAGGGTGTACGTTATAGTCATAGTTTTTAATTTGCCATTTACCTATAGATGTTTTACCGGTATCAAGAATTTGTGTATGTTCATTTATTTTACCCAATTCCATAGCACTTGCAACTGTGATAGTTTTAAATGTTGACCCCGGAGGGAATACGTCTGTTAGTGACCAATTTTTTATTTGAAGTTCACTTGCATTTTTGTAATTATTGGGGTCATAAGTCGGATATACTGCATATGCCAGAATTTCACCGTTTTTAGGGTTCATTACAATTACGGTACCACGAAGAGCTTCTTTTTCCGTAATCATTTTTTGCAATTCTTTTTCACATACGTGTTGAATTGCAGCATCTATTGTTAAAGTTATATTTTGACCTTTAGGATTTGTTGTTGTTGCAACAGGGTCAGTTGTAAAATCATAAATGATTTTACCGTCACGAGTTCGTTGATATCTTACTGCGTGCTCAACGTGTTCGAGTTTGTCTTTTGCTGTATATTCAACACCGTTTGCAATATCAGCATCAAAGTTGTAATATCCCAAAACATGTGCAGCCAGATTTCCTTGTGGATAAGTACGAGTATTCTTTTTGCCCATACTTATTTCACGTAAATGTAGTTTGGCAATTTCTTTTGCGGTGGCTTTATCAATATCTTTTTTAATAGTAATAACAGGTCCCGGCTTTTTAAGTAACGTTAAAAGTTGTCCATATGGCATATTTAAAATAGGGGAAAGCTTTTTGGCAAGTTCTTCCGGTGTAGAATCATAGTTGGCAGGGTGTGCATAAACATCAGAATACACTTTATCGGTTGCAAGTTTTATTCCGTTTCTGTCATAAATATCCCCACGCATAACAAAACTTCTGCTGATACGTTGATTTCTGGCTTTAACCCGATATTTGCCTACATCAATTATCTGGATTACAAACAGATAAATTGCAAGTGATGTAGCAAAAAAAATGAAAAACACTTGCAAAAGTCCAAGTATTTTATCAAAGTTTCTCTGTCTTTTTTCTTTTTCGTTTTCAGCGTGTCTGCGCATATTCCCCTCACTATATAAATTTTATCATAAGGACATGTAAAAGTGATAAATATTAAATAAAATTACAATTTTTTTAAATTTACGCTATTATTTATTTATGAAAGTTATTTTTCTTTTACTTGTTTTAATATTAAACATACAAGTAGTTTGGGCACTTGATGTTGTATATCCTAAAAAATCGTCTGTTGTAATAAATGCACCGTCATCATTTTTTATTGGCTCAGCTGACGCAAATAAAACTTTAACAATCAATGATGAACCGGTAAATGTCCATACGTCAGGCGGATTTGCACATGTAATTTCATTGAATGAAGGAGTAAACAATTTTGTTCTTCGTTCCGGCGATGAGGTACTAAATTTTGTAATTACAAGACCGCAAAAATCTTCCGGTGACAACGCTAAATATAATTCTCCGCAATTTATTGAATACACGACTTTAAAAGAATTTATAACCTCAGTTGATAATGCGCCTTTACGAGAAACGCCTGTAGATTTTGGAATTAACAGAATGGCGCATTTACAAACAGATATCCCGCTTGTCGTTGATGGCGAAAAAAGCGGGTTTTACCGTGTCGTATTGGGAGAAAATAAAAAAGGTTGGATTGCTAAAACAAATGTAAAAGCTTTTGAAGGATACTTGAATTCTCCTGCTGTTGTTTCCGGTTATGACTACATTGACAGTAAAGAATCTTTTACATTTATTTTTCATCTGAATAAGAAAACTCCTTTTGAAATAATTGAAGGTGAAACTTTTTATTTAAAATTTTATAATGTTAAAGATTGCGAAGATAATACATATGTTTTTGAATTTCCGTATTCAGAAGCAGTTAGGACCAAAAAGATTGCGGGTTATAGCGGGAATTATGACGGTAATGATTTTATTTTTAAGGTGAGGAAATTCCCTAACATCAACAGAAAACATCCGCTAAAAAATATTACAATTGCAGTTGATGCCGGACACGGAGGAAAAGAATTTGGAGCAATAGGTTGTTGCGGTGACAAAGAAAAAGATATTACACTTGCTATTGCTAAATATCTTGAACATGAGCTTAAATCACGTGGTGCAAATGTTATTATGACACGTAAAGAGGATGTTTATGTAGGATTAAGAGAACGAGTTGATATTGCGAATAATAATGATGCAATGTTTTTATTAAGTATTCATGGTAATGCGTTACCGGATACAGCAAACCCGTTAAAATATCAAGGAACAAGCATTTATTACTACTACAATCAAGCAAAACTTTTAGCTGCAAATATTCTTGTCACAATGAACGAACAATTAAAAACGAAAAACGATAACTTACACCAAGGCAGCCTTGCTCTTGTAAGAAATACAAATGCTCTAAGCATTCTGATTGAAGTTGCATATCTTATAAATCCGGAAGATAATGTGATGTTAATTAATCCGCATTTCCAAAAACGTTGTGCAAAAGCAATTGCCGACGGTCTTGAAAAATATCTGTTAAGTGAATAATAAAAACGGACCTCCCCATTAAGAACGTCCGGTATTTCATTTTACTGAAACAAAAAGGATTTACATTAAGTTTTTAATACTCAATCCCTTGTCTTGCCATAACACCCATATCAAAGTAATGTTTAATAGGTTTCATTTCTGTCACCAAATGTGCCATAGCTTTCAATTCAGGATGTGCATAACGTCCTGTTAAAACTATTTCAAGATTTTCAGGTTTATTAAGCAATGCTTCTTTTACGTCAGAAACTTTAATCATATTCATTGCAGTACAAATATTGATTTCGTCAAGAATAATTAATTGGTATTCACCTGAATTAATTGCTTTTTTAGCAAATTCCCAACCTTTTTTAGCTTCTTTGTAATCATCCATACAAACGTTATGTGAATAACAAACTCTATCCATCCCGAATTGAACAACATCAAGATTTGGTAAAAATTTTGATGATGAAACAATTTCTCCGTAAGAGGTTGCGCTATCACCTTTTGTAAATTGGATAATAAGCACTTTCCAACCGTGTCCCAAAGCTCTCAAAGCAAGACCTAATGATGCTGTTGTTTTTCCTTTGCCATCTCCTGTGTAGATTTGTATGTAACCATGTTCTAACACTTCCAAAACCTCCAAAATAAAAGTTCTATCCATATTGTAAACGTTTTTAATATGGATTTAATCCGTCTTTGGATGGATTAATTGCGGAGTAAATAGAAACTTAATCCTTTTTGTTTCTGTAAACTTCCCAAATCCCCATTCCCAAGATTTGTATATCCATCATAGAATAAATTTTTAAAAAAAGCATATGTTTTATCTTAAGCATGCCAAACTCTTTACAATATTTTTTTTAACAATAGCTGTAATTATTATTTTGAAGGTGTTATGACATTTATTGAAAAATTTACAATATTTTTGTTAATTTAACTTAAAAATCTATTGCAAAATCCCAAAGAAGTCATCTGCTGTGGTTTACCGTCAGTTTAATATTTTTCGTGAATGTTAATAAATGTAACTCATTTTATAAGTTTTGAATATTTTATTCACAAAATACGTTTATATACATGAGAGAATATTATGCAAGAAACAAACAAACGGGAAAATACCCCCGGATTATCAAAAGTGAAGAGTAGTTTGGACGATTTTAAAAAGTCACAAATGCACGAGATTATAAATCCAACGCTGCAATATGCGCAGGAAGCACTTCCTGTTGTCGAAAAATCCGTTGAATTTAGAGAAGGTCGTGCGGGAACTCCTGTAATGCCACAATGGCTTACGCCGGAAGTCGCAAAAGTTGCGGTTTCAATTGAGTACACCGTTCCGAATATTACAACAGAAATTATTGAGAAACCGAAAAAAGCGGAAAAGAAATCTGCTTACGATAAAGTTGCAAAAGTTGAAAAAGCCAAACCTATTGAATCTGTTAAACCGATTAAACATGAACAAAAAATTGAAACACCTTCAGATTTGGAAATTGTATTAAACAGCAATACTGTTGAACCTAAACAAAAACAACCTGATGTATTTGATACAATGAGTTTTGCATCTGTTGTTCCGGAAGTTGAACAAGAAAAAACTCCTGAAATCAATGTGTTTGAAAATCTTAATACAATGCAACCGGTTGAAGAAAAACAAGATAATACAGTATCATTGCTAAATTCTAAACCAATTATGGTTGTTGATAAAGTCGAAATCCGTAGTATAACAAATGATAATGGCGAAACAGCTTATATGATAGGCAAAAAAGAATGCTCACAAAAAGATTTTGAAGAATATATGCAGAGTGTTCGAGGTAAAATCATTTCGCTTGATTGCAAAAAACTTGAAATTGCCGGTAATTCATATACAAAACAAAATAATGGAACTTATAAAGATTTGAATAACAACATTTTGTCAATAGATGATGTGCTAAATTTATTACATTAATAAGTTTGTAAACAAATGTAACAAATTGGCAAATATCAGAAATAGCATGGATTTAAAAACGTTTATATATTTAAGAGAGTAAAAATAAGAGAGCAGTAACATGAGTACGCCAGGTATTCCAAAAGGACACATAAGTTCATATAGCGCGATTAAAAAGACATCGGCGCAGAAAACCGGCACTCCCAAGCAAACCGCAACGGGAGGGTTGAATTCTGCTCAAAGTAAAATAAGTATATTTACAAGAGGTATAGGACATTCTTCAACCTCCAGCATAAATGGTTATCATAAAGCGCAGCGGTCAACAAATATTTTTAATCCGAGAGAAGTCGCTGCAAATTATAATCAATCCATAAGGAGCCAAAATCAATTTTCCGGTATTAATATGCGGCATATGGCTAATGGCTACAATACAGGTGGCATAGGTTATTCCAGCGGTAATACAGGCATGGATATTATGTCAGGAATTATGATGGGCGCACAAGTTGGGCAGACTGTATTTGGTGCGCTAAATCAATTAGGCGTATTGGGTAAAAAATCCGCAGATAGTACACCTCAAGCTAATCAAAATACCGGTGGCAATACAGGAGGCATGAATGCGCTGGCAAAAGGCGGCAATAACAACAGTATCAGTTCGGCTGCACTTTCTGCTATGTCTAATGCACAAGATTCTGTTGCGTTAAGTACGGCAATTAACGATGCCAAAGTAGAATTGCAAGGACTTGATCCTGATATTAATACTGCAAAAGGTGAATTAAAAGAATTAAAAGGTAACACCGATAATCTTAAAAAAGCCTCAGATGAAGCTACTGATGAATATAATACTCATTTAGAAGAGTTACAAAAGGCTAATGAAACCAAAACTCAAGCGCAGAATAAAGTTTCATCTTGTCAACAAAAATATGACTCTGCGCAAGCTGCATTTAATACAGCTGAAACAGCATTTAATACTGCTAAAGCAACGTATGACAGCCTTCCTGATACTATCCCAGGACCTAATGGAACACAAATAAAAAATCCAGCAAAGGAACAAGCGAAAACGGCAATGGATAAAGCGGAAGCAGAAAAAAACAAGGCAGAAACGGCAAAGAATCAAGCGCAAGAAGCTTTGGAAAAAGCTCAATCTGAGTTGAAAACTGCAGAAAATAAAGTAAATGAACTGGATGCTAAAACACAAGGATATAAAGAAGCTGCAGATAAAGCAAAAGAAGATTATACTGCAAACCTTGATAAGATAAAGACTAAGCAAGATGAAATTAAAAATATGGAGGAACAAAAATCGCAGCTTGGTAAAGAAATAGACAAACAAAACAAAAATCTTGAAAAAATGAAAAATAAAGAGAACAAAGAATATAATCAAGTTTCAAATGAAATAATAAAACTTCGAAAACAATCTGCGGATTTAATGAAGTCGGTTAACGCTACAGATGATAACGGAATATCAAAAAAAGAATCTAAAAACAAGGATAAAGCAGCCGAGATAGATGCAAAAGTGGCACAACTGGAAATACGGCAGGCTGAGCTGAAAAAACTTATTGACGGTTCAGGAAAAACATAAAAAAATTAATAAATGTTAATTATAACTTTACATTTTTACAACTTCATATTACAATAATTATATAGAGCAGTATTGCAAACAAAAAAAGAACGGGACACCCCGTTCTTTTTTTCACAAAGGAAGGTGGTATGTATGGTAAAACCTGATATTAACAGACATGAGATTTTGGAAAAAATTACTCCGTTAATTGAAAATACTGCAATGAGGTTTAATACCATACCGATAGAAATTGATTTTTCAAAAGAAAATCACCGTTGGTTCTTGCGAATATTTTTATATTCTAAAGAAAAAGACATTACACTTGATGATTGTGAAAATGTTACACGCAGTTTGAGTGATTTTTTGGATGAATTAATTCCTGTAAAATACTATCTCGAAGTGTCTTCTCCGGGGCTTGAAAGGAAATTCAAATCGGAAAAAGAATTTGTGATTTTTAAGGGCAGAAGGGTAAGTATTAAACTTAAACAACCGCTTGAAGGTGAAACCGAAAAGATATTCAAGGGAGAAATTCTTGATTACGATACAAATTCAGGACTAAAATTCTTTAGATTTGATGACGGTGAAGAACTTTTAATCCCGAAAGAAAATATACAATCCGCTAAATTGTATATTGATTAATAAAAATTATATAAAAACAAAAGGAGATAAACAAAATGATTAAAATTGGAACAGCATTATTTGAAGCATGTGAACAGTTAGAAAGAGAAAGAGGTATTTCTAAAGATATTATCATCTCATCTCTTTGCGACGCAATGGTAGCAGCTTACAAAAAACATATGCACACAAAAGAAGCAGCTAATATTGAAGCTATTCTTGATGAACAAACAGGTGAAATCGGCGTATTCAGCACAAAACTCGTTGTAAACGAAGTTGAAGACCCTGAAACTCAAATTTCACTTAATGATGCAAAAGAAATTGATGAAGACGTTGAACTTGATGACGAAGTTAAAATTGAAGTTACTCCTGAACAATTCGGACGTATCGCAGCTCAATCAGCAAAACAAGTTATCACACAACGTATAAAAGAAGCTGAAAGAAATCTTGTTTTGCAAGAATTTATGGATAAAAAAGGAACTCTTACAACAGGTATTATTCAACGTGTTGAAAACCGTAACGTAATCGTAAATATTGGTAAAACTGATGCGATTATGCCACAAAAAGAACAAATTCCGGGTGAATATTACAAACCCGGTAACAGAATCAGAGTTTTTGTTCTTAACGTAAAAGAAACAACCAGATTACCGCAAGTTATTGTATCTCACGCACACGCAGAAATCGTTAGAGAACTTTTTGAATTGGAAGTCCCTGAAATCGAAGACGGTATTATTGAAATCAAATCAATTTCACGTGAAGCCGGTTACAGAACTAAAATTGCAGTTTGGTCAAATGACCCTGAAGTTGACAGCGTTGGGGCTTGTATCGGACCTCGTGGAAGCCGTATCCAAACAATTGTTAGTGAACTTAAAAACGAAAAAATCGATATCGTAAGATATTCTGAAGATCCGGTAGAATACATTGTTAACTCATTATCTCCGGCAAGAGTTGCTTCTGTCGATATTCTTTCTGATGATGAATTTTCTCACGAAGCAATGGTTGTAGTTCCTGATGACCAATTGTCATTGGCAATCGGACGTGAAGGTCAAAACGTAAGACTTGCTCATAAACTTACTCATTGGAAAATAGATATTAAGAGTGTTTCTAATATGGAAAAAGCTGAAGCTCAAAATATCGCAAACAACTATGTAGAAGATGAAGTTGAAGAAGCTCCGTTGATTGATGAAGATGAACTTCAACAAGAAATTGAAGAAGAAATGAATCAACAAGCATACGATGAAGATGATTTAGCTGTTGAGGAAACAGTTGAAGAAGAAACTTCTGAAGAAGATATCTAAGTTATATTTCAAAAAAGAGGCTCAAATGAGCCTCTTTTTCTATTAATATGTGTTTATACTAAATTTGAAATTATTGTAAATATATCTTGAGCAAATTCTACATTATTTGGATTTTTATCCGGATGGAATTTTGTTTGTAATTTTCTTATTTCGCTCTTAGGTAAATTTTTAAGTTCATCAACATTTTTACCAATAATTTGACTTAATTTTGATTTTTCTGCAGCGGTAAGGTTATTTAAACCTCCACGAGAAGATATTTTTACTGCCATTGATTTAGCAAAAGCGGCATTGTTAGCTGTAGATGTTGCACCCGCCGGTACTCCTTTGGCTGATGCTGTATTAGAGCGGACGACAAGCCCTTGCGTTGGACTCGATGGAGCATTTTTCGGAGCTGCTTTTGTTCCGACTTTGCCAATCAAACCGGAACCACCTTTCATAATACCGGCAGTAGCACCTGCTACAACGCCTTCAACCATAGCTTGTTTAGCGATATTATTCATGTTTTCCGCATTAACATCACCGTCAATATCGTTTGTTGCAAGGTCTGTAACTTCAACAACAGTTCTTGATGCCATTGTTGCAGTACCTGCTATTGCTGCGGTAGCCAATAATGAGGTTCCGCCGGTTGCAATTGCGGTTGCTCCGGCTGCAACACCTACCACCGTTGTTTTAACAGCAGCAGCTCCTTTCTGTTGAGATTTGTTGTAATCCATTACACGTTTATGGATATTATTTTTTGTACCATAAGCTTTTCTGTAATTTTCATCAGTCGGATTTGCTTCATAAGCCGCTACATTAGCAGGATTGTAATTTACTCCGTAAATCTCCTTGAATTTTGCATTAAATTGTGCTGCTCCTTGGGATTGTGCTTTTTGCAACGCTGCAACTTGTTGCTCATACGTTTTTAAATCTGCTTCGACCTTAACGGCACGATTATCAGAATTCCACATAACACTTATGGCATCTGCTGTTTTTCCTGCCCAGCCGTCAGAAGCTTTTTGCTGGTTAAAAGCTTGTCTTGCATTTGTTAATGAGGCTTTTTGTGATTTAACAGCTGTAAATTCTGTTTCACGGCTGTTATAATATTTTTTATCAATTGGGGTTCCATCTGCTGAAAAATAAAGAGTTTCACCATTAGAAGCTGTATAAGAATATCGTCCCGAACCATTTTTAGAATAGTTGCGTTGACCTTCAGCAGCTTCTTTTGCTTCATAATAACTTTGTTTTAATTCAACACCATTTGCAGCATAGTATCTTGTTTTACCATTTTTTGTTATTGTATATCTGCCGGTTTTGCTTACAGTTTTATAACTTCTGTTCTTGTTATTAACACCTTTGTTTTTATTAGTTGCTTTAGATTTTGTAGCTTTGTATTGAGTGTTTTCTTGTGCAACTACTTCCTTGGATTTATTATTTTCTGTCGGAGTATTTTCATTTTCTTGTTCATTAACTTTTTCTTTGACGTTTTTCTGATTATTGGCATTTGAAAGTTCATTGTTTTCAACAACTTCTGCAGGTTTTTTCGCACCATTTGCCATACCGTTTATAATTTCATCAAAAGTTCCGGATACAGTGCCTTTATCTTTTGAAATCGCCATAAATTTGCCGTCCGGTGTTTCAATTATTGTATAGCCGTACATTTTTGCAGCTGTTTCAAGATTTGTTTTTGTTGGATTTTGCTGCTGAATACCAGGTTGTTGCATTCTTGGGGTATATCCCGGCATCATTGGAGTATAACTATACGGCATTTGTTGTGCGTATGGTTGAGCATATGGTTGTTGCTGTTGTTGTACTTGCCCGCCATCTTTTTTACCCCATATTGCTGCAGCAAGATTTCCTAAAAATGATAATCCCGCAGTTATACCAAATGCAGTCCAAAATCCTTTGCCGGGTCCGTCTGAAACCGGAGGAGGACAACAACCGCCACCCCAAATACTACCACCCATCATCGGTGGTCTTGGTGCACCGCCATATTGTCGGTTAATAAATAAATTGTTGATTTGGGTAAATCCGCCATATCCGCGTAGATTATGTACCATAGTTATACCTCTCTCTGTTTATATAAAAACAGTTAGAGGCATACCATTTTCAGACACAATTCGCCTCATATCATATCATATCATATCATATAGAGGATTATATCAGGGTTTCAGGCATTTTTAAAGTTTTACATTTCTTAATATATTTTGTTTACATTCGTTCACAAATACACACTAATTTTTTACAATTGACATTACATAATTATTATTGAAATATTTATTTGCAACATCAATTATATCAGTTTCAGTAACACTATTGATAAGTTTTTCGTACTGATTTTTAAAATCATAACCTCTTTCGGAAGTTTCAAACCAACCGATTAAAGAAGCTTTTTCCAGATTAGTTTCTTGTCCTATTACAAATTGTCCGATTATTTTATCTTTTGCTTCTTGCAGTTCTTTTGTACCAACATATTCGGTTTTCAATTTATTAATTTCATCAAAAAGTTTTGATTTTGAATGTTCAAGTGTTTGCGAATTTGTTCCTATATAAATAGTAAAATTCCCTCTAAGCATATGCGGTGAAAAACTCGAACCTAATTGATATGCAAGTCCTTCGCTTTCTCTAAGATTTCTAAAAAGACGTGAAGACATGCCGGTTCCTAATAGTGAATCAATCACCTGTAATGTCGCATAATCTTTTAAATTTGTAATACCGTCAGTTTGCCAAGAAATAAGCAACCAATCAGTTTGAGTATTTTTATCGATTTGTGTTGAAATTCTCTGGGTGGTTATATTTGGAACAGAATACTTGTTATAATCAAATTTTTCTCCGTTTTTTAGATTAAAAATCTTTGTTAGTTCAGAAATTGTTTTATCTTTATCAACATTTCCGTTAATTGAAATTATTAAATTTTGAGGTGCAAAAATTTCCTCGTAAAATTTTACTAAATCATCACGTTTTATCTGCGGTATTGTTTTTTCAATTACTTTGTTTGAATTTGAATAAACCGAACCTTGATAAATTAATGTTAAATATTCTTCAATTGCTTTCTGTAGAGGTATATCACGTTTTTTCTTAATTTGATTTAGTTTTTCTTTCTTAATTTTTTCAAGTTCATAATTATCAAAAGTCGCATTATTTACAATTTCATTCAAAAGTTTAAGTGTTTTGTCATATTCTGTTTTTGTTGTCAGAACGTTTATACTAAACATATCCGCTTTTGAGGATGGAACTATTTTAATTCCGCTATCCTCAAGCATTTGAGAAAGTTCTTCCGAGCTATAGTTCTTTGTGCCTTTTAACATCATAGAAGATGTTAGTTTACCTGTACCCGGAACATTTTCTATAAATTCTCCCCCTTTTGCAATTATACTAATCGCAATAATATCATTTGCAGAATTTGGAGTTAGCAGCAAAATTGCATTATTAGGAAGTTTGAATTTTTGAGTTTCCGCATTTTGATTTAACAATTCCGCACTTGTATCAAGAGGGGTTATGTGCGAAATTTTAACTTCTTTGGCTTGTTCGGGCAAAACTACAGACACGGCACTCGCTTGTGAATTTAAATATTTATTGGCAACTCGTTTTACATCATTTGCTGTAACTTTTTTAATATTTTCAATATAGTTATTGTAAAATTTGATATCGCCTGTCACAACCATTGTGTATCCTATTTCTTGTGCAATATTTGAAACAGATTCTCGAGCATAATATGTATCGTGTTCTATTATATTTTTTGCTAATTGAATTTGTTCAGCAGTTACTCCGTTTTTTTGAATTTTTGTAATTTCTGCAAAAATATTTTCTTCTAATTTTTCAAGATTATCAGGTGTGAAATTTGCTGATATATAAAAAATACCGTCATCCTTAAAAGTACCGTTTGAAGCTGATATATTAAAAGCTAATTGTTTTTTGTCCTTAATATTTTTGTAAAATACAGAAGAACGCCCATCTCCAAGAATTGTACTTAAAACATCTAGAGCGTAAGCATCGTTTTCGGTTGCTTTTACTCCTCTAAAACCTATTAGCAGATAACCCGATTGAGTATCTGTATAAGCAATATTTCTTTTTTGTGATGTCAAAGTTTTGTCTTTAGGATAACTGTTTTGCGGTGTATTTCTAAAATTCGATTTGAATTCTTGTTTGATTTTGCTAAGAACTTTTTGCGTATCAACATCACCAACAACTATTGTAACCATATTTGAAGGTGCATAATATGTGTTAAAATAGCCCAAAATCTCATCACGTGTTATGTTTTCTATTATTTCACTTTTGCCGATAACTTTCCTTTTATACGGATGATTTTTGTATAAAAGTTTCGTTAAATTGTCATAAACAATTGCAGATGGAGAATTTATGTCTTTACAAATTTCTTCAATTACAACTTTTCGTTCTTTATTAAGTTCATTTTCGGGAATTTGCGGATTTTGCAACATATCAGCGTGCATTTCAAGTGCCAAGTCAAAATCTTTTGACGGGATTGTAATATAATAATGCGTAAAATCTTTACTTGTGGCTGCATTATTTATTGCACCTTTTGACTCTAAAGTTTTATCAAATTCCCCAACAGGATGTTTAGCAGTTCCTTTAAAAAACAAGTGTTCCAAAAAATGCGAAACTCCGTTATTTTTGTCGTTTTCATTTATTGAGCCTGTTTTTACCCATGTATCAATTGTTACAATCGGATTAGTGTGAACTTCTTCAATTATAACTGTTTGTCCGTTATCCAACTTAAAAACACTAAAATCTGCACTAAATGCAATATTCCCGATTATAAATAAACAAATAAATATAAATAATTTCCGCATAATATCCCCTTTTTTATAATCCTACTATAAATTTATTGATTATAAAAGCATCCTGCGGATTATTTTTTGAGTAAATGTTTTACGAACTTCCAAGCTCCCAAAAGTCCGATACTGCCAAGTACACACACAACAGACGTAGGAGTTTTTTTACGATCAAAAGATTTTTCTTTTTGTACACTTTGAAAAATATCTTTATTAATAGTATTAAAATCTCTTGTCGCTTGAATGTGTGAGTAGAGTTCAGGCACATAAAGCTTGTCAGGTGCAGGAATTTGCCCCAACACAAATGTGTCATATTTCATAGGCTTATTTGCCGGATTTTCTTTCACTACCACTGCCATATCACTATTAAAACAAAAGTAGTTACAAAATTGCGCATTTATATATTTATATTAAGTTCTTTAAATAAAAAAGCTTGACATTATAGCTTTAATAGTATAAAATGAGAATAGTTATCAGATTGAGGTAAAATAATGAATTATTCAAAACAAAGAGAACTTGTTCTCGAAGCGTTAAAGAAAAATGTAATTCATCCGACAGCTGAAAATCTTTTTGATATTATGCAAAAAAATTTCCCTGATGTCAGCAAAGCTACTTTGTACCGAAATCTTAACCAATTAGCAGAAGCCGGTATTATAAAAAAAATAGACGGATTAAATGCTCCGGCGCATTTCGATCATAACACATTTTTACATTATCATTTTATATGTGAAAACTGTGGTAAAGTTTGGGATGTTTCGGATGCAGTTGCAACAGATGTAGTTAAAAAAGCAGAAGAAGAAACAGGTTTTAAGGTCACAAGTCATGAAATCGTTTTTAGAGGCTTGTGTAAAACTTGTAAAAATTTAAAGGAGAATTAATTATGGAAAAATACTTATGTACAGTTTGCGGATATATCTATGACCCTGCAGAAAATGAAAATATACCTTTTAAAAAGCTGGAAGATGACTGGACTTGTCCGCTTTGCGCAGTTGGCAAAGAAATGTTTGAAGTCGTTGAGGAGTAAGACTTTTTCAGATACAAACTGTTCGTAATTCATGTTACGGATAGTTTGTGATGCAATTAAAAGGAGAAAAAATGAAATTTAAAGAAATAAAAAATAATGTATTTTATTGTGGACTTAATGATAATGAGCGCAAAATATTTGACGAATTAATCCCTCTGGAACACGGTACCAGTTACAATTCTTATTTGGTTAAAGGTTCCGAAAAAACAGCTCTAATCGATACTATGTATCCGCCCAAAGCTGATGAATACATTAAAAATCTTGATGATAACGCAATTAATAATGTCGATTACATTATTGCAAACCATGGCGAGCAAGACCATACAGGAACTTTACCCTTGTTGATTAAGAAATACCCGAATGCAATAATCGTAACCAATCAATTTTGCAAAAATAATATTATGGAAATGCTATTAATTCCTGAAAACAAAATTCAAGTAATTAAAAATGGAGAAGAACTTTCACTCGGTGATAAAACTCTAAAATTTATTTTAGCACCAGGTGTTCATTGGCCTGATACTATGTTTACACATATTATTGAAGACAACCTTTTATGTACTTGTGACTTTTTAGGTGCGCATTACACATTTGATGAAATTTTTGCCGATAACAGTAAAGAACTTGAACATGCTGCAAAACGTTATTACGCAGAAATTATGATGCCATTTAGAAAAATGTGCCAAAAATACACAAAACAAGTACAAGAACTCAATCCTGAAATGATTTTACCAAGTCACGGACCTATCTACAATAACCCCAAATTTATTTTGGATTTGTATAATGATTGGTCATCAGATATGCCTAAAAATCTTGTTGTGCTGCCTTATGTTTCAATGTACGAAAGCACAAAAGAAATGATTGATTATTTAAGCAATGAATTAAACAAAAAAGGTATTGAAACATTTAAATTTAATATTGTAGATGACGATTTAGGTGATTTGGCAATGGCATTAGTAGATGCAGCGACAATAGTTATGGGGACCTCTATGGTTCTTGCGGGTCCGCATCCGGCATCAATTAATCTTGCATATATCGCTTCCATATTAAACCCGAAAGCTAAATTCGCCACACTATTAGGTTCATACGGCTGGGGCGGAAAATTGTTTGATTTGATTATACAAATTCTAACCCCACTAAAACTTGATTTAATTGAACCTTTACAAACAAAGGGAAAACCAAAAGAAGCTGACTTCAAAAAACTTGATGAAATAGCTGAAAATATTTTTGAAAAACATAAATCTATAAATTTAATCTAATAAAAAACTCATTTCTTTGTAAAATTACATGAAGCAGAAATTAGTTTTAATATTGACGGATTTTAAACTCAAATGGTATAATTAACAATTAAATAGATAAAAAAAGAGTAAGGTAATTAAAGGATTATAATTTTGCCTTGCTCTTTTTTTATCTAGAAATTAGAAAGGAGTGATGCATATGCTTTAATCAAATATTGACAAAATCAATGCTATAACAGTAATAATAATTGGAACGGTTGCAATAGCAAATAATATGTAAAAAAATATAGCAAGAACAATATTCAGTTTCTTAGGAATACTGATTTTAAATGGAAATTTTAGATTAGGAAATATTTTTTTGATAACAAATTTACGTAATAATATTTCAATTATTAATAATCCACAACACCAAAAATAAAATAAAATAGACATTGCACCAATTGCAAAAGGTCCAAATCCATCGCTAAGAAATTCATCTTCTGTTGGAGGTGTAAATGTTGATGATAACCATAAGAGGTACATTCCAACAAAAGCAAATATTATATAAAAATATGAAAAAAAACATTTTCTAAAATCTAACAATTTCATAGAGATATGTTACTACAAAAAATAGAAAAAGAAAGGTGAAAAAATGGCAAATAACGATAAAAATCCAGATAAATTGAAAAATTTTATAAATATGGCAATAAATAAACAAGCTCGAAAAGATTTTAACAATGAAATGGTTCGAAAGACTTGGCAATATCAAAAGAAATATGGGTTTGAAACCAGTCCTCGTAAAGGTCATGAATTTTGGAACAATGAAGCAGATGCATTTAAACACACTTTTGGTAGTGCAGATATGTATTTTAATATGGGTAATGCAGGAAGTATAATTGGAGGAATCTATCATGAAAATGAAACTTATAATAACCCCTATTACGAATGGAATATGGATTCTTGGAATAATGCACAAGGGCGAGAAATAGCAAAAGAAATAGAAAAAGAATATGGCAAAGAATTTTATAATTTCCCTCAACAAACAAAAGACGATATTATAGCTACTAAAGTTATGGGCAGAATACGTAACGGCCAGTTAATAACAAATCCAAATGATACAAGAAAATATAATAGTTTGTTAGAAAAAGGTGTAAGGAAATTTAAGCAATTACAAGAAGGTAAGCTAACAGGTCATGCCACTAATCTTGATAATATAGATCATATTTTCACTCGTGAAAAAATCGACAATATGACATCAGATGAATTTGCTCAAAATGAATTGGCAATAATGGAACAATTACGTAATGGACAAATATTGAGTCAAACTCAAAAATTTGATTATTCAAATTACAAAAATCCGGAAACAGGTACAGAAAAAATCTATACCCGAGAAGATATTTCAAAAATGTCCACCGATGAATATTCTAAGAACGAAAAAGAAATTATGGCACAAATGAACAGTATTGGAATACCATTTAAAAATGATTTACCCTCAACTGTTAAAACTCATGAAAAAGAAAAAAGTTATGCCATAACTTCATCTGATGGCAAATGGGTTACAATTAACGGCAATCATGTTTTAATAAAAGATTAATCAGCACTACTAAATTTTCAAGAAGAGAATTCCTGAGAAATTTTGATAAAAATCGGTAAAAATTTAGCTCAAAAAATTCTCATTAAAAAAAATATTGCAAAATTAAATGAGGAGAAAATTTGTTTCAATATTGACGGATTTTAAACTCAAATGGTATAATAGAATTAACAATTAAATAGATAAAAAAGAGTAAGGTAATTAAAGGATTATAATTTTGCCTTGCTCTTTTTTTATCTGATTTACAAAATAAAAATTAAAGGAGAAATGTAAATGACAAATTTAAAAAACAAAATTTTACAAGCTTTACAAAACAGCAAAAATTTAGAAACGCTTTTGGATGGTTTATCAAAAAGCCAAGAAAACTTACTAAAGAATTATTCCAACCCTATATTTAACAATAAAGATAAAAATAAAATTCTGAAACAATATACAAACTTACAAAATATCGGTAAATCTTTATATCGCTATAATACCTTAAATGAAAATAGTTTAGTATCCAATTCCGAAAGGACAGATATAGAAAATGCAGTATTAAAAGGCGGAATTAGTTATAACAAATATATTTGGCATTCAGAAAACGGAGAACATACTTGTGATAAATGTAAAGCATTAGATGGTAAAGTTTTTGATTTCTATGACGAAGTCCCCGAGCGTCCGCATCCCAATTGCAAGTGTACGGTAGAGGTTGTGGAAAACAATGGAGAAAATCAAGAACCAAGAGAGGGCGAAGAACCATGCGATTGCTGGGACAAAATAGAAGATTTAGTCGCAGAAACAAATGTTTGGCAAGAGGAAATTGCATCCCTAATTTCTGAAATAAATAACATTGAAGATGAAAATTTTAAATTATTAGATGAAATAAAAAAGTTCAAACAACAAGTTGAAGTCGCCCAGTTAGAATTAGCTGATATAGAACCCTGCAGCGAGGATTGTGTGTCTTATGTGACAGGTATGGCAGTAAATATTACAGATGACAAGAATTTAGAAGATATTATGGAAAATATTACTAATTTAACTAATGAATCCAGACAAGTATATCAAATATTTTGGGAAAACAAGCGTGAAATGGAAGAAGCAAGAGATGGAATGGATAAATATTACCATGCAAAAGCTAATTGCACTGCCGCAGAACTTGGTTTCATACACAAATTTTGGACAGGACTACTTAGTCTCGGTAAAGAAGCCTATGATTATTATAAAAAAGTATTTAAATTGCATATGGATTTCAAAGAAGTATTTAATGATTGCAGGCAAGATTTACAAGCAGATTGGTATGGTATACAAAAGGCAAAAGAACATGGATATTGCTCTGATAAAGTCAAAGATGTATATAAGGATGTATTTCACAAATAATTAAAGTGTAGAACCTATTAGAAATAATACCAAATAAATGAAGCCGAAAAATAATATTGTAATAAAGCTTAGTAGTATAATTATCCAATCTTTCTTATTTTTATTTTTTGAAAATAGTTTAATTAAGAATGATATAATTTGCGTAATTACTAATATAGGTACTATAAAAATATAGTTCATTGCACAAAAAATAAATAATATTTCGTTAATAATTGGTATTTCAAATCCAAGTTCAAAATCAATATACGATGAAATAACAAGTAACGTCATAGGTACTACCAAAGCCACTATAAGTGTTATTAGCGATATTAAAACGTATTTGTCTGTTTTGTTTAACATATTATTGCCTCAATTCAACTTCATTGTCTGATTATAAAAATAATTAATTTCATAAAAATGGATGCGAAATGTAAAGTAAAAAGTAAATAATAAATATCATTATACAAATTGATATTATAAAAATATTGGTTTTTATAAAAATTGGAAACCAAAGGCTTATCAATGTTATTATTGATAAAATCCTAAAGAATGCAGTATCATTAATCATAAAATATTCAGTATTAAACAATATTGAAATAATAATAACTGTAAAAAATACTGCAAATATTATATTTATTATTATATTTATTATTTTATAAATTATATTCATATTTATATTATAAAGTATAATTTTTACAAAACATTAATAATATTTCCTGTTTTTATTAAGTTTTCTATATTTTTCATGACTTTAGTATCATATCTGCACCTCGAAAAAATAAAAAAGAGAATTTGGACAGGAAATGTTTAAAAAGTAGCGAAAAATTGATGAGAAAAATTCTCTTGAAATGTAAGCATAGCAAAAAACGCCCTGTATGGGCGGTTTTTCAAATTTGTATCTTCACTGATTCTCAGTTTGCGGACTTAAAAACGGAGAAAATGGGATTTAAACCCGAAGGAAAGATTTCTTCCATTTTATCATCCTATGTCAAGTATTGCTCTGAATGTCAATAATATCAAGTATTTTTGAATATTCTGTATCATTAGAACACAAATATATTAAATAAAATTAACAAAAATTTTGTAAAGTTTCATGAGTAAAACATAATTTTAAACATTGACGGAATTTGACACTAAATGATATAATAAAACTATACAAATAGATAAAAAGAGTAAGGTAAGATAAGTTTTAGGATTAAAATTTCTGCCTTACTCTTTTTTTACATTTAGCCAGAAAGGAAATGACAAATGAATTTGAAACAAAAAATTAAAGATTTAATTAAAGAGAAAAAAACAAATGACACATTATTACAAGAAGTATCAAAAATAAAAGCAAAACTTACTAATGCTTCAAATATTGATTATGAAGCATATAATAAGCTTTCAAATATTGAACATTCATTATATAGATACAACAATTTTTTGAAAAACGGAATGCAAAATTATGCAGAAACAGAAGCTAAAAATCTTATGAACTTATCAGACGAAAACTCAACAGTATTGGAAGGTGGTATAAGCAATATAAAATACATCTGGCGTACTGAACCAAATGCCTGCGAAAAATGTCAGGAGTTAGACGGAACAGAATATAATAGTAAAGAGGATATTCCGGAAAAACCACATCCAAATTGTAAATGCTATATTGAAGAAGTTAAAGATGATGATGAAGCCTGTGAATATTGTGTTTCAGCTTTAGAACAATTTGAAGATACTTTATTAAATGCTCAAACTATCTTGGGAGATAGTTATAATGCATTAAATGAATTTATTTCTTTTGCAGGAGGCCAGATTTCACTGATTGCATATGAAAAAATTAATTATGTAATTGATTCTTTGTCACAAATTATAGGTGCTTTTGAAGATTTTATATCAAACTATAAAGAATTACTTGAACTTAACAAAGAAAAATATCACGAAGGTTCGCCAGAATACTATCATCAAAAAGCAAATTGCCAAGCAGCACAGAGAGGTGAAATTGGCGAAGCAACATCTGTTCTATTAGGACAAATTAGAGAATTTGCAGATTATTATAAAGATATTTATATAAAGGGCAAAAGCATAGAAGAAGCCGAATATAATAATGAATATGATTTTGCACAAAATGCTGAAGGACGTCAAGTTGGCAGAGAAAATCCTGATGGTGATTGTGGTGAAATTCTTAAAGGCAGAATAAAAGTTGATTGGCCAATGGATTTTTGATATAATTGTTATATGTTTGAACAAGTACAAAGATTTTTAATATTTTTATATAAAGTTTTATTTACTTTATTAAAACTACTATTTTGTCTATTCATAACGATATTTGTCAGCTACTTTGCCGTTCTTATTATTTTTTATAAGCTTGATCTTCAAATATTGTTATACGAAATATTTTCGATATTTACAATAATAGGAATATGGATAGTAGCTTTTGCAAAAGTAAAAAAAAGAACCACAATCATTTATACTTTAATATTTATTCTGTGGTTTGGATTTTTAGACTTGTTACCATCTGTAAAAAAACAACTTGATATAGATGATTGCCTTGATAGCGGCAGTTGTGCAGAAGGTTTGTTTATAAATACAGAATATGGAAAAATTGAAATAACTAAAGAAAATTGTCAAAAATACAATTGGACTTGGAATGAAGAACGAAAATATTGTAAATTAAAATAACAATAAGTGACTATGACAGTTCGTATTTTTATTCTATCTGCACCTCGAAAAAATGAAAAAGAGAATTTGGGCAGGAAAAGTTTAAAAAGTTGCGAAAATATGATGAGAAAAATTCACTTAAATTTTTCACATGTCAAAAACCGCCCTGTGTGGGCGGTTTTTGAATTTTGTATCTGCACTGATTCTCAGTTTGTGGACTTAAAAACGGATATCTTAGTCCAGAGAGCAAAAGACTCTGAATATTTTCCCTGTTAATGCTAATTTTACAGTGTATTTTCAGAAATTTACAGTGAAATTTGGGAAATATTGAAACTATATAGCAGATATATTGAGCTTTTTCACTCTAATTCCCTAAATATATTAACAGGGAATTAATATGGAAATTTATTTTATAAAAATGCCCGTTTTAAAACTCAGTAAGATTTAATTTGGTACACAATACGAAAGGAAATCTTATGAGAATTAATTACA
>CAYUIW010000012.1:0-32329 GCA_964444905.1 uncultured Muribaculaceae bacterium
AAAATCCACCGTATTTATCCGGTGTCGAAAAACAATAAATGAGGCGAAAATAGAGGAGAAAATAGCCTAAAACCCAGACTACAAGCGGGTTTACCCCCCCCTAAATCGACATAACACGGTCATATCAAGGCTTTCCACCCTGCTAAATCCATATTCACCCGTGTTCACAAACTTCCTCATATACTAATATTACCACATCTTGCCAATTTTTTCAAGATATTAGCCACCAAGAGTCAACTCACAAACTTCCGCAAATATAAAAAAGCCTCTCTAATGAGAGGCTTTTTGTAATTAAATGTTTTATTAACCAATAACCGGAGCAACAAATGTTCTGGTTTCCAAATCTTTGTCAAGCAATAACAAAGCGTGTTTATCATCACCAATTAATTGTAGTTTTGCAAGTACATTACCTACATTACTTTCTTCTTCCACCTGTTCTTTTAAATACCAATCAAGGAATGAGAGCGCTGCACGGTCTTTTTCTTCTTCAGCCACGTCCATTAATGCATTAATTCTTGATGTAACATATTTTTCGTGTTCAAGAACGTGTTCAAACACATCAAGAGGCGATTTCCAATCTGTTTGAGGTTTGTCAATTGCAAGAAGTTCAACTTTTCCGCCTCTTTCATGCAAGTAATTATACATACCCATTGCGTGAGCGTGTTCTTCTTGAACCTGAACTGTCATCCAATTTGTGAATCCAGTCAAATTCATTCTTTCAAAATATGCTTGCATTGAAAGATAAAGATATTCAGAATAAAGTTCTTTGTTAATTTGGTCGTTAAAAGCGTTTTCCATTTTTTTAGAAATCATAATTCTCTCCTTTTTATTTCCTACAATATAGTCTATCACGTAAAAATATAAATGGAATGAATTGTCTTTTTCGGTAATGAAAAATTTATTTATCTTCCGTATAACTTGAGTACTATGAATGCAGTAAACAAACTTTTGAGGGCAAAAGGATACAACCTAAAACTTGAGAGAGATAATTGGAGCGAAAAATGTGCATATTATGCACTTAATACCCGTAAAAAATGGGTCGCAGATATAATTCCTGTAGAACTCTTAAGCAGAACCGTTAAGGATGCAGTTCAAGCAATTGTTACTCTATCAGAAAGTGATATATTTTTTGAAAGATTTCCTGATGAAATTGAAACGCCTAATTATGGTGATAAATGGGGAAGGCTTGCGAACTATATTGAAATTAACAACCGTGCAATTTCGGAAATGCACGGCAATCGTGATTGTTGCGGAATTTTTAGTATGATAAAAATTCTTCCGGCAATTCCGCCATCAGCAAAAAGTTGGGCAAATTGTGTTATAATTTCACAAATTTTTCCAAATATATTTGGTGATGGTTATAACAAAGGACCTTTTGAAGAAAATTCTATTTATGGTTTGAAGTTGAATGCAGGTTATAGTGGCAATATTATTTCTTATTCAATAGCTGATAAAATTTCACCGGAAGAACAATTAAAGGCATTTAATGATTTGGCTCATTTTAGGGGGATAAAAACAGGGTTTAGAATGGTAATTTCAGCTGACCAGATGAAAATTTGCTACCCAAACAAATATGATATGACTTTTGATTGGTGCAACCCTGAACATCAGGAAATATATATTAATGAATGTGTAAAACTTATGAATTTGGGATTTGAATGTATGTTTATTGATTCTGCAAAACACATTGGCGGATATGACTGTATAAATTATACAGGTATCGGTTCTTTACCTGAATATTTACAAATGCAGTATATTTTGCATGAAATTCGTTCACGTTCCGGCAAAACAAACATAAGTTTTGTTGGAGAAAAAAGTTCCGAAGATTTTGAGCGTTATCGAAATATGGGGCTAACGGCAGGGACGGATTATATTACAGGTGATGATTTTTATGCTGTTAGAGAATTATCTGAAAGACTAAAATATTACAGAGATTATGCTCCCGGGGTTGAAGTTGAAAATGACAACAATGAAGGCGGATTATCTTATGAACAACGCTTAAACCGAATTAACACTGCGCTTTTTGGATTTTATAATGCAAGTGATAAACTTCCCAGTTTTATGCAAACAGGTGATATTTTTCCTTTGAGATATGACACAAATACCCATCATATAATGATGACTAATCCGTCATATTCAGTTGACGGAGGGCCTGAAAGTCATTGGGAAAATTTGTTTGCCAAAGATGATGGCAGATTTTACAACCACAAAGTAGGAGAGCTTTTTGCACATGCATTAGGTTTATAGAAAGGAGAATATATGAACGCACTAAAAGAAAAAGGAATTCCATTAGACAAACAATTAAGGACTTGGCATGACATAGTTAAAAGGCCATTTAATAAATGTGATGTAGATTGTTACACAAGAACAAGACAACTTTTATTAAATGCTATTGAGGTGGAAGCTTGGACTTTTTCACACGCTTATGCTCGTTTTTGTGAAGATTACGATTTAAAAGTTTTACTGGCAAAAATTCATCGTATTGAAGATATGCAACAAACAACCGTAAATTGGTTAACACCGGCATGTCAAACGGTTTTGGAAACAACTCTGGGGATTGAGCAAGTTGCGGTAGATTTGACATCTTGGTTAGCTCAAAATGAACCGGATGAATATGTTAAAGAAACATTTAATTTTGGTTTATTGGAAGATTTTGACCATCTTTATCGATATAGTCAATGGGCATATATGATTGACGGAATAAATCCTGATAATATTTTACAGGGACAAACTTATTCAATTATAGGACGTCCTACGCAAAATCACCACAATGATAATGTGTTAAGGTTAAGGAAATCTTACGATAAAAATACTGCAAAGCCTCAGACAAAGGTTAATGTTTTAACTTTAGTTGCGGCAGAGCAGCAAACTCATAATTATTATGCACAACACGGTATGATGTATGCTAATGACGATTTACGCCGCACATACGGTGAGATTTGCGATGTTGAAGAAGAACACGTTACAATGTATGAATCTTTGATAGACCCAACTGAAAGTAAACTTGAAAAATGGCTTATTCATGAGTTTACAGAGGTTTGCAATTATTATAATTGCTATAAAGATGAAGTTGATGAAAGGCTTAAACTTGTTTGGGAAGAATTTATGGCAATGGAAATCGGACATTTGCAATTGGTTGCTGATTTAATTAAAAAATACGAAAATCGTGAACCGGAAGAAATTATCGGCAAAGATATAATTTTACCTTGCCATTTTGAAAGTCAGAAAAAATATGTTGAAAAAATTCTTGAGAATGAAATCGATAAACGTCTTGATGCAAAATCTGATATGGGATATACAACCATTAACGATTTATCCGAAGATTGGAGTAGCTTTAAGGTACAATCGATTGTCAATGAAAAAGGGTCACCTACTGAACAAACTGTTCTACAGATAAAAACTTCTATCGGAACCGATATTGTTTGTGCTGATAAAGAACTTGTCAAAAAACAATCCGAATTGCTTAAACGTGGGCTTGAACCGATTGCGCAAGCTCCGAATACGGTTATGGTAAAAGAATATGAAGATATGTCTTATGTGGAAAATAATATTTTTGAGGAGGTTAAATAATGAAAAAAATATTTGGTATCTTGATTTCCGGTGTTGCGCTTACAGCCGGAGTATTAACGGTGTGTTATTTGATTAAAAAGAATAAAAAAACTAAAAATCAAAAAGATTTGGATTCCGGATTATATTTGCTTAATCCATTTAGAAAAATTATATGTGAATTAAATGAAACAATTGCGGAAACCGAAAAACGGCTTGCAAATCACGATGAAATACAAAAAATGTACGAAGAAATGGAATGGAAAACTTCCGATAATTAAAGTGTTTGGTATAATTGACAGTCCACTGTTGAAAACGGTTCTTATTTAATAAGAACCGTTTTTATATATCTATAATTTGTATATATTGCAACTTATTTTTTGAGGTGGTATAATAAAAGAGTAGGAAAAAGATTTTTATGATGAGTAAAACTAAAAACCTTTCCATTGCATTCTACTGGCATATGCATCAGCCGGTTTATCAACTTACCCCTGACGGTGATTTCCTCATGCCTTGGGTAAGGTTACATGCAGTAAAAGATTACCTTGATATGGTGCAAATTTTAGACAAGTTTAAGAAATTAAAACTCAATTTCAATCTTGTTCCTATACTATTGGATTCTTTAATTGATTATGGCGAAAAAGGTATGCAGGATTTGCATTCCAGACTTACTGTTTCGGATGTGGAACTTCTTACAGATGATGCAAAATTATTCATAATTAATAATTTTTTTGATGCTAATTATCAAACAATGATTTTCCCATATGAAGAATATAATAGGCTTTATCAAAAATTCATGAGTAATCCTCAAGCTGATATTAATATATTTACAAATCAAGAATATTCTGATTTGATGGCTTTGTTTAATTTAGCTTGGTTTGACCCTGTGTATAAAACCAAATATCCGGAACTTAAAAAACTATTTAAAAAAGGTAAAGGTTATACGCTTGAAGATAGAATTAAAATTATTGCAATTCAATACGATATAATAAGAAAAATCATTCCTACATATAAAAAATATCTTGATAAAGGCAGGATAGAAATTACAACAAGTCCTTATTATCATCCGATTTTACCTATACTTACTGATTTAAAAAGTATTAAAAAAACAACAACGGATATTCCGGTTAACCTAAAAACATATCTTGATGCAAAAATTCAAACAAAAACAGCTCTTGATAGAATTGAAGAAATTTTCGGGAAACGTCCACGTGGAATTTGGCCGTCTGAACAGTGTATTTGCCCAAAAACTCTTGATATGCTTTCAGTTCTTGGTATTGAATGGACTATTTCTGATGAAGGTATTCTTGCGGATTCTTTAAATTTTGAGTTTATACGTGACTTTAAAGGACACTTGGAAGACCCGTATCACTTGGTTAAATCGTATAATTATAAAACAAGAAATAAAGATATTAAGCTCATTTTTAGAGATTCAATATTGCCAAATCTTATGAGCTTTGAATATCCGTCACATAATCCTATTGCAGCTGCAAATGATATGTATGACAGAATAAAAGTAATTCAAAGTAAATTGTTATCATCTCCTGATGCCCATCATCTGCTGACAATAGCTATGGATGGTGAAAACTGTTGGGAAAATTATTTGGAAGACGGACTTTCTTTCTTGAAAACTCTCTACAAACTTATTGAAGACGATAACACTTTGGAAACGGTTTTAATAAGTGATTATCTTGATAAAGAAAATAATCACAGAGATTTGACCAAAATAAGTTCAGGCTCGTGGATTAACAGGAACTTTAAACTTTGGATTGATGAACCGCTTAAAAATTTAGCTTGGACTTATTTAAAACGAGTTCGTGATGATTTTTCAAAGTTTGTAAAACAAAACCCGCTTCATCCAAATATTGAATTAGCTAAGCGGGAATTATTTATATGTGAAGGCAGTGATTGGTTCTGGTGGTTTGGTGAACCGAATGATTCCGGCAGGGATTCTGTATTTGATTATATATTTAGGGAACATTTAAAAAACATATACATATATTTAGGCTTGAATGTACCAAAATATCTTGATGAACCGTTACTTGCCGTATTTTCAACTCATTCCAGATATCCGAAAGGTGATTTTACTCCGACTATAAACGGTAATTTGGACGATGATTCTTGGTTAAATGCAGGATGTTTAGACATTCCGGACGGACCGGTTTTAAAAAGTTCAAAGCTTTTTGACAGGATTTGTTACGGGCATGATAAAGATAATTTTTACTTGAGATTTTATTTAAACAAATATATTGTTGAAGACGAAGAACTTCGCAAAAGAGTTTTTCAAATATATTTATATACTCGAAATTCGAATAAAAAACATTCACTTTCTCCGATAAGATTGATTAATAAAAATGAAAATATATTACCGTTATCAAAAGAAAAATTCCATAATGAAATTGAACTGGCTATTTATGAAGGTGAACTAAGACTGGTTCGTGTAGTCAAATCAATTCCGGGAAACATTTGGGCACTTCAATCTGATAAAAATGTCAAAGCCGTTTTTGATAAAGTAATGGACGTTAGTATTCCTTTTGACGAGCTTGGTATAAAACATGAAGATACTCTGGAATTTATGTTTGTTAATGCCAGTATCGGCATAACTGATTTTTGCGTTCCGAATGAAATGTTGCTTTCTGTATCCAGAATGTAAATTCTTGTTAAGTTATGCGAGAAAAAACTAAAGTTTTTAAATTTTTGAACGTTACATATAATACAACTACGGAGAAATTATGTTCAATTTTCCCGATACAAATTCAAATATAGGTTTACCAAAACTTCCCGATAACTATTGGGGAGCCCAGAATAATGACGAAAATCAGGAAACTCCAACACTGAGTATTTTCGACAAAAATTTAAAAGCAACTATTGAAGATATATCAATATTCAAAAAAAGAGAACCGTAAAGGTTCTTTTTTTTATGTGTATAAAAATAATCAATAAAAGCAACTGTTTGAGCTTTTGTTAGACGTAAGTATCTGTTAGCGGTTTTTATGAAAACGCTTTGAATGAACGTTCAATATTCTTTTCGATTACTGATTTTACTGAATCGTATTCTGTTTGAAGAGCATTGTGTTCAGTATCAAGTTTTTTGATATCGTTATCATATTTTTTATCTTTTGCTTCAATTTCATTCAATTTTCTTGTATATTCAGCTTCAGCACGAGCGACAGCGATTTCGTCGTCAACTTCTTGAATATCAACACAAGAATTATATGATCTTGCAGTCCAAGTTATGCCACGACTGTTAATTTCAACAGCTTTACCGTTATCTTCAGTCGGGTCAATATATTGAGCCTGATGAATGCTTGCAACACCGTGTTCAAGTGCAAATTGAATCCATTCGCTGCTTGTAGCTAAATTATCTTCTAGTGTTTTATATCTTCCGGTATTATTTTTTTCAGTCGCAGAAACAATAAATATACCTGTCAAATCTGTTGAGGAATCTTTTTTGACTAAATTTGCTGAGTCTGAACCGTTCATCAAATACCATAAGTTAACATACCATTGAGCTTTATCTTGGTCATTAAGTTCAATAGAATACTCAGGTTTTATTGGCATTTGAGGTTCATCCGGTGCTTCCGGTGCTTCACCATAAAACGGTTCCAACGGTTCCGGTTCTTCCGGTGGTGATGCTAAGTTTTGCATATCACCATCTGTAAAGTTTATCAATGATGCTTTCATTTCTTCAGCAGATAAAGTGATTTCTGAAGAATTGTTTAAAATATACAACAAGTCTATTGCTTTTTGTTTAAGAGTTTTTATACCGGCAACACTGTTTGTTTTTTCATCGTATAAATAGTCACTCATTAATATTTCTTTTTTGGTTGGTGTTCTGCCTTCATCTATAGCAGCTTGAATAAGATTTTCTTTAGTTTCATCATTATCGCCGTTATAGCTGTCATCGCCATCACATACACGAGTCGGGTCATTTATTGCATTAACAATTTCTAACCAACCTGCATCGTCTTTAACATCGCTTGTCATACCACCTGATGTATAAATAATTTGGGTAGTTTCTTTATTGCCTGTAGTAGGATTTGTATAACTGGTTTGATAATTTACACCGGTGTTAAAATTGTAACCACCGCCGTAATCAAGCAAGTGTGCCAATAAGTGACGATAACAACCGGAGTTCCCACTTAATGCTGAACTATAACAGAAACCTGCATCATTGTTCGGGTTATCGCTTGTACCAACAAAACCAGCAAATTTATCATACAAGTTTGGTAGTTCTAATGCTTCTAAATATTCTTGATATGCAGCATTATACTCTTCTAATTTTTTGTTATAAGCCTCTAATCTTTGATTATATGCCGCTAATTCATTTTCGTAAGTTGTTAATTTGTTATTATAATCTGCCATATCTTGTTCATATTTAGCTTTTTTGGTATTATAATCAGCCATATCTTGATTATATTGTGCCATTGCATTTTGGTATTTTTCATCAGTTGTTAAATTATAACATTTGAGGAATTCTATCAATGAATCTGTGTTTTCATAATTTTTTGCATCTGTTGAAGTTACAAACGCTACTCCGTTTGCATCTTTTAAAATGTATTGATTTTTTTCTGATGCATAAGTATATAAAACAGTAGGTGTTAAATTTGTTTGAGTTGCATTGCCTTTTGCATCATAAGTTGTAAACATTAGTTTTTGTGATGCCAATGCATTTATATAATCAGCACTCGCATCTTGAGTTTTATCAGCAAGACGAACTTTAGAATTAGCAATCTGTTGAGAATGCAATTCATTATCGGACAACCTTGCGGTTATGCTTAATAATCTTGCTTGTGCTGCTGATAATCCCATAGTTTCCTTTCGAGTGCTTTTATCCTTCACATGGAATTACGGCAATATGAGTTGATTTCTTTAATATTTTGCAGGTTTTGTTACAATTGTTAACAAAAAAAGACACCCGCAGGTGTCTTTTTTTTATATTGTTTAAGAAATTATATTGAGAACGTTTCCGGATTAACTTCAAGTTCTACAGGTTTTTCATCAACGACTTCAACTTGTAACCTGTCTTCAACCCTTACAACTACAGGAACCGGAGCTGCTTTCGGCACTGCTGTAACCGGTTTTGATGCATTTATTATTGCAGGGTCCGGATTAGCTTTTAATCTGTTGTAATCAGTCATAATCTTTGCAATAAATCTTTTGGTTTCTGCATATGGAGGTACGTTGTTATTGTAACGTTTTACGTTCCCCGGTCCGGCATTATAAGCTGCAAGTGCAAGTTCCATAGAACCGAACATTTTGTACATAGATTTGTAATACATAATACCGCCACGGATATTATCATTTAATGAATAAGCATTCAACCCCATTCTTTTTGCTGTTGACGGCATCAATTGAAACACACCGACTGCGCCATGTGAACTTCTTGCTTCGTGTCTGAATCCTGATTCAGCTCGTGCAATACTTAACGCAATAGCCGGATCAACCCCCATTTCTATGGAGTGTTTTACTATCGTCGCTTTGATTGTGTTTACGTCTGCCGCTTGAACTTTTGCCTGTGCACATAACATGGACACTAATACAATAGTGAGTAGTAATAATTTTTTCAAAATGTAATCCTCTGGTTGTAAATTGTAAATTCCTCAAAGTCTGAATATAACTTGTTGGAATAATGTTTATATCATTATCATATTACAAAAATTTCAAATTTCAACCCACAAGGAAAATTAACAAAAATCCATAACGTGTAAACCCTTGCGACACAAGGCTTTTTGCTGCTTAACATTTTGCGCAAAAATAGTTGTTAATAAATAGTTTTTATGATAAGATAAGTTTCAAAGAAATGAGGTAAAAATGGAAAAAAGAAATTTAGCAACAATTGGTGTATTTGGTGGTTCAGGATTTTACAAATTTTTAGAAAATATTGAAGAAATAAAAGTTGAAACACCGTATGGTATGCCAAGTGACAACATATTTTTAGGCAAAATAGGCGAACATAAAGTTGCATTTATGCCAAGACACGGCAGAAATCATACTATTTTACCTCACTTGATTAATTATAGAGCTAACGTTTGGGCAATGAAATCAATCGGTTGTGAAAGAGTTATTTCACCTTGCGCAGCAGGAAGTTTGCAAAAAGAAGTTAAACCCGGTGATTTTGTAATTTGTGACCAATTCGTTGACTGGACTGACGGTAGAAAATCAACTTTCTTTGAAGGTCCGATTGTAACTCACCCTTCTGCAGCTGAAACTTATTGTCCTGAACTTAGAAAACTGGCGATTGAAGAAGGTGAAAAATTAGGTATTAATATTCATAAAACAGGTACTGTTGTTGTAATCAACGGACCGAGATTTTCAACCAAGGCTGAATCAAAGTTCTTTACAAATCAAGGGTGGCAAGTAATTAACATGTCAGCGTTCCCTGAAGCTTACCTAGTAAAAGAACTTGATATGTGTCCGTTGAATATTTCACTTATAACAGATTACGATGCAGGACTTGTAGGTGATGTACCGCCTGTTTCTCATCACGAAGTTATTCAGGTATTTAACAATAATGTTGAAAATCTTAAATCATTATTATTCAATATGATTGAAAAAATTCCGACAGAAAGAAATAATTGTGAATGCGGGCTTACTAAACAGCATTCTCAGCTATAAGAAAGGTTATCAATGCAATCAATAGCATACGGTGTTAACAGTATTTTTAATTTATATTTTTTCTTAATTATTTTAAGAATATTTTTGACATGGTTACCTAATTTGGATTGGGCAAAGCAACCGTGGTGCACTATCAGTGAAGTTACAGATTTATATCTAAATCTTTTCAGACGTATCATTCCGCCATTTGGAGGTTTGGATTTTTCACCGATTATTGCACTCATTGTTTTGCAGATAATCCAATCTATAGTTGTTCGTGCTATACTCTTATTGTAAGGTGATTTATGAAGATTGTAATTTTTGGTGCTACGGAAGTCGGATGTCTTCTCGCAACTGAGTTTTTTGAAGACCACGATATAACAATTATTGATAAAGAAGAAAACCGTACAAATGAGTTTAATAAGCTGGATATAAGTTTCGTTCAAGGAAACGCTTCTGATACTTCTGTTTTAAAACAAGCCGACATATTAAATGCGGATGTTTTTATTGCTTGTACTGCAATTGATGAAATGAATATAGTCGCTTGTCTTGCCGCAAAAAAAGCAAGCGGTGTTAAAACAATATGTTTTGTCAGCAAAGAAGAATACAAGAACACTTTAACATTAGACAGAGCCGGCGGATATTTGTGCGATTTCTTCATTGATTACATAATTTGGCCTGAAGAACTTTTAACACAAGATATTTTCAGAATTATAACAGTTGCCCATGCACTTGATGTCGAAAACTTTGCAGAAAATAAAGCACGTCTTTTGGAATATAAAGTTCGCCCCGGACTTTCTATTGTAAATAAAAAAGTCAAAGACTGCGGTTTTACAAAAGATACAGTAATTGTTGGACTTACTCGTGATTGTCAATTGTTTATACCTAACGGTGAAACCGTTTTGCAGGAAGATGACAAATTGATTTTTATGGGAACGCCTCACTCACTTGATATTCTTGCCGGAACCTTTTTCCACGAAAAAGAACAGGTTAGAAATGTTGCTATTATAGGCGGTGGAAATGTTGGTTACATGCTTGCTAAAAACCTTGATGATTTAAAAATTAAAACTAAAATAATAGAAAAAAATTATGACAGGTGTGTATATCTGTCACAAAATCTTCAACATACACTTGTTATTAATGGCGACGGAACAAATCTCAAAATTTTAGAAGAAGAAGAAATCGGCTCCAGTGATGTTGTAATTAGTGTTACAAATAATGATGAAAGAAATTTACTTTGTTCTCTTTTGAGTAAGCAGCTTGGTGTAAAGCGAGTTATAGCAAGAGTTGCTAAAGTTTTGAATATTCCGCTATTTGAAAAAGTCGGAATAGATATTGCAATTTCACCAAAAACTTCCGCAATAAATGAAGTGAAAAACGATTTGGAAGAAACAAATGTTGATATTCTTGCAACTGTCGAACAGGGACAAGGCGAAGTTTTAGAAATAAAATTAAAAGAAAATTTCAATAATAAAAAAGTTATGGAATTTAAATTTCCTACTCGTGCAATAATTGGTGTTATTCAGCGAAAAAATTATGTAATTATACCAAAGGGTGACACTCAGGTAAAAACCGGAGATATACTTATAATTTTTGCAAAAGCTGAAGATGCCGAAAAAATTAAGGAATATTTGGGCTAATGCGATTAAATTATCTTGCAAATGCAATTGGTTTAATAATGATGTACATAGGGCTTGTAATTTTAACGCCTGTTGTTGTTGCTCTTTTCTATGGTGATTACGGTTCAATCTTACCGTTCATTTCAACCAGTGTAATCTCTATTTTAATAGGTTACACGTTGAGAAAACGACTCCCAAATGCTGAAAAAGTCGAAAATTTAAATGATATCAAAAAATCAGAAGCATTGTTTATAGTCGCATTTTCATGGGTAGTGTTTGCGGTAATATCATCAATACCGTTTTTGCACTATGGATTTTCACCCATTAATGCAATATTTGAAGCTACATCAGGTGTAACTGCAACCGGTGCAACTATTTTAACACACTTTGACTATCCGAAAGCATTATTTTTCTGGCGTTCCTTAATGCAATGGTTAGGAGGTATGGGTATAATTGTATTATTTGTTGCGATTTTACCTCAATTTGCTGTAGCCGGACGACAGATGTTTTTTGCGGAAGCTCCAGGCCCGACAGAAGATAAAATAACTCCACGTGTTAGAAATACTGCTTCTGCGTTGTGGGTAATTTATCTTGGGCTTACGGTTTTATGTGCAATTTTATTAATGTTTGCGGGAATGCCAAAATTTGATGCCATCTGTAATGCATTATCAACTCTTTCTGCAGGCGGTTTTTCACCTAATGCACAAAGCATTATGGGATATCATTCAAATCTAATAACATGGATTATAATCGCATTTATGTTTTTCGCCGGTGCCAGTTTTATTCTGCAAATAAAAGTAATAAAAGGTAAAAATCCATTTTTATTATTTAAAAGTGAAGAATTTAGATGTTACACTTATACAATTTTACTCCTTGCAATCATCATTGGTGGAGTTTTAATTTGCAGAAATGGTTATACCCCGTTTGATGCCGTAACAGCATCGCTTTATCAGGTAATAAGTATTTCGACCTCAACTGGTAGTGCTTGTACTGATTATAACCAATGGGATTTCAGCGCAAAATTATTGTTGTTCATTGCTATGTTTACCGGTTCTTGTGCAGGTTCTGCCGGTGGCGGTATTAAAATGACACGTTGGCTTTTGGTATTTAAAACAATGAAAAGTGAAATGTTTAAAATACTTCATCCAAATGCTGTTACAAATATTAAACTGGATAACAGAATTGCACAACCTGATGTTTTGCGACAAATAATCGTATTTGTATTCTTTTATTTTATAATTTTCGGAATTTCGGCAATAATTTTAGCTTTAATTGAACAGGATGCTGTAATCGGACTTTCCGGTTCAATTTCTGCTCTTGGCGGTATTGGTCCTGCTTTCGGACATATAATAGGACCAATGGAAAGTTACAATAGCTTACATTTTTCATCAAAAATAATTTTAATTTTCAATATGCTTGTCGGACGTTTAGAATTAATACCGTTTTTAGTACTTTTCCAACGAGATTTGTGGACTGTTAAAAAAGCATAAATAAATTATTTATATGATTGAAATGAACAAAAAATATGTTTAAATCGTTATGTAAATGATGAGCGGATTTAAAATCAAGTCATATATAAAAAAATCTTTGATTACTTTAATATTCTTGGCATTTGTGTCAAGTATTCAAACATTTGCGATTGAAGAAATTATAATACAGAAAGATTCTGTTATTAAACTTGAAGATTGTATAAAAATTGCACTTCAAAACAGTCCTGTTATAAAAAAATATAAATATAATTACGGTATTTCAAAAAGTAATGTGGGTATTGCAAAAGCAGCATATTTTCCAAAATTAAGTATTGGTACAGGTTACAATTTAACTGATACATCAAGTAATCGTGGTTCATCCAGCACAAATGTTTACAGTGCAGAAGCGGCTCTTAATCAATTGATTTGGAATTTTGGAAAAACAAATGCAAATATCAGAATGCAGAAATTTAACTTGATTTCAGCATTATTTAATTTCAATAATACCGTGTTGGATACAATTTTTGAAGTTAAAACAAATTATTATGGTGTTCTAGCCGCTCGTGCGTCAGTAGATATAAATAAGGCTTACGTACAAATTAATGAACGCAATTACCAAAGAACAAAAGCCTACTTTGAAGAAGGTATCAAATCAAAAATAGACCTTGTTAATGCAGAAGTAAATTTGAGCGATTCAAAGGTTACTCTTGTCGATGCAGAAAAAGCCTACAAAAATGCATTGGTTAAACTTAATAATTCGATGTATGTAGCATATGCTCCGGATTACGTACTTGAACCTACAGAAACTTTTAAGTATAAGGAACATCTTTATACTGTCAATTTGGAACAACTTGACAAAAAAAATGACTTGAGTGTTTTACCGGAAAATGTTGGTGATGCCTTGTTAACATCAAAAGTTGAGAAAGCGGATATATTAACTGATTATAATTTTCAAGAATTTCCATATTCTTTTGAAAAATCAGTAGAGCTTGCTTACGAAAATCGTCCCGATTTAATGGCATATGACTCTACTCTTAGAGCAATGGAAGAAAATTTATTATATATAAAACGCGAATATTACCCTGAAATTTCAGCTAAAGCCGGATATGGATTTCGTGACACAAATTCAACAAATTCCTTTAATGTCGGAGTGAATTTATCAAGTGCTGTTAATATTATGAGTAAAAAACACGAAATTGACAGCGGAAAGTTTCAAGTCGCATTGGCACAAAATGAAATTGACCTGCTGAAACAAAATATTTATTTTGAAGTTCAAAATGCTTATGTCAATATGATAGAACTTGAAAAACAAGTTCCGCTTTTAGCAGTAAAAGTTCGTCAAACGCTTGAAAATTTTGAACTTGCAGACGGCAGATATTCTGTTGGTTTGGGCGATTATATAGAATTACAGGATGCAAAAGTTAAATATAATAATGCGCAACATTCGTATGTAGAAACTATTTATAAGTACAATGTAGCTCGTGCAAATCTTGAAAAAGCAATTGCATTACCGCAAGATATTACAACAACCATAGAGGATTAATAATGAAGAAACGATACATCTTAATCATAGTTGCAATAATAATTTTAGGCACAATACTTTTTGTGATGGGGCAGAACAACAAAAGTATAAAATACGATACCAAAAAAGTGGAGCGTTGCACTATAACTCAGGTGGTGGAAGCTTCAGGTACTATAAATCCTGTAAATACCGTAAGTGTAGGTTCAACCGTATCAGGTTTGATTAAAGAAATTTATGTGGATTTCAATTCTGAAGTTAAAAAAGGTCAAATTCTTGCTCAAATTGACCCCGCAAATTTTCAAGCTTCAGTTGATCAGGCAACAGCACAAATAAATAACGCAGAAGCAAATCTGGCAAAATTAAATGCTATTACGGAAATGTCAAGAAAAACATATACAAGATACAAAAATCTTTATGCTAAAAACTTTATTGCAAAATCTGAATTAGACCAAGCTGAAAGTGATTATTTATCAAATCTTGCTCAAGTTGGAGCTGCAAAAGCAACGATAGCACAAGCCAGAGCAACTTATAACACAGCAATGACAAATTTGGGTTACACAAAAATTGTAGCACCTGTTGACGGAACAGTAATTTCCCGTGAAATTGACCTTGGTTCTCCTGTTGCTGCAAGTTTTCAAGCTCCTGAATTATTCACTATCGCACAAGATTTAACAAAAATGCAAATAGAAGTAAATGTTTCGGAAGCGGATATTGTTAAAGTTAAAGAAGGACAAGAAGTAACATATACACTTGACGGTTACCCTGATAGCACATTTAGCGGCAAAGTCACTCAGGTAAGGATTTCTCCGACAACAGTTTCAAATGTTGTAACATACGTTGTTATTGTTGATGTTAACAATGAAGATTTAAAACTTGTTCCCGGAATGACAGCTAATGTTTCAATTATAACCAATAAAAGTGAGAATGTTCTTTGTGCACCTAATATTGCGCTTAAATACACTCCTGAAACAGATGGACAAAAATATCAATCTCAAGGGTTATGGATACTTTCAAACAATAAGCCGAAAAGAATTGATATAGAACAAGGTGCAAGTAACGATACGCAATTTGAAATTAAATCTGAAAGCATAAGTGAAGGTGACATTATCATAACAGGTTCTTCAAACGGTAAAACAAAAGATAAGTCAACAAGAGGCGGACATCCGCCAAGGATGTTTTAATGGCACTTATAGAAGTTAAAAATGCAATAAAAACATATCAAACAGGCGATGACAGTTTCAATGCCTTAAACGATGTATCCTTGTCTATAGATAAAGGCGAATTTGTAGCGATTATGGGAGCTTCGGGTTCCGGAAAATCCACATTTATGAATATGCTGGGTACTCTTGATAAACCAAACAGCGGAACTTATTTTCTTGATGGAATTGATATGTTAAATTTGAATTCAAATGAACTTGCAGAAATCAGGAACTTAAAAATGGGGTTCGTTTTTCAAGGATTTAATCTTATATCAAGAACAACTGCTCTTGAAAATGTCGAACTTCCGATGATTTATAAAGGAATTCCCGAAGAAGAACGCAAAATCAGAGCAAAAGAAGCTCTAAAAATTGTTGGTCTGGAATATCGTGAAGACCATATGCCAAATCAAATGTCCGGCGGGCAGCAACAACGTGTAGCTATTGCTCGTGCTATTGTAAACGACCCTCCGTTAATTCTTGCCGATGAGCCAACCGGTAATTTGGATACAAAAACAAGTATTGAGGTTATGGAATTTTTTGTCAAATTAAACGAAAAAATGGGTAAAACAATTGTGCTTGTAACTCATGAACCTGATATTGCGGAATACTGCAAGCGAGTTGTACGATTTAAGGACGGAAATATTATATCAGATGAGGTTAAAGTATGATAGACTTCAAATCCACATTAAAAATGGCAATTGTTTCACTTAAAATAAATAAAATGCGTTCAATTTTAACGAGTTTAGGTATTATCATCGGTGTAAGTGCTGTTATTATAATGCTTGCCGTAGGTTCCGGAGCCCGTAATAAAATTGCAAAAGATATGGAATCTATGGGCAGTAACCTACTTATGATACGTTCAGCCTCTGCTACATCCGGCGGAGTTAGAATGGGAACCGGCACAAAGCCTACTCTTACATTAAAAGATGCAGAAGCAATAGAAAAAAATTGTCGTGGCATTCTTGCTGTTGCACCATATTCATCAGAAGCAAAACAGCTTACTTACGGTAATCAAAACTGGTCAACAACGGTTGGCGGGACAACAGCATCCTATCTTTTTATTCGAAATTATGAAATCGCAACAGGTAGAAATTTTATCCCTGAAGATATAAAAAACAATACGAAGGTAGCAATCATCGGGAATACAATTGCTACAGAGCTTTTTGGTGATATGGACCCGATAAATCGTACTATGCGTATAGGCAATGTTCCTTTTAAAATAGTTGGATTGTTAAAAACAAAAGGGCAAAGCGGAATGGGAATGGATCAAGATGATTTGGTATTTATTCCTATAACAACTGCGCAAAAGAAAGTCTTTGGAACAGATTTTCCGGGAACCGTAAATATGATTAACATTAAAGCACAAAATTCGGATATACTTAATACCACTGAAAGTGATATTGAAGAGTTGTTAACAGCACGTCATCATATCGGTAAAAATCAGGATTTAGATTTTGAAATTCGCAATCTTGCCGAAATGCAGGAAACTATTAAATCTTCTGCTAAAACCATGTCAATTTTACTGGGTGCGATAGCATCTGTATCTTTGCTTGTTGGCGGTATAGGGATTATGAATATTATGCTCGTTTCCGTTACCGAACGTACAAAAGAAATCGGTATTCGTATGGCAATAGGTGCAAAAGCTTCCGATATTAGAGTGCAATTTTTGATAGAATCTTTTTTATTATCAATTATTGGTGGAATTGCCGGAGTTATAATAGGTGTATTGGGAGCAAAAATTGTTGAAATGACCGGAGCAATGACAGTTGCTATAGCCGGAAGTTCTATAGCTCTTTCGTTAGGTTTTGCAGCCGGAATAGGTGTTTTATTCGGTTATTATCCGGCTTATAAAGCTTCTTTATTAAATCCGATAGATGCATTAAGATATGAATAAAAAAAGAGCCTTTCGGCTCTTTTTTTTAAACTGCTAAAGTTTCTTTTGAAGATGCTTTTGCTGCTTCTTTTTTATCATTCCAGAAATCAACAAGCATACTACAGAAGAATATACTTGAGTAAGTACCGATTACGATACCTAAAATCATAGCCAATACAAAATCTTTTGTAGTTACACCACCAAAGAAATACAATGCACCAAGTGTTATTAATGTTGTCAAAGATGTATTGATACTTCTTGCAAGTGTTTGGTTAACAGAAGCGTCAACAATTTCACCGAATGACATTTTCTTTGAATAATATCTGAGGTTTTCTCTGATTCTGTCAAATACAACAATCGTATCGTGAACAGAGAAACCGATTACTGTCAAAATTGCAGTTATGAATAATCCATCAATTTGGACATTATAAAATAATCCCAAAATCGAGAATACA
This sequence comes from uncultured Muribaculaceae bacterium, assembly GCA_964444905.1. Taxonomy (GTDB): domain Bacteria; phylum Cyanobacteriota; class Vampirovibrionia; order Gastranaerophilales; family Gastranaerophilaceae; genus SIG32. The sequence continues at coordinate 18,281 of CAYUIW010000012.1, forward strand.
CCAACTACAAAAACTACGTCGTGTAAAATCCCAAGTAATGCAGCCAGCGCATAATCAAGTTTAAATCTAATAGATAAGTAAACGCAAATACCTAAAAATGCAAGCCCAACAGCAATTAAAGAATTTTTAAACAATTCATTACCTAAAGTAGGTCCGACAGAACTTACTTGAATTAATTCAGGATTTTCATATTGACCGTTCAGAACTTCAGTAATCTTTTGAACATCATCCGTACTTTCACCGATAAATTTTGTTCTAATAGAGATTATTGAAGTAATATTTTGTTCGGTATCTTCTTGCTGTTTGTTGTTTACATTCAATATTTGCAAATACGGATTTTCAAGACCGATTTCTTCAAGATTTTGACGAGTTTGAGTTAAATCATTATTATCAATTTTTTGACTTAAACCATACTGCAAAATTGTACCGCCTGTATAGTCAATACCGACTTTTAGCGGAGCATGGTTCGGGTAAGTTACTGATGAATAAATCATAGCAACAATCCCGGGTATTAAAAGTATTGCGGAAAGACACATCCACAAAATTCTATATTTAACAATATGTACTACATGTTTTTTTAATGCGAACATTTTTCTATCCTTTCTAATCCAATATTCCAAAACGAGCTTTTTCACGTTTTGTTTCGGTTGCTTCATAACTCTTGCCGATTTCGTCCTTAGAAAGTCCGAAAAGTGCAGGATATTTTAACTCACCTGTTCCAAAAATCAGGTGCATAAAGTTTTTGGTAATAGTAATAGCACTAAACATTGAAACAATTACACCAATTGCAAGTGTTAATGCAAATCCTTTAACAATACTTGTTCCAAGCATATAAAGAATTGTACATGTAATAATTGTTGTCATGTTTGAGTCAAAAATACTTGTGAAAGCTCTGTCGAAACCTGAATTAATAGCTGTAAATAAGTTACGTCCGGCTCTTAATTCTTCCTTTGTTCTTTCAAAAATAAGGATGTTTGCATCAACAGCCATACCAATTGAAAGGATAAAACCGGCTATACCTGCCAGAGTAAGTGTTACAGGGATAGCTTTAAACAAAGCAAACAACATCAAACTGTAAATAATTAATGCTACATCGGCAATTAACCCCGGTAATCTGTAATATGCAACCATAAACAGCATTACGAGTCCAAGCCCGACCGCACCGGCAAATTTTGATTTTTCAATACTGTCTGCACCGAGAGTTGGTCCTACGGTATTTTCTTCAACAATTTTAGCAGGAACAGGAAGTGCGCCAGCATTCAAAAGGTTAACCATTCTTTCTGCTTCAGTATATTCAAATCCGCTGTTACCGCCTGAGATTTGAGCTTTACCACCGTAAATAGGTTCTCTGATAACCGGTGCAGATTGCAGTGTATTATCGAAGAAAATTGCCATTTGTTGACCAACAAGAGATTCTGTTAGTTCTGCGAATTTTTTTGCACCTGCATCATTAAATTCAAGTGATACAACCCATTGACCTGTTTGGTCAGTACTTAATGATGAACGTGACAAATCTTGTCCGGTCAATCCTGTGTTAACCCAAATTTGGTGTCCTGCTGCATCTTTACCTTCTTTTTTAAATTCAAGTTGTGCAGTTTCACCCAAAAATGCTTTTGCTTCTTTCAAATCCGTAACGTTTGGAATTTCAATAAGCAGTCTTTTTTCACCAACCTGTTGAACAACCGTTTCAGCAACACCGAGTTTATTAACACGGTTTTCAATTGCAAATTGCAAACGACTCATAACTTCAGGTGTAATTTTTGCAATGTTTTCAGTAGTTTGAGCTTCAAGAATAAGTCTTGAACCTCCTACTAAATCAAGTCCGAGTTTTGTAGGCTTAACGAATATTATAACTGTAGAAACAATTACAATAAGCACGATTGCCCAAAACATAATAATTTTGTTTTTCACTGTTTAATCCTCTTTATTATATACACATATATTATCAAAAATACAATTGCGGATTATTGCCATCATGGCTAATCTGCAAAAGCCCCGTCAATTGCCGAGAAAAGAACTATCTTTTCGTCATCGGTTAATTCAACGAGCGGACGTCTTACATATTCTTCAATTAGATTTTTATATGCAAGAGCAGCTTTTACAGGTACCGGATTTGGAGCCATAAAAAGCTTTTTGAAAACAGGGAATAGTTTTTTATGCATATTTTTAGCAGCAAGCGGTTCTCCTGTTTTAAAATTTCTAATCATTGATTTAATTTCGGAACCAAACAAATGTGAAGCTACCGAAATTACACCATGAGCACCTAAAGAAAGCATTGGAAGTGTTAAACTGTCATCGCCTGAATAAATAACAAAATCATCAGGACAAAGCAATTTAAGTTCACTTATAACATCCATATCAGGACAGCTTTGTTTAAGAGCAACTATATTATCATATTTTGATGCTAAATAAGCAACAGTAGCAGGTTGCATTGTAACACCTGTTCTGGAAGGAATATTATATAGAATAATCGGCAAATCAACAGCTTCTGCTACTGCTGAAAAGTGCTCTATCATACCTTTTTGAGAAGGTTTGTTGTAATAAGGTACAACTGATAAAATAGCATCAACTTCTTCTTTCTGTGCTAATTTAGCAGCCATTACAGCGGTTTCTGTTGAATTAGAACCTGCGCCTGCAATAACTTTTGCTTTATTTGCTGTCGCACGTTTAACTGTACTTATCAACTCAACTTCTTCTTCGTGTGAAAGTGTAGGAGTTTCACCGGTTGTTCCGCAAACCAAAACAGCATCACTGCCATGCGCAATCAAATGTTGTGTAAGAGATTCAACTTTATTATAATCAATTTCACGCTTTGCATTCATGGGAGTAACCATAGCGGTAATAACTTCACCTGCATCATATCTCATTGTCATAAAATAATCCTCTATTTCCCTAATCTCAACGAAATTATAACACAAAATCAAAAATGAGCGTGAATATATTATTAATTAATCTTCATAATTCAAATTTTAAATAACAAAATACAAAACTGCAAACATTGAACAAAGTGAAGCTGCACTCAATACAAACCAAGTATGCATAACGGGATGTTGATATTGCCAAATTTCTTTAATTGTGGTTGCAGCGTTTTCAATTGTTTGCATAAAATTCTCTCCAATAAACTCTTTATATATTCTATTTTCTCCATAAATCGAAAAACGACATCACCTAATCGGTTGATTATTTATCACCTTTTGAGTATTATTTAAATATGCGAAATATAGAACTTTTGATGCCAGCGGGCAATTTGGAAAAACTTGAATATGCAATTCGTTACGGAGCGAATGCGGTTTATCTTGGGGTTGTTGATTTTAGCCTTCGAGCAATGAGGAAGGGTGAGATTATTACTCTTGAAAATTTGAAATCAGCAGTTGATTTGGCGCACAAATTAGGTGCCAAAGCTTATCTTACACTGAATATTTTTGCATTTAACAGTGATATCAAATTATTAGAAAGTTGTATGGATATTTTGAAAGATGCAAATCCTGATGCGGTGATTGTCAGTGACTTCGGTGTAATAAATATGGTTAAAAAATACATGCCTGATACGGATATTCACATAAGCACACAAACAAACACCCTCAATTATGAAAGTGTAAAATTTTGGCGTGATTTTGGCGCAAGCCGTGTAATTTTAGCTCGAGAACTTCCGATTGCAGATATTGCGGAAATTAGACGTCAGGTTCCTGATGTTGAGCTTGAAAGCTTTATTCACGGTTCACAATGTGTATCATTTTCGGGAAGATGCCTGTTGAGCGATTATTTTACAAACGGTGAGCGCAAAGCAAACCACGGAAATTGTTCACAACCATGTCGTTGGAGTTACAAATTGGTTGAAGAAACTCGTCCGGGACAGTATTATGAAATTAACCAAGACGAAAGAGGTTCGCATATTTTAAGTCCAAAAGACCTTTGTCTTGTTGAACATCTTCAAGAACTTATTGATGCCGGTGTGGATTCCCTCAAAGTTGAAGGCAGAACTAAAAGTTTATATTATGTTTCTGCGGTTTCAAAAACATACAGAAATGCTTTGGATGAACTTGCTACAAATCCGAATGCGGATTTGCATAAATATTTTATAGAATTACAAAAAGTAGGAAATCGTGGCTATACAACAGGATTTGCTCTTGGCGAAAACAAACCTGACAGTTATAGTTATGATATTTCAAAAGGTTTAGCTGGTGCTGATTTCTTGTTTGAATTTCACGGAAAAGAAAATGACGGTTATCTTGTAAAAATTAAAAACAAAATTCATCTTAATGACGAGGTTGAAATAATTACACCATCCGAACAATTTATTACAAAAGTTGTAGAAATAAAATCTCAAGAAGGTGAAGATAAAGAAATTGGCAATACAAATGACGATGTATATTTGAAATTTGAAAAAGCACCTGTAGATTACAAATACGCACTTGCCAGAACAATAGGAGTAAAGCAGCATGTTTCTTAAACCTGATTTGAATTTAAAAAGTATATATGACATTGACCTTGCGGAATTGAAACGCAACGGAGTAAAAGCAATGCTTTTTGATTTGGACAGTACGATAATGGCATCTAAAGCAGCATGCTATACCGATAAAATGACAAGATGGTTAAAATTGGTTCAAGAAAACTTTTTTATGGCGGTGGTTTCAAACAACAGCAATCCGGAATATATTGAAAAAGTAAGAGCAATTTCTGATTTTCCGTTGCTTTTTGGAGCATGTAAACCTAAAACAGGACCGGTTAGAGAATTTTTAAAAAAATATAATGTAGAGCCAAAGGATTGCGTTATTGTTGGTGACAGACCTTTGACAGATATTTTATGCGGTAAATTTCTTGGCTGCAAAACGATTTTGGTGGATTCATTGACTGCTGATACTGAAAAATTTGTTGTAAGACTTGCCAGACGTCTTGAAAGATGCAGTATTCGCCGTTAATATTGTAAATTATTTGTAATATTGTAGCAATTTTGAATATTCAGGAGTTTTAGTAAGAGTGAGGGAAAAAATTATGATGCAAGTTACAAACAGAATATCACCAAATGAATATATTTTTAAGAATACTTTAGCTACTGAAAATAAAGTTATGGCAGAACATCAAGTGTCTAAACAAAAGCCAAAGAAAGTCGGATTTGGGAGAGGGCTTGGTGCTTATATGGCAGGTGCCGCTACTTCATTTGGGATAGGTTTGGCTTATGATAAAACTATTTCTGATAACATAATTAAACAAATGAATAAGTTGTCCAAAACTGATATTTCTAAAGAAATAAATCAAGGTTTTGAAAACTCAAACTTAAAATCTGTTGGTGCTGAAATTGTTGATATTTCAAAGTTGGCAGATCCGAAAGCTGAAATTGCAGAATGTTTGAGAAAAAGCGCAAATAAAACATTTCGAGGTAAATTATATAATAAAACTAAATTCGGTAGAGTTTATTTAGAAAGAACAGCTATACGACCTTGGGCACAAATGTTGGTATCCGGTGAAAATGCCGCTGCTTTATTTAATACTAATAAAATTATTTTAGATACCGAAAAAATAGGTACTGCGGCATTCCATGAAATGGGACACCTTATGAACAGGAATTTTTCAAAAATCGGAAAAATTCTACAACGTATCAAAAGTCCATTTACTATGTTAGCAGGCATTTTATCTACAATTGCTTTATTGACTAACAAACGTACGGAAGCCAATCCGCCGAAAAATGCTTGGCAAAAAACAACAACATTTATAAAAGAAAATGTTGGTAAACTTGTTGCTATCTGTTTTGTTCCGACTATTGCAGAAGAAGCTATGGCATCAGTCAGAGGACAAAAACTTGCTAAAAGTATTTTGTCTAAAGACTTAATGAAAAATGTTTCTAAACACCACGTGTTAGGATTAGCATCTTATGTTGGTGTAGCTATAGCGACAGGTGTTTCAGCATTTGCAGCTAACAAAGTTCGTGACAGAGTTGCACACGGAAAAAATGTTTAAAATCACTATGTTTGTAGTATAATAATTCTACAGACTACTTGGAAGGATATAGATTTGAGTAAAATTACCCCTGTGAGGAATTTTGCGGGTATGGGTAACCATACTGATATTATGCAAAATTTTGAGAAAAAACACGAAAAGAAAAATTTTTCAGACCCTTTAACAAAATGGCCTGTTCGTGGCATGGCTTTTTCAAACGATATCGGTGCTGCAATTATGGACATTGCACCTAAGGCCGGAACTGCTTTTTGGATACCTGCACTTATGTATTTTGGTGCTGATATTTATGATAAATACAGAAACGATAAAGAATCTTATGACCCTGATACAAAACGAGGTTTGAAACAAGCTCTTTTTCAGACTTTTGCCAGTATATTATTCCCTATTGTAGCGGTTCACACAGGGCAAAAAACAGTTTCTCTTCTGGCACGAAATGACAAGTACGGACTTTCTTTACAAACAAGAGAAGAAATTATTACACACCATAACAGGCACATGGCGCATATAAAACTCCGTGAAAATTACCAAAATGTTGAGAATTATAAACAAGATTATGCCAAGTCGCTCGACAACTATATTGATGAAACGGTGCGTACTCACAAATATAAAAACCCGCTTAGTGCATTAATGCATTTTGCCTTTGGACAAAGGCATCCTGAAGAACTTGGAAAAGCACGTCGTGCCAAAGTTCATGAGTACATAAACGAGCGAATTGATAATATTTTTAAAGACCGTGAAGCTCTTTTACAAAATAAAAAACCTGAAAAAATGTCCAAAAAACTTTTTGCAAAATATCATGAACTTAAAGAACTTTATAGAAAAGATGCTACACTTGCTGACAATTTTGCAGAAAAAGCAGCAAAAGATACGCTGAAAGAAATGGAAAAAGCGCATGTTTTTAATTTAAAATTAATGAAAGCTGTAGGCGGATTTGTTTCACTTGGGCTTTTGATTAAACCTATAGATTGGTTTGTTGAAAATATTATTATCCAAAAATTTGTAGAACCTAATTTGGAAAAGTTGAACAATAATCCGTGAGAAGATTTTAAAGCGAATATTATGAAATAATTTAAACCTCTTTTGGTTTGCAGATAATTTGTCGAACTTCATCTTCGTTTTTAATATCCAAAAGTACGAACAAAACATCACACGCATCAACAACTGTGCTGCCTGTCGGAATTATATAATCACCGTTTTTATAAATAAGGCTAACGAGTGAACCTGCCGGCAAACTGAGTTCGTAAATTTGTTTTCCGACGACTTCGGAATTGTCAGGAACCGTAAATTCAATCATTTTGTTATTTGTGTGAGAACCGTCATATTCCAAAATTGATTTGTGCGAAACTTCAAACGGTTCATCTACACCGAGTTTTTTCGCTAAATAAGGAATAGTTGTACCTTGAAGTAATACAGAAATTATTACAACGAAAAATACAATATTGAAAATTTCCATAGCGTGTGGGATATTAGCAGTTAGCGGGAAAGTAGCAAGTACAATCGGTGCAGCACCTCTCAAGCCTACCCACGAAATCATTAATTTTTCGTTTATTGAACGCTTAAACGGAATTGTAGTCAAAAATACCGCAATCGGTCGGGCTACAAAAGTTAGTATCATCGCCACCAAAAACGCCTGATATGTAAAAGCAAATCCGTCTTTAAAGTTTACAAGAAGTCCAAGGATTAAAAACATTACAATTTGCATAATCCACGCAACCGCATCATGAAATTTTACAAGAGTACCTTTATTCACAAAGCGCATGGATGCCATTGCCAAACCGCAAACGTATGTTGCAATAAACCCGTTTCCACCTATCAATGATACTGCCGAATAAGTAAATAAAACCGCAGCAAGAGTAATAACAACATACAAACTGTCATATTCCAGTTTAATTCTGTTAATTCCCCAAACAACAACTCTGGCAATCAAATATCCAAAAACAATGCCAAGAATCATTTGTTTAAAAAAATCAAAAATTAAATATTTAAAATTTATTTGAGCAGTAATAAGTCCTATTACACCAAGAGTTAAAAACACCGCCATAGGGTCGTTACTACCGGATTCAAATTCCAAAAGCGGTTTTAGTGAATTTCCAAGACTGATGCTTTTTGAGCGCAATACACTGAAAACAGCTGCAGCGTCTGTAGAAGAAATAATTGCACCGAGCAGCATACATTCCAAAAATGACAAATTCAGCACATAATAGCTCAATGCACCGGTTATAATTCCTGTCAAAAACACACCCAATGTTGCAAGAACAATCCCTTCCTTACAAACAGGTTTAAGTTCATCTATATCAACGCTCAGACCACCCATAAACAAGATATATGAAATTGCAACAATACCGATAAATTGTGACAAATTATAATCTTCAAAATAAATTCCGCCAATTCCGTCAGAACCCGCTAAAATCCCAACCAAAATAAATAAAATTAATGACGGAACTCCAAATTTTCCGCCAATTTTGTTTAACAAAATGGCACTTATCAGTAATATAGAAACTATTAGTAGAATTTCATTGGTTATAAGCATTTTAATTAATAATAAAAGATTTTTTAATTTGTGTCAATAGATATGTTTTTATAAAAATTTATTGTATAATAATTCTAGATTATGATTAACTTAAACGAAATACCTGTTGATATAGTTTATCTGTGGTGTGATGGAGATGACCCGCAATGGCGCAATAAAAAGAAGTGCGCAATGGAAAAACTCGGCGAAAAACTTGATGTTGAAGCCGTAAGTGAGTGCCGTTTTGTTCAAACTGATGAATTAAAATACTCACTGCGTTCACTTGAAAAATATGCGCCATGGATTAATAAAATTTTTATAGTTACTGATAATCAAATCCCTAAATGGCTTGATATTAATAACCCGAAAATTAAAATGGTTGACCATAAAGATATTATGCCGGCAGATGCGTTACCTTGTTTTAATTCATTAGCAATAGAATACAACATCATTAATATAGAAGGTTTGTCGGAATATTTTCTGTATGGAAATGATGATATGTTATTTTGGGATGATGTAGATAAGCAGTTCTTTTTTACTGATGAAGGTAAACCTATTTGTAGGTTAAGACAAAGAATTTATAACAAAAAATATAAACATCAATATGGATATTCTGTTTTTAACTCTTATAAAACTGTAAAAAGTAAATATCCTCAATTAAATTCCCCATATTTTCAGCACCACGGTATTGATGCGTACAGAAAATCTTATTTTAAAGATTGTTTAAACGATTATAAGGAAATTATAGACAAAACCATAAAACATCAATTCAGAAAATATGATTCAATGGCACGAAGTATATTAACATATAATATGCTTGCTAAAAATCAGGGATACGGAAAAGTCATTGCAAAGCCTTGGTATAACCCTTTTTATAAAGAAGAATCCTGTTATATAAAATGTCTTGTAAAAGTACTAAAGAAGTTGAAAAATCAGAAATTTAAACTTTTATGCGTAAATGATGCAAGACGAACAACAAATACTGACCGAAAATTTATGCAAAAAATGCTTGAGGAACATTTCCCGTGTAAATCTGAATTTGAGTTATAATAGTAAAACTGATGCTATAAATTATTCTTTAATAGTTTAATCAAATCTAAATATAATTTTGCATCTTCATCCTTTGATAAACAAATTAAACGAATAAGTTCATCTTTATATTTATTCTCGTTCTGTTGTAAATTCAATCCAAAATCCGATAAACCAACATTAAAAACTTCCAATAAACTCAAAAAATTCAACAAAGTAGGATAATATTTTCCGGCTTCCAACCTGCCAAGATGTTTATCCGACATATCAACTTTTTCTGCCAATTCAGATTGAGAAAGTTTATTTTTCTTTCTCAATTCTTTTATTTTTTGCCCTAAAAATTCTTTGCTGATATACATATCTATAATTATAAAATAGGACATTTATGTCACATTTTAAACCAGATATTTGTAACATTTATTCAAAAATGTTATGCATACATCACTTTTGTAATATGATATTTAATATCAAAAGGAATTAAGTTATGCTTAAAAAATTTTTCAAGCTAGACAAAGATACAGCCAGCCATGTCACATTGGTAATATTCGGGATTAAATTTCATTGCCTAAAACCTGAAATCAGAAAACAACGTAAAAAATTGAGAGAAAACTATAGTAATACCAATATCAATGAAATTCCAAAAGCACAAGGTCAGTTAAGACTTATCCAAACTGCAAATTTAGGATTACTAAAAATATTTGACAAGATATGCAAAGAAAACGATATTAATTACTGGTTAGATTTTGGCACACTTCTCGGAGCTGTAAGACATAAAGGGTTTATCCCGTGGGATGACGATATTGATGTCGGAATGTCACGGGATGACTATGAAAAATTTATCCGACTTTTTCAAAATGGATTTGAGAATTATCCTGAACTATATTGCTATTTTTCTAATAACCATCGCAATAAATGTTTTGTAAAGGTTAAACATAAACAATCAGATAACGTTCTTATAGATATTTTTCCATATGATTATTATCACAAAAAATTAACTTTTACTGAAAAAAGTGAATTGTCAAAAAAGATTGCAAAATTCATAAAACCCCGATTTTATAAATACTTTAAATCAGATGACGAAATCAGAAAATATTTTAGAACTATTACATCAAAACGTATTTTGTGCAATAAAGAGGTTCATCTTGAGGGAAAACCTGCGTTATTTTGGGGAATTGATTTCCCTCACAAATGGGTAAACAAAGTTTATGACTACGAAAATATTTTCCCGCTAAAGGATATATTATTTGAAGACACATGTTTTCCCTGTCCCAATATGCCAAATCATGTACTGACAAATGTTTATCATGACTATTTATCAATACCTAAGAACACATATCCACGTCATACATCATATGTAGAAATGGGTGATAATGAAATTCAAACTTTAAAAAGATTGGCAGGAATTAAGTGAAAAGAATTATAACTTACGGAACTTATGATATACTTCATTACGGTCACATTAATCTTTTAAAACGAGCAAAAGCTTTAGGAGATTATTTAATTGTAGGTTTATCGACCGATGAATTTAATGCATTAAAGAATAAAAAAGCATATTATTCGTATGAACAAAGAAAACTTATACTGGAAGCGATTAAGTATGTTGATATGGTTATTCCTGAAGAAAATTGGGAACAAAAACGTAAGGACATTATAAAGTACGATATTGATACATTTGTAATGGGAGATGATTGGGCAGGAAAATTTGATGAGCTTTCCGATTTGTGTGAAGTCATCTATTTGCCTCGTACGGAGAATGTTTCGACTACAATGACAAAAAAATATTTGAAGATTTAAAATTTTGTTACTTTATAAAACCCCTAAAATCCATTTATAAGTAGATTTTAGGGGTTGTTTTAATATTTAAAAAATTATTCTTCTATTAAAGCGTTAATATCAGCAACCATTGCATCCGGATCAAATCCATGAACTTTCGCACCTGCTTCAAGGTTTTCAAATCTTGCTGCTGCACATCCTATGCAACCTAAACCGTATTTTTGGAACACAGCAACGCTTTCAGGACAAGTTTGAACGATATCCATAATGTTCATGTCTTTAGTAATTTTAGCCATAATATTTCCTCCTTGTTGACTTTTAACTAAACTTCATTAATAACATTATACACAAAAAAGAAGGTATGTTATGAAATTTTTAAAAAAGTTTTTTGATGACGAAAACAGAATTATAGGTTTATGCGGTTTTAAATCAGAAAAAGAGTACGAACTTAAAGCCTTTGTTCCTAAATTTAATCCCGCGAAACAAATTTATAACACAAATTACCAAAAGAATTTCTTTTTGTTGTAACAAAACTTAACGACATGACAATTTTTTAACTCTGATTTACTTTATTTATATATAGGGAAAAATTGGGGATTAATATGTCAGTAAATGCTATTCATTTTGGAAATTTATACGGTGTCAATGCAATTAAGCAAGCGCAAAACAGACCGGCAAATAACAATTCTCATGTCGCATCTGTAAAAGATGTAGAATTGCATCCTGTGGTTTCCGGCACGCAATTGGCACAAACTCCATTAGCAAATAAATTAGATTATCTTTGCTAATTATTGATCACTTTCATGCTGATCATTATCTTTCATTAATTTCGCAAAATCAGATGGTTTGATACTTTGAACAAAGTTCTTAAATTCTTGAGCTTCTTCTTCATCTTTTGCAGTATCTGTTGAAACAGAGCCGCTTGAAAGAACTTTGCTTGAAATAAATATAGGTGCATCAACCCTTATAGCAACGGCAATTGCATCTGAAGGTCTGGAATCAATTTCGACAAAATTATCATCAGAATCTTTCAGATAAAGAGTTGCAAAATATGTTTCTTTCTCAACATCGTTAATTTCAACTCTGTCAAGGCTATATCCGGTTTTTTCAATAATATTAATAATCAAATCGTGTGTCATGGGACGAGCCACATTAAGATTTTCGATTTTTCTGATGATAGCACTTGCTTCAGCAGACCCAATCCAGATAGGAAGTGCTTTTCTGTTATCTTTATCATGTAAAACTACGATAGGAGAACCTGTTCTTGTATCTAGGGCAATACCCATAACTTTCATTTCAATCATTATTTATACCTCTTATAATAATATTATAGAATAAAAATAAAAATTTCCTCTTTTAAAAAAAAATATTTATGTTACACTTATACATGTAGATGGAGTAATGGCCGAGTGGCTGAAGGCGGCACCCTGCTAAGGTGTTATGTGGGGCAACCTGCATCTAGGGTTCAAATCCCTATTACTCCGTTTTTTAGTCCATAAACTGAGAATCAGAGCAGATACAAAATTCAAAAACCGCCCTGTGTGTGCGGTTTTTGCTATGCTTATTTTTTAAGAGAATTTTTCTCATCATATTTTCGCAACTTTTTAAACTTTTCCTGCCCAAATTCTCTTTTTCATTTTTTCGAGGTGCAGATAGCATATTTTTATGATATATTAAAACAAGAAGGAGAATTTATATGAAAAAGTTTTTATTTTCTTGTGGTTTAGCTTTAACTCTTATTGTCAGTGTTTCAAATATTTCATTTGCGAATGAAACTCAATATTACGATATAAAACCTGCAAATGAGCAGCATACAACAGTAAAACGTTGTCCTTGTAAAAAACATTTTGTTGAACACTTAGGTTTAACTAAAGAACAGGTTAAATTTTTCAATTCCAACAGAGAAAATCAACAAAAAGAATTAAAGCCTGTAAATGCAAAAATTCGTGAAAATTACAAACAGATTAAAGAAATTAAAACTTCTGATTTGACAACAGAACAAAAGGAAGAAAAGATTTCTAAACTGAAAGAAGAAAATTCAAAATTAAAAGAAAAATCTGCAAATATAAAAGTTAAATACAATGAAAAATTTGAAAAATCTTTAACAGATGAGCAACTCAAAACTTTAGAACATATGAGTGAATTGAAAAAACAGGGAAAATCTTGTTGTCCATGCGGTAAAAATCGTTATTACTAATGCAAATTTTTTAAAATTGTTTCAACCAATTTTTTATGCTTATTATGTTTAAAGCCGTTAGGATATTCCATATTAAACTCAATGTTTAAAACTTTTTTATAGTCTTTAATCGGATATCTCAATGGCTTTTTACATATAGCATAAATATTTGATTTATTTTCATTACCTAAAACAGTTATAAATTCTCATATGGAAAATAAAAATATTGAAATTATTACATCAACAAAAAACGGAACAAAGACACAAATTAGACATCCTGGAAATCAAGGTTGGAGTCGACTGGGTGGTTTTAAGAATGCAGCTAAATTAATAAATATAAGAAATACAAATTTAACGTTAGGTGAACTGTAAAATTACCTACATCCGAATTGGACAGAGTACGGAGTTAAGATAAAAAATAAAAGGAACTTATGCATAACTGGAAAATACAAATTGATAAAAACAATTATTTAGATGTAAAAGTAGATACTTGTTTTAGTGCCACTTTTGATAAAGAAAAATTAGAACAAATTCAGAAATTTTATAATGACAAAAATAAAAAAATTAATTTTATAAAAAAAGTTAAAGTCGATGATATTTGTTACAA
>CAYUIW010000013.1:0-31948 GCA_964444905.1 uncultured Muribaculaceae bacterium
GAACTGTATCTGATGAAGTTGATGTTAGTAATGTTAAAACAGCCGCTGATTTAGGACAAGATGATTGGGGTACGGAAGTTGTTGGGTTTCAATTAAACAACGGAACTAATGGTTTGATTGCGTATAATCCGACAAATACTTGTCATCAAGACCAATTTAGTAATCAAGTTACGGGAACAGCATGCGTGGCAATATTGTATGATACGTCAGGATTTTCTAAACCAAATACGAGTGGTAAAGATATGAGAGCTATTAATGCGATGCTTGGAGGGTGTGCGTTTAAGAGTGGCAGTACATGTTTTGGTACACCGTTTATACCTTCACCATTAACCAAAGCTGAATGTGAAGTTGAAAAGGATGATTTGAGTATAAGTGGATGCGAGCATAATAGAGACTACTGGGCTGGCGCAGTAAAAGCATGCGGCGGAACAAATAAAATGGCATCAGCTGCACAGTTAGCGGAAATAGCAAACTACATCTACAACACTGATCAAGTACAGGCTAAAATCACGGTACGTAACCTAACAATGGATACAAGCAAAGTATCATCTCTTGGCTTTACATTAAACTCATCAAACACGTTCTACGTTTGGTCAAATGAGCAGCTCCGCAACTTCGGCGCAAACATTCGCTACTTCCTCTCTGACGGTGCGTACTGGTACGACAACTCAAGCCGCTCTTACGATTACTTACAGGCGGTGTGCATAAAATAATTATATGAATTTTATTGAACTGAGTTATTTATAAATAACTCAGTCGGTAGGTTGGGCAAGTATGCCCAACTTACTTCTATTTAATATTATATAATATAAATTTTCAGAAAAAATTTTAATCCAGTTGGTCATAAACCCGTTTTATTTCCTGAATATCTTGCCACATAAGCCATTTAGGGCTGCCTTTTTCTCGGCTGTCGTTTCTCAACAAATAAGACGGGTGGAAAATCGGCATCATTTTACTAAAATTAGGACCTTCAAACCATTTGCCACGTATTCTTGTTATCCCTTGTGTCGTACCTAAAATTGAATTTACTGCAACTCTACCGCAAAGAAGAATTATACGTGGCTGCAAGATTTCTATTTGTTTATCAAGATATTCCCGACACGCTGCTTTTTCCTCCGGAAGCGGGTCACGGTTTTCAGGTGGACGGCATTTTATTGTGTTACATATATAAACATCTTTTTGCCGTGACAAACCAACCGATGCAAATATTTTATCAAGCAATTGTCCTGCTTTTCCAACAAACGGTTCACCCTGCATATCTTCATAATACCCCGGAGCTTCGCCTATAAGCATTAATTTTGTATTCGGAATTCCACCTGAAAATACCGTATTTGTACGTGTTTTACACAAATCGCACTTTTGGCATTGCAAACACTTTGCTTTTACTTCATCAAGTTGTTTTTGTAAATCATTACTCATTTTCCGGTACCAATACAGATATTACCGCATTATTTATATTCAAATATTTTGTCACCATATTTTCCAAATCTGCCACTGTAATATCTTCCAAATCTTTAAGATAATCTTCTACCAACTTCAAATTATCACAAACAGTTGCGTAATAACCAATAGTTTCTCCTATTTCAGAAACGGTTTCTGCTGAATACGCAAATCGTGTTTTAATTTTTTTCTTAGCTTTTTCAATTTCTTCAGTTGTTATTTTTACTGTCGAAAGATTTTTGAGCTCTTTTTTTACAAGTTCGAGTGCTTCATCTTTATTTTCCGGTTTAAAATTAGCCTGAATAAAGAAGTTGTTACCGTCTTTAAATTGGTAATGTTCTGAATTAATCATATTAAATATGGATTTTGGAAGTTTTTCAATAAGATTTTGATACAATCTTGAACTTGTACCGTCACCAAAAATTATACTAATTAAATCAAGACAGATAGTTCCTTTAATATCCCTTGCTTTCGGACCTAACCAACCAAACATGGCATAAGAAGTATTTACATGAGATTTTTCTTCTATATATTTAGTTTCTGTTGCCGGTAAATCAATTTCGTGTTCTATTTTCGGTGCGTTTTTTCTACCTTTAAAATCAAATTCTTGTTCAATTTTATTAAGAATTTCTTCGTTATTAAAATCACCTACGATAATTGTTGTCATATTTTCCGGAGAATAGAATGTTTTATAATAATTCATTATATCTTCACGGGTTACTTGAGAAATTATTTCAGGCGTACCGATTACGTCACGTTTATACGGATGCTTTGTGTACATATTATAATTACAAGTATTATAAACTTTAGTCCAAGATTGGTCTTTACGCATTCTTATTTCTTCAATAACTACGTGACGTTCACGCTTGTCAGTTACAGAATTATCGTTCAAATCAAAAGGTGCACCAATTTCTTCATAAGGTAAAACAGGATTAAGCATCATATCCGCATGTAATTCTATTGCCAAGTTTAAATCACAATTATTCTCACCTTTTGGAAGTGTTACATAATAAAAAGTATAATCTTTCCAAGTCGCAGCATTAACTATTGCACCTTTAGCTTCCAATGTTTTGTCAAAGTAGCCGGCAGGATGTTTTTCGGTTCCTTTAAACATAAGGTGTTCCAAAAAATGTGAAATTCCGTTATTTTGGTCATTTTCATTGATTGAACCTGTTTTTACCCAAGTGCTAATATTCGCAAGCACACCTTCTTTGTGTGCCAGAACAATAGTATGCCCGTTTTCTCTTTCATACACTTCAACATCCTGTGTTAAAAACGGAAATTTAATCAGTGATTTTTTCATTCTTACCTCTCAATTTGCAATCATTATACTTCAAAAAATTTATTTATGCTATAATCCGTTTATGGATATAGTTAATCGTTTGAAAAACAAAGTGGTGGTTTCTGTTCAGGCTATGCCGTCCGAGCCTTTATATCTTGAAAAATGTATGGCCGCAATGATGAAATCTGTTGTGAAAGGCGGAGCCGGCGGACTTAGAGTTGCAGGGATAAGAGATGTTAAAAACGCAAAGCAGCTTTTTGATATTCCTGTTATCGGAATTACGAAACCTGATGTAATTCCTCAAAATTACAAAGAAATTGTATATATAACACCTACTTTGGACGATGTTATATCACTCATAAACGCAGGAGCTGATATTATTGCTTTTGACGGAACTCAAAGACCTCGTCCCAATAAAACTTCTTTAGCTGAAATGATTAAGTATATTCATATTAACAAAAGAGCCGCAATGGCTGATATCTCGACTTTTGAAGAAGGTATTGAGGCTGAAAAACTCGGAGCAGATTTGATTTCTACAACACTTGCCGGTTACACATTAGAATCTGCCAATTCTCCCTCAGGACCGGATTTTGAGCTATTAGAAAAACTTGTGAAAAACGTTAAAGTTCCGGTTATCCTTGAAGGACGAATTTGGGAACCTAATGAAGTCGATAAAGCATTTGAACTTGGAGCTCATGCTGTTGTTATAGGCTCGGCAATCACACGTCCGCAATTAATTACAAAACGCTTTGTACAAAGGAGGCAAAAGTAATGAAAGCTCTGGCGATTGATGTTGGCGGAACAAAAATTTATTGTACTGTAATAAATGAAAAAGGCGAAATAATCTCCGATATCGAAAAATATTCAACCCCAAAATCATTTGATGATATTCAAAAACTTTTTAAAAATATAATTTCTAATCATGAAAAAGAAATTGATGTAGTTGCATTTTCAACTTGCGGAGCTGTAAACAATCAAAATACAGGCATATTAGGCTCAACCGGTAACATTGTAAAAGATTATCCTAAAACGGATTTTGTTAACTTAAGCAAAAAACCTGTATTTGTAGAAAATGATGCTAACTGTGCAGCTTGGGCAGAGTATGAAATCGGAGCATCAAAAAATTGTCCAAATTCTGTTATGATTACACTCGGCACAGGTGTCGGTGGCGGAATTATTGTAAACGGACAACTTTTAAAAGGTAAAAACGGTGCTGCCGGTGAAATGCATTTTAAAATGCGTACAGACAAACATAGAAAGTGTACTTGTGGTGCGTGGGATTGCTTTGAAGCTTATGCTTCAGGTACGGGTTTAAAACATACTGCTGAAGAAATCACAGGAAATACAGATATTACAACTTATGATGTTATAGAAGGTTGGCAAAATAACGATTCAAAAATGACAAAAATTTTTGATAAATGGCAGGATGATATTCTTGCCGGACTTATCGGACTTGCAAATTTATTTGACCCTGATTGTATTGTTCTCTCCGGTTCTATGGCAGAATTTGTTGACACTGATTACTTAACAAATGAAATTAATCGTGAAATTGTAACAACTCCTACAAAAGTTGTTAAAGCAAAAGCCGGAAATTATTCAGGTATGATTGGTGCAGCACTCTTAGCTTTTAGAAAGGGTTTTTAATTGGGTAAAGCAAAAAAAAGAAGTATCTATTTAGGGAAAAATGATCAATTTTCACGATTGACCAGAAATGAAGCCGTTGATATGGTTATCGAATTACTCAAGCAAGATGATAAAGAAGCTTACAGCTTAATTACATTATTTGGGCTGTCTGCGGAAGAACTTCTTGAAGCAGGTGCAGATTATGAAGTAGTAAAAGGAATGGTGAGCGTCTTAAAATGAGAATTTTATTTTGGTTAAAAAATTCACGATTATTTTCTTTACCAATGGCTGTTTTGTCTTGGCTTGTAATTTTTATATATTCATTAAAATCCGGCGGGAATATTATAAACGGTTTAATTGCTCTTGTCGGAATAGCATGCGGACAACTTGCAACAAACCTTTTTGATGATTATATTGACTACCAAAAATTGACAGATAATTCACAACAATGCAAATGTTCTTACATCAAATCAGGCGAAGCAACATTAAATGACGTGTTGCGTGTTGTCATTATTTATTGTGGAATTGCATTTTTATCAGGTGTAATTTTAACATTTCGAGCAGGTTTACCTGTTATCGGACTTGCCGCAATTGGCGGGTTAATTGTGCTTTCATATGCAAAACTTTCGCAGGTCGGGTTAAGTGAAATTGCTGTCGGAATTACTTTCGGACCTTTATTGTTTGAAGGTGTTTATTATGTTATGACACAAAGCTTTTCTTTGGAAGTTCTTATATTGTCGCTTGCCGTTGTAATGTTTACGATAGGTTTGATGTATGTGCATACAATTCTTGATTATGAAGGTGATTTAAATTCACATAAAAAAACTCTCGTTTGCAGACTTGGTTCAAAATCCAGAGCTATTAACGGAGTTTGGGTTGTTTATGGTATTGGGTATGTATTTACATTTTTATTGGCTTTAATTTCTCGTAATTATTATTTTCTGACAACCTTGTTGCTTTTGCCTTTGATTTTCAACATGTATAAATCTCTTGAAACATTTAAATGTGGCGAAGATGTCAAAGAATTCTATTTTAGACTTTTAAAAGCCAGAAATTTAATGATTTATTACTCATTGTTAATAATCTTGTGTTTATTGGTTAAATAATTATTTTGTATCTTAAAATGTTGTGTTATGATGAATGCAAGGAGCTTTTTAATGAACACAACAAATCAATTTTTGAAACCGATAACAACAAAAATAAATTCAAACAATAATCTTGAAATCGGCGGCTGTGACCTCGTTGAACTTGTCGAAAAATATGAAACACCTCTTTACGTCATAGATGAAACAACGTTGAGAAGTATTTGCAAAGATTATAAAAATGCCTTTAAAGCTTATGACAAAGTTAATATGATGTACGCATCAAAAGCTTTATGCAATATTGCAATAACACAAATTCTTGCACAAGAAGGTTTCGGATTTGATGCTGTTTCCGGCGGTGAAATTTATACTGTGTATAAAGCCGGAGTTGATATGTCAAAAGTGTTATTCAATGGAAACAACAAATCTTATGATGAGCTTGAACTGGCTTTAACTCTAGGTGTGGGAAGAATATCTGTAGATAATTTCTTTGAACTTTCTCTATTAAATGAAATAGCTAAATCAAAAAATATTACCGTCGATATTTTACTAAGAATTACACCGGGGATAGAATGTCATACTCATGAATACATTCAAACAGGTCATCTCGATTGCAAATTTGGCTTTGACCTTACGCAAATTGATGATGCCGTTGAATTAATCCTAAATGAATATAAAAATCTTAAATTGCGTGGATTGCATGCACATATCGGTTCACAAATTTTTGAAACATCTATATATGGTGACGAAATCGAATTGCTGATTAAAGAATTGGCGAGATTAGATGACAAATATGGTTTAAAACTTGATGAAATTAATATTGGCGGTGGCTTAGGTGTTAAATATGTAGAAAGCGATTGCCCGCCTTCAACATATGAAATTGCGGAAATAATAATTAATAAACTTAATTCTGCTGTAAGAAAATATCAAATTGATTACCCGTCAGTATTTTTAGAACCCGGTAGAAGTATAATTTCAACTGCGGGTGTAACTTTATACACAATAGGAAGCTCAAAACAAGTACCACAGGGAACTAAATATGTTTCTGTTGACGGCGGAATGGCTGATAATATTCGACCTGCATTGTATCAAGCTGAATATATTGCAGAAATTGCGAACAAACCAGAAAATCATAATGCTTTACAAAAGGTTACAATTGCAGGAAGATTTTGTGAATCAGGAGATATTTTAATAAAAGATATTGAGTTACCAAATCCTGAAGAAGGTGATATATTGTGCGTTTTTAATACAGGGGCATATAATTATTCGATGGCTTCAAACTATAATCGTGTTCAAAAACCTGCTATGGTACTTGTAAATAATTCACAATCTGCTATTATAGTATTAAGAGAGACATTAGACGATTTAATCTCTCACGACATAGGTTTGAAGGATTAATATATGATATCAGAAATTTCTGCTTATATTAAAAGTTTAATTTCGACTATGGATTTGTCTTTTAGCGGGACAAACCTATTTGAAATTTTTGTTATAGCAGCTATTTTGATGTTCTTTTATAAAAAATTCATAAAAAATACTCAATCGGAAAAATTTGTTAAAGGCGCATTTTTTTTAGTATTCTTATGGGTTTTTAGTGAAATATTAATCCGTTTTGATTTAAAAATTCTTGGAGTTTTCCTTAAATCAATCGTAACACTTGTTTCGTTGAGTTTAATTGTTATATTCCAGCCGGAATTAAGAAGATTTTTAGGTTATCTCGGACAAGTTGATTTTTACAACCGATTATTTGGAAATTCTTCTCAACCTGTGCACAGTGAGAAAATTGATGTAGTTAAAGAAATTATTGAATCGGTAAAATTCTTTTCTAAATCTCATACCGGTGCATTAATAGTATTTCAAAGCGATTTGAGTAATACATATTATGATGTCGGGACTACATTAAATGCAGATGTTTCAACAGAACTTTTGCTTACTATTTTTCACCCTAACACACCGCTTCATGATGGTGCTGTAGTTATCAACGGTGAAAAAATTATATCTGCAGGAGTTTTACTTCCCTTGACAGAAGACCCTAAATTAAGTTGGAAATACGGCACACGTCATCGTGCTGCTATTGGCATGTCAGAAGTTAGTGACGCAGCATGTCTTGTTGTTTCCGAAGAAACCGGTGATGTATCAATTACTATGGATGGCTCACTAAAAAAATATGATGATTTAGTTGCTCTAAAAGCTGATTTGGAAAACATTTTGGGTGTAAAACAAATAAATACAAACACAAAAAAATCAGTATTCAGTTTGAATAATTTAATAAAGAAGAAATAATATGCCACAAAAAATAATCCCGTTTAGAATTAAAATAGCAATGTTATTGAGAAAAATGTTTTTTCTTACACTTGGTGCATTTATTGCGGCTGCAGCAATTGAAGGATTTTTAGCACCAAATAACATTATTGACGGCGGAGTTATTGGTATATCAATGATTGCAAGCTTTTTAACCGGTAAAAGTCTTGGCTTGTTAGTTATGCTGATTAACTTTCCGTTTATCTGTTTAGCATTTACTAAAATGGGCAAAAAGTTTGTATTACAGACATTTTATGCCGTAACTGTTTTTTCATGCGCATTAAACGTTTTTCATGCACACCAAGCAACAGATGATTTACTTCTTGCAACGGTATTTGGCGGAATTATACTAGGTACAGGCGTTGGACTTATATTAAAAAATGAAGGTTCACTTGACGGTACAGAAATTCTTTCGCTTGTAATGTCAAAGAAATGGGGATTTTCTGTTGGCGAATTTATAATGGGTATGAATATATTCATATATTGTGGAGCCGGACTTGTTTTTGGTTGGGGCAGAGGTATGTATTCAATGTTGACATATTTCATCGCCTACAAAGTAATTGACATTGTTTTAGAAGGCTTAAATAATTCAAAATCCGTTAGAATAATCAGTGATAAATCTTATGAAATTGGTCAAGCTTTAATAGATAGACTTGATATAGGAATAACCTATATTTATGGTCAAGGCGGATATTCCAGAATTGATAAAACTATTATTTATTGCATAATTTCTCGTCTTGAAATGACAAAAATGAAAGAAATTATAAGAGAAATTGACCCTAAAGCATTTATTTCCGTTGTTGATGTTCATGAAGCTTATGGTGCAAGAATGAAGAAATAACATAAGTTGTTTTTTTGTGTTATAATTGTTATATGATAAAGAGAAAGATTAAAATTGGTTTAATAGGTCTTGGAACCGTTGGTTCGGGTGTTTTTAAAACATTAGAAAATTTTGAAGATATTGAAGTTGTTCAAATTGCTGTTAAAAACAAATCTAAAAAGCGTAATATCCCGAATCTTGATGAAAAAATTATTACAGATAATCCGTATGATGTTACCAATAATCCGGAAATCGACATTGTAGTTGAACTTATGGGCGGTGTAGAACCTGCATTTGATTACATAAAAACTGCAATAAAGAATGGAAAACATATTGTAACTGCAAACAAAGAACTTTTGGCAAAATGTGGTGAAGAACTTTACAATTTTGCAGAAGAACATAACAGAGTTGTGTTGTATGAAGCAGCTATTGCAGGCGGAATTCCGATTATTATGCCAATTAAAACAATTCTTGCAGGTAATAAAATTGATAAAATTGAAGCAATTCTAAACGGGACAACTAATTACATTTTAACAAAAATGGATGTTCAAGGTGCTTCATACGAAGATGTTTTAAAAGAAGCTCAAGCATTGGGTTATGCAGAAACTGACCCGACAGGTGACGTTGAAGGTTTTGATGCAGCATATAAAATTACAACTCTTGCAACTCTTGCATTCAAACAACGTGTAAAAATTGAAAATGTGTATAAAGAAGGTATTACACATGTTCGTGCAGAAGATATGAAAGCCGCAAATGAATTGGGTTACAAAATCAAACTGATTGCATCTGCAAAATTTGATGAAAATGAATATGCTGACGTCAGAGTTCACCCGATGCTTATTTCAAAAAAATCAACACTTGCACACATCGATTACGTAACAAATGCCGTAAGCCTTTCCGGTCATCCGCTTGGACATATTACATTATCAGGTCCGGGAGCAGGAGAATTTCCGACCGCAAGTTCTGTCGTCGGAGATATTTTGGCTATAGCAAAAGAAATCGGTACTACAGATTATCTGTTACCAATGATGAGATGTAATCATAACAAAACTGCAAAATGTATTAACATTTCAGACACACAAAACAAATATTATATGTCATTAAATGCCAAAAACAACAAAGGCGTTATTGGTAATATAGGAAATATTTGCGCTGAATTTAACATAAGCTTGGAAAGTATTGTACAAAGAATTTTGGAAGACAATACAGCTGATATTACAGTCATCACCGAGCTTTGCCTTGAAAAAGATATGCAAAGTGCAGTAAAAGCATTTGAAGAAAGTGAATTTATAAATAAAGTAAACAGTTTAATAAGGGTTCAGGTTTAAAAGGAACTTTTTTAATTCTCTGTTTTAACCCTCTCCCGAATTTCTAACTTTCGCAACAGCTCAAGTTGAAATTCTACCCTCTCACAAAGAGAGAGGGATTGACTTGTGTTATAATTTTTATATGAATAATAGACATTACAAATCTAAAGCACTTGGATTTTCGAAAAAATTACGAAGTAATCAAACAGATTGTGAAAATATTATTTGGGAACATATAAGAGCAAAGAGATTGAATGGAATAAAATTCAGACGACAAGTTCCTATTGGCAAATATATTGTAGATTTTGTAAACTTAGGGAAAAAGTTAGTAATTGAATTAGACGGCTCACAACATCTTGAAAACATATACTATGATGAACAACGTTCCCATTATTTGAATATGTTAGGTTATACGGTTCTGAGATTTTTCGATAACGATATAATTAATAATACAGATAATGTTTTAAATGAAATTTTAAATAAATATAATGAATTATCGTAGTGCCCTCTCTCTTTGTGAGAGAGCAGAATTTCAACTTGAGCTGTTGCGAAAGTTAGAAATTCGGGAGAGGGTACTACGCACGTAGCTATACAAATAAATATTTGTGAGGATTTTATAAATTCTTAAGAAGGTATTAATTTTAAAATATTTATAATATAATATGGGAAACGAGGTGCAAAATGACATATTATCAAGGATTAATCAATACATTCAGAGAATATTTACCGGTAACTGAAAAAACTCCGGTCGTAACACTTAATGAAGGAAATACTCCATTAATCAAGGCCGACAACCTTGCTAAAAAAATCGGAGTAGATGCTGAAATTTATTTGAAATTTGAAGGTTGTAACCCTACCGGCAGTTTTAAGGACCGTGGAATGACAATGGCTGTTTCAAAAGCAAAAGAAGCAGGTTCCGGTGCAATTATTTGCGCATCAACAGGAAACACTTCTGCATCTGCTGCCGCATACGGAGCAAAAGCCGGAATGAAAACATATGTATTAATCCCTGACGGTTATATTGCTCTGGGCAAACTTTCACAAGCAATGATGTACGGTGCTGAAATTATCGCAATTCAAGGCAATTTTGATGAAGCATTAGAAATGGTAAGAAAAATTTCCGAAAATTATCCGATAACCCTTGTAAATTCAGTTAACCCATACAGAATTGAAGGACAAAAAACAGGTGCGTTTGAAATTTGTAATGCGCTTGGACAAGCTCCTGATTACCACTTTATACCGGTAGGAAATGCAGGTAATATAACTGCATACTGGAAAGGTTATAAAGAATGGTATGCTGCGGGGAAAATTCCGGCATTACCTAAAATGATGGGATTTGAAGCTGAAGGAGCAGCAGCAATTGTAAAAGGTGAAAGGATTTATAAGCCGGAAACTCTTGCTACAGCTATTAGAATTGGTAATCCTGCAAGCTGGAAACAAGCTGAAGCAGCCAGAGATGAAAGTAACGGTGTTATTAATTTTGTAACTGATGAAGAAATCGTAAAAGCTTACAAACTAATTGCTTCAACAGAAGGTGTTCTTGCTGAACCTGCAAGTGCTGCATCTGTTGCAGGCTTGATTAAATTCAAAGACCAAGTAAAAGAAGGCTCAAAAATCGTATGTATTTTAACTGGTAACGGTTTAAAAGACCCTGATAATGCCATAAAATATTCAAATGCCGATGTCAAAAAAACATCCGCTGATTTAACTGAAATTTTAAAAGTTATGAAAATATAAGAGGTAAATATGGGAATAAATTTTATTAGAAAATTTAAACATACCGGATTTACATTAGCAGAAGTTTTGCTTACATTGACAATAATTGGAGTTATTGTTGCATTGATTACTCCAAGCCTTTCCACTAATTTTAGTAATAAAATTTATGTTACTAAAGCTGAAAATGTTTATAAACAACTTTCTATAGCCGCAAAACAAGAACTTATAAACCAACGTGTAGATTCATTAGCACAAACAGAAATGGCTGAAAATCTTGATGGTGTAGGAGAATTTTTAAAAAATAATTTAAAAGTTGCTACAGATTGCGGAAAAAGTGCTGATAATTGTTTTGCTACAGCATACAAAAAATTAGATAAATCAGCTAAATATGACGTTAGTACAAATAATAACTATTGTGTTCTGCTAGCAACAGGAGAAGCTGTTTGCATGAGTACAATGAGCTCTGATAGTTACAATGAAGACGGAACATTCGATTTTCATGGTCACGCTTACGTAATTTTTGACATTAACGGAGCAGAAAAACCAAATATTAAAGGTCGTGACCTTTTCGCATTTGAACTTTATTCAGACGGCAAAATCGGTGAAAGCTATATGCAGACACGAGAAGATTTGTGCTCCGAAACAAATGATCAAGGTTATGCTATCGGATGTTTTTCAAAAATCATGAACAATGGTTGGAAAATGGATTACTAGAAAACAAATTTATGATATAATCCTGTTATGAAAAAATTACTCATAACAGGATTATTTTTGCTTTGTTGTCCCGTTTTTGCAAGCGAGATAACAGAAGATTACTTTGATATAGCAACAAATTACTGCATAAACGGTAATTATCGTGAAACAGCAAATTATCTTGATAAAATTCTTCTTATAGAACCTAATAACAAAAATGTTCAAGATTTACGAAATGGTATCAGACAAATTATTCAAGGTAATAATAAATCTTTTATTTTATCAAAAAGTCCTGCTGTACAAAAATCAGTAAATGCAAAAAAAATCGGAAACAAAGAACTTGAACAATCCTCTTTGACCTCCGGCAGTGATTTTTGGGCTTATTATTTCCTTGGTGAATATTACAAAAATACAAAAGCTTACAATTCAGCAATTGAAAGTTATATAAAATCAGTCAATGCGAAACCAACATTCATTCAATGCTATTTACAAATTGCTATTTGCTATTTTGAATTAAAGAATTATGCACAAACAATCAGCTATCTTAATCAATATTTGAAAATAAATCCGCAAGACGATTTTGCATATGCCTTAAGAGCTCGTGCCAAAAGCAATATGAATAATAATACCGAAGCATTGAATGATATTCTAACTGCAATTGCATTGGAAAATTCACTTGATTACAGGTTTTTGGAAGGTAAAATCCTTTATTCAATGAAAAGATATTCTCAAGCAAAAACAAAACTTTCTGCCTTAACAAATGATATCCAAACTGCAGAAATATACAAATATATCGGACTTTGTGATTATGAACTCGGAAATTACACCGATGCATTGATAAATCTTGATAAAGGAATCATCCTCTCTGATGACGACAAAAATTTAATATCAAAGTATAATGAAATAAAATCGAGAATTGAGAAATGAGAAGAAAAAAAGAAAGTTTTATAAGTAAACTCAAAAACGGTATTTTTACTGTTTTACTTGTGTGCGTAATGCTGTTTTGGGTACAGGGTTACACAAATGCTTCAAGTTTGAAATTTGTACAATTATCTGACACACACTTTTTAGAAAACGGAGCAAATACAACATTCAAAATGATTGCTGAAAGTCCGAAACTTTTGGATGATGCAGTTGCACAAGTAAATGATATTCCAAATGTTAGTTTTGTTATGTTTACAGGTGATTTAATTGATAAGGCTTTTGAAAAAGAACTCCATGCCGTTTTACCACATGTTCAAAAACTTCACACCCCGTGGTATTTCGCTTTCGGAAATCATGACCCTATGTACGGCGGTTATCTTTCAAAAAATTTGTATTTAAAAATTTTAAGAGAAAACAATCCTAATTTCACTTTTGAAAAACCTTATTACTCTTTTGTACCTAAAAAAGGTTACAAAGTAATAGTTTTAGACAGTATAATAGATAATGAATGGACAGCACAAGGATATATTTATCCGGAACAACTTGAATGGTTGGACAAAGAACTCGAAAATTCTCAAAAAGATATCGTTTTGATTTTTGGACACGTGCCTATCGTTGAACCTTTTACCAGCCCTAATCACAGAATGCGTAATGCTGAACAAGTAAAAGCCATTATTGAAAAATACAAAAATCCAATTGGAGTGTTTACAGGTCATTATCACGCTACAAAAATTACACAGAATAACAATGTCCTTTACGTAAGTTCACCGGCATTGGTATCTTATCCGAACGCATTTCGTGTAATAACAATCACAGAAAAGAAAAATAAAGTTATATTTAATTTTGAATTTAAAGAAACAAGATTAAAAAATGTTCAAAAACTTGCAAGAATGCTTGTTTTTGCCTCAACATTATACAGCGGTGAAGAACAAGACCAAAACGGGACTTTTGAAATAAAAAGATAGTGAGGAAATTATGGGTGAATTCAACATAAAATTCAGAGGTGTCAGAGGCAGTTATCCGATAGCAAACAAAAATTTTTTACAATACGGAGGTAATACTTCTTGTGTTGAAATAAATGTCGGAGGACATCTAATCATTCTTGATGCAGGAACAGGCTTAATTGACACCGGCAAAGAACTTATGGAAAAATATATTTCATCAGGAATGTCACCGGAAGAAAGAATACCCGTAAATGCAACTGTTCTGTTGTCACACATCCATCAGGATCACACTCAAGGCTTTACCTTCTTTAAGCCATTGCACCTAAAATCAACTACTGTGAATGTTTTTGGGCACGTAAGTGACGGACAAAGTTTAAAAGAGGAACTTTCATCAATATTATTCGGCAAATCGTTTCCACTCGATTTGGGCGACATTGCAGGCAAATTAAACATTCAAAACGTTAATGACGGAGATAGAATTGTGTTACGCCAAGACAATAAACCATTTTTACTTAATACTGATGAAGTACCACAAGAAAATGACGTTTTGATAACTTGTCACAAATCATATGCACATCCACGAGAAGGAGTGTTTATATATAAAATTTCGTATAAAGGTAAATCACTTGTTTACGCAACAGATAAAGAAAGTTACTTAGGCGGGGACAAAAAATTCATTGAATTTGCAAGAAACTGTAGTCTTCTTATCCACGATGCACAATATACGACAGAAGATTATATGGATTTAATCGTACCTAAACAAGGTTACGGACATTCAACTTTTGAAATTGCCGTGGAAACTCAACGTTTGGCAAATGCGGAAAAACTAGTGTTCTTCCATTTTGACCCTGATTATAACGATGAAAAATTAAACGGTATAAACGAACATTATCAAAATCAATATGGTGGTAAAGCAATTATGGCATATGAAGGTCTTGAACTTGATTTGCTATAAAAAAATATTAAATAAATACTAATGAAGAAACTTTTACTTATACAATTGATATTTTTAGCATTTTTGACATCAGCATACAAAAAACCTGATGTTTATGTAATCAATGCGGAAAAAAATGCTTATACCCATAATAATATGGGACTTCGTTATGTTAATGAAAAATGTTATTATGCGGCAATTCAAGAATATAAAATCGCAATCAGCCTAAATCCGAATACCCAAGCAACATCTGTTTATTATAACAATCTCGGAGAAGTTTATCTTATTATCGGATATCCTGATTACGCTCTTGATTGTTTTGAACGTGCAATTATGCAATATAGTTTAAACTTTAAATACTATCAAAATCTTGCAAAAACCTATAAAGCCCTTGGAATGCTTGACACCCAAATCGAAAAATATTCCGATGAAACAAACCCTTTAAATAAAGTTATGCTTGCATTATTGTACGAACAAAAAGAGGATTACAAGCGAGCAATAATTATTCTTGACGGTTTTGCAATGTCAGAACCCGATTTAATTATTACATCAGCTGTTAAAAGACATATTCAAGAGCTTGTAAAAAAAATATAAAAAAAGCCTCCGATTAATCAGAGGCTTTTTTATAAACTAAAGTGGTTTCAAAGAATTTTTATAAATTTCTTCAACAACTTCACGACCGTTTCCGGAAGGTCCGATATCAATCAAACCACCAAGTGACGGAGTTGTATAAACTAAATCAACCAGTTTTGGTACATCGGCTTCCGTAAACCCTTCATCTACGAGTTTTTCGGTCACGCCAACCGAGAACAGCCAATCTTGAACAGCTTTTGCTGCTTTTTCAGCTTCAGAAGCCTCTCCTTTTAAATCAGGAACAATCGGGCTTAAAATATCAGCTAAAACAGCAGCTCTGTCTTTATAAATAACTTTTATAACAGCCGGCAAAAGCATTGCCAAACCAAGCCCGTGAGCAAGTTCATGTTTAACCGCACTCAAAGGATGTTCCAATGCATGTGTATAATGCAAAAGCCCATTATCAAAACAAACACCGCCCATCATAGCAGCATAAGCCAAATAATATCTTGCTTCCAAATCATCCGGATTTTCAAGAGCTTTAGGCAAATATTTTACTACATCTCTGATAACTTCACGAGCTAAAGTTACGCTATACGGTGAAAATACTGCGCTTGTTGCAGCTTCCACAACGTGATTAACAGCATCAATTGAAACATATCTTGTTTGTTTTGGTGATAATTTAGTCATCAACTGCGGATCATCAATTGCATACATCGGATAAATACAATCATAAGCAATTGCCGGTTTGAAATCTTTTTCCGGAACAGTTACAACTGCAAACCTGTTAGTTTCTGTGCCTGTTCCGTGTGTAAGATTGATTGATACAATCGGAGCGGCTTTTTCAGGTGTAAATTTAAATTCATAAATATCATTTGCATTCTTATCCTGATATTCAATCAAAATTGCAACTGATTTACCAGCATCTGTTGGTGAACCTCCGCCAATAGCAATAACTGCCTTTGCACCAAAATCACGAGCCAGTTTTGCGGCATCATTAACGTGATGCGTTGTCGGGTTTGGTGTAACTTGATCATAATTTACATAACCAATACTGTTAGCTTTTAACGCTTTTTCAACGTAATCCCAAGCACCGGTTGCTTTGTATGCATTTCGTCCTGACATTACAATAACTTTGTCAATACCTCTGGATTTTAAATCTCGTGAAATATCTTCAATCTTTTGAATTGCTCCAACACCAAAATATACATTGGTACGGGTTCTAATTTCACGAACTTCGTTAATGTTTACATCTTTTTCCCACATAATAAACTCTCCTTTTTACAAAAATATTTTATTCCGTAAAAAATAATTTTGCAATATTTTAAGCAGTAATTAAATTTTTACCGAGTTTTTTGACTGTTTGAATATCTTCTTCGGGAGCTTTACCAGTAGTCGTAAGGTAATTCCCTATCAAAATTCCTTCAACAGAAGTTTTCAATGCAAGTTCCTGATTTTCATCGCTCAATCTCATTCTTCCGCCACAAAATCTAACAACTGATTTTGGATTTGCAATTTTGAATATTGCAATAGTTCTCAAAATATTTTCTTCGTCGATTTTGTCGTAATAATTTTCAAAAGGAGTATCCGGTATAGGCATCAAAATATTTATCGGAATAGATTGCGGTTGAATTTCAGCAAGTTCCATAGCCATTTCAATACGCTGTTCAACAGTTTCTCCCATACCCAAAATTACACCGCAACAAAGCTCCATACCATATTTCTTTACAAGCCTGCAAGTATTCAAACGGTCATCCCAAGTATGAGTTGTACAAACTTCAGGATAATATGAGCGACAAGTATTTATGTTGTGATGAAATCTTTTTAATCCCGCATCTGCAAGTGCTTTAGCCTGCTCTTCATCCAAAATACCAATAGAAGCACAACTTTTAATTCCGTCAATTTTATCAACCGCTTTAATAAGACTGACAACTTTGTCGAAATCTTCTTCTGCCGGAGTTTTACCGGACGTAACAACCGCAAACCTATCAGCATGATTTGCTCTTGCTTCAAGTGCTGCTTTAACAACTTCTTCTTCACTTATAAGCGGATATGTTTCTATATCGGTTCTGTAATGCGAACTTTGCGCACAGTATTTACAATTTTGTGAACACTTTCCGTTACGTGCATTAACTATTGAACAAAATTCCACATTATCTGAAACAAATTGCGAAGATATTTTTAACAAATCCTGCAAATCCATATTATAAAGTTTTAATAATTCATCTTTTGTCATAATTTCGGCTCCTTATTAAAAGGATAGCACAAAAACTTAACCAACTTGACCAAATTCGAAAAAGTTTTACAATAGAAGAATGGAAATAACTTTTGACAAATATTCTTTAATAGTTAATGGAAAACGAGTGTTTATAAAAAGCGGAGCGTTTCACTATTTCAGAACCCCCGGAGAAGAAATGGCACGTGATAGATTCTTAAAAATGAAAGCCGGTGGCTATAATTGTGTTGACATATATTTTAACTGGAATTTTCACAGTGCAAAAGAAGGCAAATACGATTTTACAGGCGTAAAAGATGTAAGAAAAGTACTTCAAGCAGCAAAAGATGCTGATTTGTTCGTAATTGCCCGTCCAGGTCCATTTATTAACGGAGAAGTAAATGCTGGCGGACTACCTTTTTGGCTTTTAGAAAAAGAAGATGTAATTCCAAGAAACAGAATCGGCACAGAATACAAATATTCTGAAACTTATATGAAATATATAACTGAATGGTATGACCAAATTATTCCGATAATAAAAGATTTTGACAATGTAATTTTATTCCAAATTGAAAACGAATATGCAACCGATACAATGGAAGAAGATTACATGCGTGAACTTTACAAAATGGCACGTGATAGAGGAATAACTTGCCCCATTTTCCATAATGATGCTTATTTTGCCGGATTATGGGCAGATGTAGTAGATATTTACGCACTTGATTTATATCCGTACATAAACCCTAATCAAAATTGGAAACAAGATAATTTCTGTTTTGATACTTTGGATAATGTTGAAGAAATTTTCCGTGGAGCAAAGGAAAACTCTCCGCCATTCATTGCAGAAATGCAATCAGGCTGGTTTGACAAATGGGACGGTTCCGGTTACAAACACATAAGAGATGCCCTCGGTGACGAACATATTAACATTATGACTAAAACAGCTCTTTCACAAGGCATAACCCTATTCAATCACTATATGGCTGTTGGTGGAACAAATTGGGATGATTTGGCTTGTGATGAAGTTTACACGAGTTATGAGTTTACCGCACCACTTGATGAATTTGGTATCCCGCAAAGCAATTTCTTCAAAGCAAAAGAAATAAATTATTTTTTGAACTCTTTTGATTTTACACAAACCGAACCGGTAGATTATAATTGTTCACAAGAAAATATTTATTTCAAATTAAGACACGATTTAATAAACGATTGTGATTGGCTTTTTGTGCGTAATATGAATCCGGAAATGACAGAAATTTCATTATTAAACGGTAAAAAAATAAATCTCAAACCTTATGATATGAAAATTTGTCCACAAAATCTTAAACTTAAAGCTTGTGAAATCGAATTTTCTGACATGGAAATTTTTGCAAGACTTTTTGATGAAAATGAAGAAGTTCTATTCATGATTGCTGACAAAAACGCAAATATTTATTTAAAAAATGGTGATATTATTTCCGGTGAAAAAGGAGATTACGAACATTTGACATTCGAAAAAGACGGCAAATTAACACAATTTGTATTTTTGACAAAACGACTTGCCGATAGAAGTTGGATGCTTGATGACAAAATGATTTTCAATGCGGATTATGTTCTACCAAACGGTGCTGTTGCACTTGAAAGAAATACTGAAATAGCATATTATGACTTAAAACATAAATTTGCAAAAAAATATTGTGTAGTAAACGAATTTGGTGAATATAATAAACCGCAAATTATAAAAGATTTTGAAATAGATTTTTGTTCACCTGAAATTGATAATCATTATGATTATTCAAATTGGCGCAAAATAAACGGTAAAACTGATTTCCTCGCAAACAGTTTGCATGATGAATTTGTTTGGTATAAGTCACAAATCCCTGATTATTTAGAAGAAATAACACTCAGCGCACGTCATCTTTTTGCGGTTTATATTAATGGCAAAGAAGTTTTAAACCGTAACAGCTACAAAATAGAAAAACTTCAAGAAGTACCGGAAACTATTTCAATTACACTTGACAAAAATATTTTGTATAAGGATATAAATGAATTAACAATTCTGGTTCAAAATTTAGGATTTGACAAAGGATTTTCAGGCGATACAAATTATCCTCGCGGTTTGGTCACTTTTGAAACAAAACCTGCTATACCAATTGAGTTTTCAGTATGCGAAAAACTTTCCATAGAACGTGGAGACTATCACGAAAGCGAAAATCCTTACCTCACAAAAATTACCGTGAACTTTAATGTCGATATGAATGACAACGTATTTTTTGCCAAATATTTATCACTGGAAAACTTCTGGTACAGACGTGCAACGATATTTTTGAATGGTGTTAAAATCGGACGATATATTAAAAGAACCCATGTACAAGATAAATTTTACTTAATTAACGAATTTTTAAAATCCCGAAATACGCTCGAAATAGTTATTTGGGAAAAAGATCGTAACATAAAATCGCCATGGGGCTTTAAATCTGATATGAAAAATGTTATAATACAAATAGGTACACAAAAAATGTATCAATTATTTAAATAACCGCTATAAACATCTATGCTAAACAGAAAGAGGTATCATAATGGCCGTAGTTCCTGAATTTTTAATCAGAAGAGTTTACAAAAAAGGTTCTCTAAAAAAACTTGAAAACGGTGCAAGTATTGGTTTAAAAAATGTACTTGGACCAGGATTTATCAGCGGATTTAATTACGTAAAGATTAATGACGTTGTATATGAAGCAAAAGATGTCAAATTTATTACGGGTGGAGAAGAACTTGCCGGAGAGAGTGTTTCAGAGGCAAAACCGGTAGCATTCAGACTTGGACAAGAAGGAACTCTTGTGATGAACGGCAAAGACAGTGTTGTTTCTGGCACAAACAAAATTGTTATTGAAGTAATGAACCCCGAAGCCGGAAAAGTCTGCCTAACCGTGGAAGATAACTATATTATTTAGAATTTAATTGCAAAAATGTAGGTTGGGTGAAACCCAACAAATAAACAAGGGTTTTAAGAAAAACCTTAAAACCCTTGCTATAAATGGTTGCGGGTGCTGGATTTGAACCAACGACCTTCGGGTTATGAGCCCGACGAGCTACCAGACTGCTCCATCCCGCGATATTTAATTTTCATGCCGAGCAAAGTCGCTCGACAATTACATTATTGAACGCTGAATATTAAAAATCAAGTCCTGTGATTTTTTATTTAAAAAATCATGAACCAATAACAGCAAAATCTAATAAGAGATAGGATGGTTTCGTCGATTTCGTCGAACACATCCTACAACTATTTTTTAATAATTTTGAATAAAATGTCCCATTTGATTTTTATCAAATGCTTTGGCAATAATTTTTTCCGCTTTTGCAGCATCTATTTCTTTACCTTTTTTATCAAAATATTTACCATTTTCAAGTTTAACTAATACCTCGCCTTTGTTGTCATTATAAATTTGTGAAGAATAGGTTTGTTGACCTTTTTTCATAATATTTAGGAACTTAATACCTGCGTCATAAGAAAAGGCGAAATTCGTTTTATCCATATCAACTCCGGTTAAATCAAGGTCATTATATACAGGCTTTCCGGTTTTGTAATGTGTTGTACTTATTAAGTGTTTACGATTTTTCAAAGTAAAACCATAAAGTGGAGCTTGTTTAGATATTAAAGTTTTGCCATCGGCTTCATAATGTGTATTCAACTTGCCATCAAATGACAATTCACTTTTTATCAAAGTATTATCTTGCTGTCTTGTCCAAAGAACCGGTTTACTTTCAGAAAAACGGAGGTTATCCCCACTAAAACTGGACTTTGCTTGATATTTAAACTTTTCTCCGGGTTTTAAATTCGCAATCATATTCTCAACTTCTTCTTTTGTATATGTTGATGCCTTATTATCTTCACCTTGCGGAATCGGTTTAGGTGTTGGTTTAGGTGCATCCAACATCGGAGGTGCTACCGGCTGTTCTAATGTAACAGTATTCCAATTTTTCGGATTTGACAAAGCTTGTGCATAATCTTCATTAGCTTTTTCAAGTTCATCTTGTGGAGATTTTACAGCTACAGGTTGTTCATTATTTTGTGTCTCATCCAACACTTCAGGAACATCATTTATTACAGGAGCAGAATCCGGTTGTTTTGCAGAAATTTGTTCCGGTACAGTTTCAGGTACAGGCGGTTGTTCTTCAGCCACAGGTGTTTTTCCTGTCAAAAGTTGTACAATCTTGTTCCAGACATTTGAAGCGAGTTCAATTACCTGACCGGTATTTGTTTTAAAATCTGTATGCCAAGTACTACTGTCTCCTATTTTAGAAACATCATCACCACCGGTATAAAACGGTTTTTTACCTTCGTCTCTGGCATCGTTGACTGTTTTTACTTCCGTCATTACTTGTTGCCATATCGAAAGATTATTATTGGTTATTCTTCCGCCATCAGCTTGGATTTGTGTCTTAATCGCTTGAGTAATGCCTTGACCTTGTCCAATCTTAATTTGCATTATAATACTCCTCGTTTTTATACTCTCTATTGATATAAAAACAATCGCCGATAAAAAATTTTGGAAATAGACACAATTTTCCTGCTATGCTATGCTATGCTATGCTATGAGCAATTTTACACCCTATTAACCAAATTTCAAAAATTTACAAAACTTAATTAAGTTTATTAAAACACAAGACGAGTTCAATAAAATTCATCGAACCCATTCAACTCTCTTAAAACAAAAATTATTTTAGCAAAAATGTTCGCACATATTTATGCGCAAGCGATAGTTCCTCTTGGCTTAATTTATCAAGCATTGAAATTAGGTCTGATTTTAAATCAGCTATTTCTTGCAGGTAATAAAATTCAAATAAATCTTTCGGTTCAACTCCTAAAGAGGTTGCGAGTCTTTCAATCAAATCTGCTGACGGAAAATTTTTACCGCTTTCTATACAACTTATATGTTTATCGTCAACGTTAACTTTTTCGGCAAGTTGAGCTTGTGTCATCAAATGTTTTTTTCTATATTCTTTTAATTTTTTACCAAATAAATGTTTAATATCCATTCTTGACCTCTTTTTAATCATAAGAGTTAAGAAACATATAATAAATGGCATATTGGGTAATATATTGACAATAATTTACCTTATACTTATAATTAATGGTGTATCAGGTAGAAAATAAAACTTTATATACTTATTATCAGGAAAAATATGACAGATAAAGTAACCGAATTTATTCGTAACATAAGATATAATTACTACAAACATAAATTGAAAAAATGTGGTAAACATGTAATGTTTGCAAATAATACAACCTTATTTGATGCTGATAAAATTGAAATCGGTGATAATGTTCGAATAGGTAAAAATGCAACACTTAATGCTTATGGTGGGATAAAGATTGGCAATAATGTAAGTTTTGCACAAGATTGTATTATTTGGTCCTCAAATCACAATTATTATTCGCCTGATGCCTTGCCGTTTGATAAAGGCAGCGTAATGCGACCTGTTACAATTGGCGATAATGTTTGGATAGGTGCAAGAGTTACTATTGCACCGGGGGTTAATATTGGTGAAGGTGCAGTAATTGCAATGGGTGCAGTTGTAACAAAAGATGTTCCAGTCGGTGCCGTAGTCGGCGGAAATCCGGCGAAAGTTCTTAAATTCAGAGATTTAGAGCGCTATAAAGAACTTAAGGCCAATAATAAGTTTTTGAATGTTATTTAATCGCTCCCCAAGCACGAATTGGTCCACGTTCATATTTTAATAACCAATAATTACCGTCTTTTATGTATTCAATATTTGCTTCCATATGGATTTTGTCTTCATCCGGCGGCATTCCTACTTCTGCTCTTTTTTTGTTTGTTTTTTCACGCTCAGCTGCAATCTTTTTTTGCTTGCGTTCATATTTCTTACTATAATTAGGGTGAAAGGCTTCTTTGTCTTCTTCTACTTTGAATACAGGAATTATAGCTATGGGATTTTTAGTTTGCATAAGAATTAAAAAATCTTTTTCATCAGATAACGCAAGTTCATAATGCCCCGGCTGGATAAGTTCACCTTCCGCATCAGAAATTTTTTCAACAATACTTAAAATAGGGTAATCTGAATCCCGTAACGAATATCGGTAAATAGCTTGCGAACCGTTTGCGGTTCCTGAGGTTTCCATCGGATGTATAGGATACGGGCGGATTGTCGGATACATTAAAACATTTTCGGTATAAATTCCCTCAAGCATTATTCTAACCCGTTTATTAATTTTCTTACAGCATTATCAATATCTTTGAAATCTTTGTTAAGAGCCTTATCAGTTCCGACAAAAATCAGTGACAAATATTTTTGGGAATTTCCGAGATTATTTTCTTTTAAAAGCAATCTGTAACTTTCTCGCATAAGACGTCGTAATCGATTGCGTTTTACTGCACGTTTGTGGACTTTTTTACTCACAACAAAACCCACCTTTGTAGGTGAGTCATCTTTTTTAAGTATTCCTGCAAACAAAGTTACTCCACCCTTATGGGAGGAGTTTTTAACTTTATAAGTTGCTTTAAACGCGGACCTGTTTTTTAATCTATACTGTTTTGGTAACATTTATCCGCCTTTCGTATTGGATAACAAACCGCGCCACTTCGCTCGCATTTAACGGGTCTGCAGCTCTACTCGTCTTGCTCATATGCAAGCCGACACCAGACTCGCCCCCAGCTCGCTCGCACTATGCACGTTTTTTAGCTGTGATAGCCAATTTATGACGTCCTCTTGCACGACGTCTGTTTAATACTTCACGACCGCCTGGGGTAGCCATTCTTGCTCTAAAACCACTTACGTGTTGTCTTTTTACTTTAGTTCCTTCTAGTGTGCGTCTCATTTTTTAATTCCTTTTTGTTTATATTTGTCGTATAATTTTAATGTTAAATGAAAAATAAAATTTAGTCAACATGATTGAAATGAGGGTTAAATAATATGAACAAAAAAATTGGTTTTATTGGTTGTGGCAAAATGGCAAGCGCAATTATTAAGGGGATTTTATCTTCTTGTTGCGGTGAAAAATATGAAATAAAAGGTTCAGAGATTAATTGCGAAATTGCAGAACTTGCATCCTCCCGTTTAGGTATTCCGGTATTAACCGATAACAGAATGCTTGCACTTGATAGTGATGTAATATTTTTGGCAGTAAAACCCAATTATGTTCAAACTATTTTAGAAGAAATAAAAAACGAAATCACTTCGGAAAAACTGATTGTTTCAATCGCAGCAGGTGTAAGTACTAAAAAAATTGAGAATATTATAGGCAAAAACCGTGTAATACGTGTTATGCCAAACACTCCGGCACTTGTTTTGGAAGGGATGAGCGGAGTTTGCAAAGGAACATATGCAAGAGATGAAGATGCAGCTTTTGTTGTAAAACTTCTTTCTAATATCGGCAAATGTATTGAAGTTAACGAAAAACAAATCGACATAGTAACAGCTATTTCCGGCTCCGGTCCTGCCTTTTTCTACAAAGTTATAGAAGATATGGCACGTGCCGGTGAAAAACTCGGACTTGAATACGACAAATCATTAATGCTTGCAACACAAACAGCTTTAGGTTCAGCCAAAATGGTGTTTAACAGAGGCGAACTAACTGTACAAAATCTTATCGATAATGTCGCAACAAAAGGCGGATGTACATTTATCGGAATTTCCGTGATGAATGACGAACATTCCGATAAACTGTTTTATGATGTCATAGATAAAACAACTCAAAAAGCTAATGAGTTAGGAAAATAGATTTAAAAATATGTTATTTTAAATCCTTCATCCATAATTCTAGCTCCACAAAAATAAGCATCAAAAAGACCAACCATTGTGCTGAGATCTTCATCATTAAGAATTTCACCTCTACGACCACATAGAGATATTCCATCAGCATCATCCCAATCAATTTCATACATACCTGAATTATTAATATAACCTTTATTTGCTTTGCCCAAAGGTTGTAAGTTACTATTTTTATCAACATAAAAAGCAAAGAAATCGTATCCAATGCGGTTAGGTCCCTTAAAATAGCCATTAGTGTCTATGTACATAGGTGGAATACTATTTTCTCCTAACCAATATACTCTCATTCCATCAACAGTATCAAACCAAAAAGTCATACCAGAGTATCCACCACAAGATTTTTCACCGGTTATACTTAAATATTGACACATATCTACCCAGCAAGAACTATCTCCTGTACAACTATTTGTAATTTTGAAAACTTGATTAAAAAGTCCTATCCACTCAGATTTTCTATGAGAATCAAATATTGCATCAAAACTTGCACAGGTTAAATCAGTACATCCTTGCCTAGCCATATAATTTTTGAAGCCATTTTGTACAGTTGAATAAGATTTTACAAATGCTGTTTCCAATGCTTTTTTCTGATAATTATTTATTAACGTAGGAATAGTCAGTGCCGCAACAACTCCGATAATAGCTAAAGTAATTAAAACTTCTGCAAGAGTAAATGCATATCGACAGATATTGTTAGACTTGGCTACATGCATAGCACCTTCAGCCAAGGTAATACCTAAATTTCTTTTTGTCATATAACCTCCAATTTTTATAAATATATGAAATATAATTCTATATAATGAATTATATTAGATATTTTAAAATTGTCAAGCTGTGTAAAATGTTTTTATGGATGATAAAAGTATTTTAAACACGGTTTCGGATAATATACGATTAGCAAGATTACAACGTCGAATTTCGCAGGAAAAACTTGCGGAAATGGTTGATATTTCGACAAAGTACTTAAATATGATAGAAAATCGTAAGGCAAATCCTACGATTGTAATTGTTATCCGTATATGCCAAGCTTTGAAAATTGACTTAAACACCATTTATTCATAATTATTATAACTAAATTTTCACAAAAGGGTTGATTTGAATAATTCTATTTGTACAAAATTAAAACCCTAAAACTGACTATTTAAGTCAAATTTTAGGGTTCTAATAAAGTTTATTGAAAAATTTTACTCAGCTTTTTCTTCAGAAACTTCTTCTTCAGCAGCTTCAGTTCTGATAGATTCTTTGCCAGGAGTAAGAGTTTTACCTTTAAATTTTTCAACTTGTCTTGTGAGTTTATCTGCAAGTAAATCTATACTGGCATACATAGACTCAGCAGCTTCTTCACAACGAATTGTGCCGGAAGCCATTTTACATGTAACTTCTGCAACATGTTTTCCTGATGCAGCCGGATTTTTAATAACCGACAATACAACTTCAATACCTTGAATTTGGTCGTAATGTGCTGCAACTTTGCTCATTTTTTCTTTTACATAAGCTTTGATTGCTTCTGTAATTTCAATGTTTCTTCCGTTAACGTAAATGTGCATTCTAAACCTCCGTTATTATACTGTGCTTTAGCAGTATAACATAAAAAACATATTTTTAAAAGCCCTATTCTTCAAGAAGAAATTGTTGTAATTCTACATCCGGTGTTCCAAGAACTCTTACAAGTTCCAAAACAGAGGCTTTCATTTGACATTTTTGTGAAGAACCGCTAAAAAAATCCTTATAAAAACATCCTTCACAATTGCATCCTCTTTTATAACATTCCAGTGCTGTCGGTGTCCATCTTCTGACTGCAACTGCTCTACCCATATCTCTACTTCTAAACAACTTTATAAATCTCCAATTTTCTGCGTTACACATGTGCAATAAGCAGCAGTTTCCTGCTGTCACTCCACCCCTTAGGTCGCTTGTATCAACGATTTCCGACCTGTTTATACTAACATTATAGGGGATAAGGATTATTTTTCAAGGGGCAAACATGTTGTTATTAAGTTTTATTACAACAGTCTTAAATCCCGCCATACAGGGTGTTTTGGGATGTCAACATCCTGTTAAATAACGTCGGGACATGGTCTTTAAGAATTTAAACCATGGAAACCCATGAGCTGACATGGTTTTCCATGGTTTGTAATTTTATTAAGAAATGTAAAATATTCAAAAATAGGTTTGTTTTTATGCCTCAAAGCTTGCTTTGTTATATAATCAAAGTATGAAAAATGTAAGACAAACTAACATAAACACTCATCGTGATGCATGGGTAGAAATTAATATAGAAAACCTTGAGCACAATATAAGAGAGATAAAAAAACACGTACCGGAAAACACAAAATTGCTCGGAGTTGTAAAAGCTGATGCCTACGGTCATGGAGCAGTTATGCTTGCTCCTACAATTCTTGCAAGCGGAATAGATATGCTTGGAGTAGCTTCTATTGACG
Source organism: uncultured Muribaculaceae bacterium (assembly GCA_964444905.1). GTDB lineage: Bacteria > Cyanobacteriota > Vampirovibrionia > Gastranaerophilales > Gastranaerophilaceae > SIG32. Next base: position 28,063 of record CAYUIW010000013.1, read on the forward strand.
AAGGTATAGACCTGAGAAATGCGAAAGTTACTTGCCCGATACTTGTTCTCGGTGCGGTTCCTGTTTGGGCTGTAGAAAGTGCGGTAAAATCTGATTTAAGCATTTCAATATTTTCACAAAATCATATTGATGCGTGCCGTCAAGCATTCCAAAGAACAGGTGTAAAACCTAAAGTTCATGTAAAACTTGATACCGGAATGAATAGAATAGGTGTTTCAATTGACAACGCAGTTGATTTTATAAAAGAAATACAAAATTCTGATTTTATGCAATTGGAAGGTATTTTTACTCATCTTGCGATGGCAGAAAATGAAATCGAAACTCAAAAACAAGTTGACAAATGGAACAAAGTTGTATCACAAGTTAATACAGAAGGCTTGTTGTTACATGTGCAAAACACAGCCGGAACATTGTGTTATACGATTGAAGGAACAAATATGCGCAGGGTTGGAATTGCACTTTACGGACTTGCACCGGATTTTCCGCCGAACAGTAACATCAAACCTGACTTAAAACCGTTAATTTCGTTAAAAGCACGTATAGTGAATATTCACAACGCATATGACGGTGAAGGCGTAAGTTATTCTTATACTTACAGAGTAAAAGACCATTGTAAAATTGCAACTGTTCCTGTCGGATATGCTGACGGAGTACCTAGAGCATTATCAAATAAAATTTTCGGCATGATTAACGGGAAAAAAGTTCCTCAAATAGGGAATATCACAATGGATCAGATGATGTTTGATATTACAAATACAAATGCTGAACTTGGCGACGTTATAACAATTATTGACGACAAAAACTCTATTGACAATTGGGCAGAACTTATCGGCACAATTAACTATGAACTGACATGTCGATTAAAAGTAAGACTTCCGAGGGTTTACACGAGGTAATTATGGACAGAAAACAATTTATTGACGCAAAACGTATCGTAATAAAGCTCGGTACAAATATTTTAAGAAACAGCGACGGGAATGTTTCATTACCTCGCATATTTTCATTTATTGAGGACATTTCAGCACTTGTAAAATTAGGGAAAGAAGTCATTGTAATAACTTCAGGGGCTGTCGGATTAGGTAAAAAGCGTTTGGGGCTTGAAGACACAAGCGGAACCGCTCTAAAACAAGCTTGCGCCGCAATAGGTCAAGGCAAATTAATGTCAATTTACGAAGAAGGATTTGACACATACGGACTTGTAGCCGCACAAATTCTTCTAACTGAAGACGATTTTTCAATTCGCACAAGATATTTGAGCTTAAGAACCACATTAAACAAACTTTTAGAACTCGGTGCAATCCCTGTAATAAACCAAAACGATACCGTTTCTACAATTGAAATTGCTCCGGGTTATGAAGATATGCAAGTTTGTTTTTCAGATAATGACAAACTTTCTGCACTTGTTGCAAGTGAACTTGATGCGGATTTATTGGTAATTTTATCTGACATTGACGGACTTTTTGATGCAAATCCAAAAGAAAATCCTAACGCAAAAATTATTTATGAAGTAAATGAAGTTACCGCTGAAGTTATGGCACTTGCTTCCGGTGTTTCATCAGGCGGCAGAGGCGGAATGGCGACAAAACTTGAGGCAGCACGTATGGTCACTCGTTTTGGCGGGAAAATGCTTATTGCAAACGGCACAATACCTTATATTATTAAAAAGATTTTTAACGGTGAAGAATATGGCACAATGTTTTTACCACAAAACCAAAATATGTCCGATAAAAAACGCTGGATAGGTTATGCAACAAATATTATCGGAAAAATTGTCGTAAATAACGGTGCTAAAAGAGCCTTAAAAGAGAAAGAAAAAAGTCTTTTGCCTATCGGAATTTTAGAAGTAATTAACGAATTTAACAAAGGTGACGTTGTTTCTATTTTAGACGAAGACAAAAAAGAATTCGCTCGAGGAATTGTAAATTACAACTCCGCATCATGCAAAAAAGTTGTCGGACGTCATTCCGATAACATACTCGAAATCTTAGGTTTTAAAAATTACGATGCAATTATAACTCGTGATAACATAACAATATTGTAAAGGATTAATAATGATTTTTGAAAATATCGCAAAAAACGCAAAAACCGCTGCATTAAAAATCGCAGATTTATCAACGGATTTGAAAAATGAAGCACTTAATAAAATCGCAAATGCACTTGAGAATAATAAAACTGAAATTTTTGAAGCAAATAAACAAGACTTAATTTCAGCCGAAGAACTTGTGAAATCAGGCGAACTTTCAAAATCAACATTTAACCGTCTTAAACTTGACGGAAACAAAATGCGTGATATGATTTGCGGAATTCGTGATATCGCAAAACTTGACGACCCTGTTAATAAAAAATTGTTTGTTCGCGAACTTGATGAAGGTTTGACACTTTACAAAGTTAGTTGCCCGATTGGAGTTTTGGGAATAATTTTTGAAGCACGACCGGATGTTATAGCACAAATTTCATCACTTGCAATCAAATCGGCAAATGCAGTTATCTTAAAAGGCGGAAAAGAATCCATTAATACAAACAAAACTATTTTGGGAATAATAAACAATACATTGGATAAAATTGAAGGTTTTCCTAAAAATGTTTTGCAACAGGTATTTACAAGGGATGATGTGGCAGAAATGCTAAAATGTGACAAATATATTAACCTTGTAATCCCTCGTGGCGGAAACAAATTAGTAAAATTTATAAAAGAAAACACAAAAATTCCCGTGTTAGGTCACGCAGACGGAATTTGTCATATATTTGTTGATAAAACAGCAGATTTAGATATGTCAATAAAAGTTATCGTTGATGCAAAAACTCAATATCCGAGTGCATGTAATGCAGTGGAAACCCTTCTTATCCACGAAGAATTCCAACATAAAGATGAACTTCTTGCAGCACTTCAATTATCTGAAATAACACTTGTTGATAAACCTGATACTTGGGCATTTGAACACGGTGACACAACTCTTGCGTTCAAAATCGTTGCAAATATTGATGAAGCAATTGAACATATTAACACATACGGTTCAGGTCACACAGACAGTATTTTGACATCAGATGTTAATAATGCTGAAAAATTTATGAACAAAGTTGACTCCGCAGGAGTTTATTTTAACACCTCAACACGATTTGCAGACGGATTTAGATATGGTTTTGGTGCAGAAGTCGGAATTTCCACTAACAAAACTCACGCACGTGGACCTGTCGGACTTGAAGGTTTGACTATTTATAAATATAAACTAATCGGTAACGGTCATATTGTAAAAGATTACGTTAACGGTACAAAACAGTTTCATCATAAAGATAAATAATAACAACAAACTCCGCAATATTGCGGAGTTTGTATTGGTATTAACATAATAATCGCACCGAATTGGTAAATAGGTAATTTAGTCACCTAGACATACCGCCCGTCTGTAGCTGGTGTCGCGGCTGCCGTAGTGCCAGTACGTGGAGGTAGGGTTGAAGCCGCGGGCGTACGTGCCGTGGTAGCTGCTGCCGAGCTCCTCACCTGACCAAACGACGAACCTGTTATCAGAATTTAAAGTAAAACCTAAAGATGCTACCTTGCTTGTGTCCATTGTTAGGTTAGATACATTGTTATTAGCCTGTACTTGGTCTGTGTTGTAAATATAATTTGCAATCTCTGCTATTTGTGCCATTGTTGGCATGTTTTGTGTTCCGCCGCATGCCTTTACAGCGCCTGCCCAGTAATCATTTTCCCAATAACATTCTTTTATACCTAATTTAGATGCTTCTGCTCCTGCTGGTGTTGCATTTTCTGCAGATGTTGCATTTTCACCAGCGCATTCTGCATATGTCATAGGTGACGGTATAAACGGTGCACCAAAACAAGTGCTATTCGATTTAAATGCACAACTTCCGAGCATAGAATTTA
>CAYUIW010000014.1:0-30841 GCA_964444905.1 uncultured Muribaculaceae bacterium
TTGGGAGTAATTATCTTACCACTAATATAGAAGCAGGAGAATATAGTTATGTTGTAGAAGCTGGTTCTAAAGCAAAGTTGGAAAAAACTCTCGGTCATAAATTTAACCACTTTAAATTAGATTTAAGATTTGAAGATAATGACTTTGTTGTATTAATTGAAACAAAACAAAATTTTGTTGAATCTGACATTGAACAGTTAAAAGAATATCTTGAAGAAGAAAAAGTGTTGCATTCAGATAAGAAAGTTATTTGCATTCTTGCTAATACTAAAAATGATAAAATAAAGGTATGGAAATCATTTATTGATGATAGCCACTTTCTTCCTGATGAAAAAGTACTTGATACAATGGAACATTACAACTATGCTTAAGGCATCATGTAATGAATGAATATATAGGACAGTTTCTTTGTGTTGTAATTATGATGGATAAATACAGATGGAACTATGGAAGAAAACCTCATGATGTCAAGAAATTTGGAATGTCAATAATTAAATTACCTATTAAACATGATAAAGACAAAAAAACATTTATAGATAATAACCGTATCTATTCAGACGACGGCTATATACCAGACTGGCAGTTTATGGAAGATTACATTAAATCATTACACCATAAGTCTATTACAACTAAAGTTAAAGCGAACAATGTTAAAGAGTTAGATATTGACAATTGGGAAGAATTTAAAGTATCTGATTTATTTAATAGAATATACAAAGCAAAAGCACATACTAAAGAAGAAGTTGTTGAAGTTGATAAAGGTATTCACTTTGTTTCAAGAACAGATTGTAATAATGGTGTAGATATTACCGTTGATAAAGAAACGAGATATGAAGGATTAGAAGACGGCAATTGTATAACAATAGGAGATACGACAGCTACTTGTTTTTATCAGAATGAACGATTTATAGCTGGAGACCACATGGTAGTTCTACGTGCTAAATGGTTAAACTTAAAGAGAGGTCTTTTCTTTAGAACCTTATTTGCACAAGAAGAAATTAGATATTGTTATGGTAGAGCCTACAGAATGGATTTAATTAAAAATACTTTATTGAAGTTACCAATTCAAAGAGACAGCAACGGAAATCCTATTATCGATAACAATCTTACGTACTCAACCAAAGGTTATATTCCAGACTGGCAGTTCATGGAAGATTACATTAACTCGTTACCTTATAGTGATAGAATTTAATCTCAACTTTCAAAATGGACTCACCCCAATAATCAATCTATCCGTACAACCCCCGAAAAATACGCAGAGAGAGTAAGAACCTGTTTTTGTTAGTTGCCCAAATTTTCCAATCTACCCGTTGCGACCGGTAAAAGTCCCATTTCGTCCATTTTAAAAGACACTTAGTTTGATTATTTCCTACCCCTCAAGCTCGCTCGTGTCCTAAATTTGCCCAAAATAATCACACTACCCGCCTAACCAAATCACTCATAAAAATATACAATAATAACAAAGAAGCCGCCTTTCAAGGTGGCTTTTTAAAATTAGGAGGAGGTGGGATTCGAACCCACGGAACGCGTGAACGTTCGACAGTTTTCAAGACTGCTCCAATCAACCGCTCTGGCACTCCTCCAAACAGTTTTTCGGATACTTTTTATTATATATGCACAAAATTTTTTGTCAAGATTATTTATTATTTTCCTTTTTAACTTTTGCATGTGCTTCTTTGAACACTTGTCGTAACTCAGGATGATTTTGCCAAAAACCTTTGTAAAATCCCTTGATTATCCTTTTTTCTTCCGTAGTTAATTTTTCTTTATGGGCCTGTTTATTTAATATTGCCTGCACAGCATTACTTTGAGTGTTTTTGTAATTCGTCATCGCAATTTTTATTTCAGGACACAAATCCCAAACTTTCTTGTCATAAGCACTAATTTTTTCACGTCGTTCAGGATGAGTTTTATCATATTCTTTCATCCGAATAGAATGTGCTTCACGGTATTCAGGTGTTTTACAAAATTGTGCTGCATGTTTGTTTTTTGCAAGCATTAAATCTGGGTGTGCGGCATTCCATGCCGTAGTTTTTGCCGAAATAATCGCTCTTGTTTCCGGATCAGATGACATTAACAATGTTTTATAATTTGAACTGTAATTCACAAAACCGATTTTTTGCAAAACCCATTGTATTGCACTTCGGTCTTTTAAACCCAATTCCTTTGCGACTTCATCTTGTGATTTTAAATTCGCCCAAAATTCCTGCAACATCTTTAAAGAAAAATTGTCTTCTAATTTCCCGCTTTCTTTGAGTTTTTTAATGTTTCCCGTTATTCTTTTAAATGAAATATTTGCTTCAGTTATATCTGCAAATTCAGGAAATAATTTTTTAGCTTCGTCCAAAGTTTTACATTCTAAAAGAGGGGCATATATCTGTTTATGGACATCTTTTAGGGTTGGTGTTTGCGTAGAATTTTGCGACCTCAATTCTTGAACACGGTTTAGAACTCGTTTGGGTAATTTTGCAGTATGATTTTGCAATATATAGTTAAAATCAATAGGGGTTGTCCGCCTTTGAAAATTCGGTGCCGTAAATTTTGAGTATGGTGAATATTGTACACTACTTACTAACATATATTTTTTAAAACTCTTGAAAAATGAATATTGCTTAAATTTTAAAAACAACTTAACATTTATTAATTTTTTTGATAAAATTTGCGTATGATTAAAATAACTAAAATGCAAGGTTGTGGTAACGATTTTGTAATAATTGATTTTGCAGAATATGAAAAAACTAATCTTTCAATGAGTGAACTTGCCCAAAAAGTTTGCAATAGAAACTTTGGCGTTGGTGCAGATGGGATGATTATTCCAAAACTTTATGAAAGTGAAGCCGATATCGGGTGGTATTTTTATAATTCGGATGGTTCAACAGCACAAATGTGTGGAAATGGCATGAGATGTTTCGCAAAATACGTTACTGATAAAGGATTAATTGATAAAAAAATATTTTCCGTAAAAACAGGTGCAGGAATTATCAAACCTGAGATTTTAGACAATGGTTTTGTAAAAGTCGATATGGGAGCACCAATTTTAGAGAATGAAAAAATCCCGTTTAAAGGCGGAAAAAATATAAAAGTTTTTGATAGAGAATTTGAAATTCATCCTATTTCTATGGGAAATCCGCACTGCATAATTTTTACAGACGAAAACCCTATGGATTTAGCTGTTAAATATGGACCTCAAATTGAAAAACACGAGTTTTTCCCAGAAAAAACGAATACTGAATTTGTCAAAATTCTTTCAAAAACTGAAATCGATATGCAGGTTTACGAACGGGGTTGCGGTATAACTTGTGCTTGCGGAACAGGTGCTTGCGCTTCTGTTGTTGAAAGTATTTTAAATAACTTAACAGAACAAAAAGTTAAAGTTAATTTGTTAGGTGGGGCTGTTTTCGTTGAATGGCAAGGTTCTAAAGCCAATTTAACTGAACACGTTTTTCTTATAGGTCTCGCTGAATATACGTTTACGGCTGAATACATGTTGTAATATTTTCTGTGTTCATGCTAATATTTTCTTACACAAACATAAAAGGAGAATTAAAATATGAAAACTTATGAACTTTTAGCTATATTCAAGCCAAATCTTGATGCTGAAGAAGTTGACAAAAACATTTCAAAAATCGACAGCGATGTAACTGAATTTGGTGGCAAAGTTGAATCTACTGACAAAATCGGCAGAAAAAAATTAGCTTTTGAAGTACAAAACTTTAGAGATGGATTTTTTACAACAATTACATTGTCTTTGCCTGCTGACAAAGTTGCAGATTTTAAAAGACAACTACGCTTAAACGACAATGTTTTAAGAACAATGTTTATGGAAGTTTCTAAAAAAGCAAGCGTATAGAATTGAGGTAAAAATGTCTTTAGCAAAAGCAATTGTGACAGGAACAGTATATAGAGCACCGGAAAAACGTTTTACACAAAACAATGTTGCGGTTTCATCTTTCGTTTTAAATATCGGAGAACGTGAAGAGGTTCTTGTACGTGTTCTTTCAAAACGTCAAAATCTTGATGAAATAGTTTCGACTATTGATAAAGGTGAAAGAGTTCTTGTAGAAGGCCGTTTACAAACAGCAACAGCTAAAATGGATGACGGTTCTGAAAAAAGAATTTATGAAATTGATGCAAACACAATTGAAAAATTGGGCGAAGGTGCAACCGCATCAAGCTCAAATAACAAATTTGGAACAGAAGAAATCGTTAAATTCGAATCAGATGATTTTTCAAATGAATTAATCGGTGAAGACGAAATTCCGTTCTAATGTGAGCGAACTGAGGATGTTGGGTAGTGTCAGTTCAAAATAAATAGAGCAGACAAAATCCAAACCAAGGTGAGCAAGTAAGGAAAACAAACTCTTTGGTCGAGCGTTACAAACGCAAAATAGAAAGGTAAAATTAGAAATGGCAAGACAAGATATGTCAAAAGACAAAAAAAAGAAAAATTGCAGTCTTTGTGCAGATAAAATAACTGAAATTGATTACAAAGACGCATCAAAACTTAAGAGATATCTTACAGAAGCAGGTAAAATCATTCCGCGTCGTATCACAGGTAACTGTGCAGAACACCAAAGAATGGTTGCAAAAGCTATTAAACGTGCTAGAGAAGCTTCTATTATCCCTTATGTATTTGACTAATTTATGCGCAAATCATAATAAAAAAGAGTCCGAAAGGGCTCTTTTTTTATGCAGATATAAGTTTTAATCCTGTAATTCCGCTAATAATAAGGAATATACACAAAATTCTTACAACACTGACAGGTTCTTTAAATAGAATTATTCCTAAAATAACTGTACCGAGAGTTCCAATTCCTGTCCAAATTGCATATGCAGTGCCGAGCGGAAGATGTTTTAGTGCAAGTGCCAGAAAATAAAAACTTGCAATCATACAAACTACCGTAAAAATTGACGGAAACAGTTGAGTGAAACCATGCGAAAATTTTAAGCCGATTGCCCAAGCAACTTCAAATAAACCTGCAATTAATAAAATAATCCATTCCATAAAAGTTAATATAGCATAAATATTTAATTCAATCTAATAAATTCGTAATTTAGATAACTTGCAAAAATTACCCATATAAAATAAGGTATTAATAATATTCCTGCAATTTTTGAATACTTGTAAAATAAAATTATATTAAATAAAACAAAAACGGCAAGTAAAACAACTATTAAAAATGCACCGTTAATGTCGTGCTTACCAAAGAACACCGGTGACCACGCTAAATTTAAACCTAATTGAACAACAAATACAGAAAAAGGTAAAATTTTTTCTTTACTAAATCCGTTTTTCAAAAAGAAAAAAGCTGATAAAGCAATCATTGTATATAAAATTGTCCACGCAATAGGGAAAACTACTGAAGGCGGTGTTAAAAAGGGCTTATTTAAAGCATTGTACCAATTATACATAATGCCATAATAAGCCCTTTAAGTAAAAATATAAATTACTTTACTAGAGTAATTCTTTTAAATAATTTGGCAATGCAAAACGTGCCATGTGATAATCTTTATTGTAGATTTTACAAGTTTTTGTAATTTCTGCACAACGTCTTTCATCAATATATGAAAGCGGTTCAACGGTTTCTGAACAGAATGCCCAAGCCCAATATCCACCGGGGTATGTTGGAATATTTGATGTATAAGTTGAACATATCGGGAAAACCTTTTTAAGTTGTTTATACATTTTTTCTACAGATTCAGCTTGTGCAAAAGGTGATTCTGATTGAGCAACCATTATACCGCCTTCTTTAAGTGAATTTTTAACATTAGTGTAAAATTCATCTGTAAATAACCCTTCTCCCGGACCCATTGGGTCTGTAGAGTCAATTAGAACTATATCAAATTCATTCTTTTTATCTTTAATATATTCGATTGCATCTTCAACCAGAATTTCCACTTTCGGATTATCAAGTTGGCAAGAGATTGTCGGAAGATATTTTTTACAAGCATCAATAACCATACCGTCAATTTCGCAAAGCACAACTCTTTCAACTGTATCGTGTTTGAGAACTTCACGAACTGTACCGCCATCACCACCACCGATTACAAGAACTGATTTTGGATTTTTATGGTTCATCATCGGAATATGAGCAATCATTTCATGATAATGAAACTCATCACCTTCAGTTGTCATCATTAAATCGTCAAGTGTTAAAACTCTTCCGAGAGAACTTTCTGTTTCAAAAACTTCTACTTTTTGGAAATCAGATTGGTCAGAAAATAAAACTTTTCCTGCCTTGATTGCAATACCAAAACCTGATGGTGTAATTTCTTTGTAAAAACCGTTTTCTATTCCGTTTGTCATTTATTTCTCCTTATTACCCATTATGTGTATATGCAGGTGAAATACTTCCTGTCCTGCTTCTTTTCCTGTATTAATTTGAGTTCTATATGATTTTAACCCTGCTTTTTTAGCTGCTTCACGAACTGTCATCATCAATTCACCCAGAAGATTTTTATCATCAACTTCATTCAAAGATGCGTAATGTTTTTTTGGAACAACCAACATATGAACAGGAGTTTTCGGATGAATATCGTTAAATACAACTGCATACTCATTTTCAAGCACAAATTCAGTTCCGAACTCGCCGTTTATAATTTTGCAAAAAATACAATCTTCACTCATTAAAATTTCTCCTTTTGTTTAATATTACAACATATATTATAAAAATCAAGTTTTGTTAACTGACTTGCCAATATACTATTAATCAGGTAAAATATAAATATCAGACATGGGAGAAAATGGGTGCCGAAATTAGCACAAAATTATGACAGACGACAATATTATGCCGATATAAACAGCACTTATCCGAGTATTAGGGAAGTTCGTCCGACTTATACGGAATATCGACAAGCTGTGCCACGCCCACAACATCTTCAAGCAAACAAGAAAAAAGTTAAACGAAATAATATTTTGCATAAAATTATATCCGTTGCATTTTTTTCATTAATTGCTTTTACGGTTTTGCCATTAGGGTTTCAACGAGTAACAATGTCGTTTTTGCACGGTTCACCATACCCTAACATCAAAACGGATTATCATGCTCTTAGATTTCCGACAACGGATTATCTTTCAAATGATTTGATATTTAACCAAAGATTTTTGACTGCGCCTCAAACTAAAAAGCCTCAAATGGTGGCTGTTTCCGAAACTTACAGAATGGGAGATTTGGAAAACAGTCTTAAAAATTTGATGGCTCAATATCCGTCAGTAAAACCTTCAATATATGTATGGCAATATGATACTGAAAAATTCGCCGATATTGACGCTTCTGAAATTTATTCAGCTGCAAGTATAATAAAATTACCGGTTTTGATAGAACTTTTCCGTTCAATAGAAAAAAATCAACTTTCTTTGAATGATAAAATGATTTTGACCGACTATTATAGAGCCGAAGGTTCCGGCAGTTTGCAGTTCAAGGCTGAAAACTCCGAATGGACAATTGATGATTTAGCTCGAATAATGATAACTGAATCCGATAATTCAGCAACAAATATGCTTATGTCAAAACTTGGTTCAATGACAGATATTAACAGTGCTATCAGGCAATGGGGATTAAACAGCACATACGTAAAGACATGGCTTCCTGATTTATCCGGAAATAATCATACTACTGCACGAGAAATGGGAAGAATGCTTTATAACATAGATAATAACCCGAAATTTCTTGATATATCTTCACGTGAAAAGATTTTTGATTACATGGGACATGTTCATAACAATCGTCTAATTCAAGCCGGACTTGGTTCAGGTGCGTTATTTATGCACAAAACCGGCGATATAGGTAAAATGCTTGGCGATGCCGGAATAGTTTTTGCCCCAAACGGCACAAAATACATAGTTGTAATTCTTGCTAATCGTCCGCATAATTCTGTTCATGGTAAAGATTTTATCGTAAAAGCTTCTGAAATCATCTATAATTATATGGTGAGATAATGCTTAAAGATTTGCTAGAAACAAAAAAATGTTTTAAACTTGTGTGTGGCGCAGGAAATGAAGATACCGATGAAGTCGAAAAACTCGTTGAATTGTACGCAAAAGCAGGATGCAGATTTTTTGATTTATCTGCTAATGAACAGGTGTATGAAGCTGCAAAACGAGGGTTAAAAAAAGCTAATGTTAACAATGCTTTTTTGTGCATAAGTGTAGGCACAAAAGATGATCCGCATACCAATAAAGCTGTTATAGATTATTCAAAATGTATTTCTTGTTACGCTTGTGATACTGTATGCCCGCAAGATGCTATCGTGAAGGCACAAATCAACGAAATTCGTTGTATTGGATGTGGTAATTGTGCAAAAAAATGTTCACAAAATGCAATTTCTTATGCTCAAAAAACAACTGATTTGCAAGAAATTTTACCACCACTAATCACCAAAGGTATTGATTGTATTGAGCTTCATGCAATGGGAGAAGATGACGAAGAAGTTTTTGAAAAATGGGCTTTACTAAATAAACTTTATGACGGTTTGTTGAGTATATGTATAAGTTGCGGTAAACTTAGTCAGGAAAAATTAATCCGACGAATTAAAACGATGATTAAAGACCGCAAACCTTATTCAACGATTATTCAGGCTGACGGATATCCAATGAGTGGTGGAAAAGACGATTTTAAAACAACATTGCAAGCAATTGCCACATCTGAAGTTGTTCAAAATGAAAATCTTCCGGTTTATTTGCTTATATCCGGCGGAACAAACAGTAAAACCGCTCAATTAGCCAAAATGTGCGGAATAAATGCAAACGGTATTGCAGTAGGTTCTTTTGCAAGAAAAGTTGTTAAACCGTATATAAAAGAAAATTTTGAAAAGGCTTTAGATATAGCTGAAAATCTCATAAATTCAACCAAGTAAAATTTTTTTATATGGAATTAACGTTTGACATTCACGTTTAGGAATATAATCAGCACCGTATTTCTTCGCAATTGCAGAAATATTTGGTGCTGCTGATATTATGACAATTTTTGTGTTTAGATATTCATTATAAGTTTGTATTTGCTTGATAAACCATTCACCTGCATATAATGGTAAAAAATCAGATTCCATTTGCATATCAGTTAATATTATATCAAATGGTTTATCAATATTAGCAAGAAGAGTATCATCACCAGCTTTTGCTGAATTGGCTGTGACAAGTTCAACTTCATCTTGCAATATATGTTTGATATTAAAAGTATGATGTCTAACCCATCCGGCAGAATCATCAACAACTAAAATTTTTTTCATAAATCATCCTAATAAAAAAGCGGGTTAAGAAAACCCGCTTTTTGTTTTTTATACATTAACCAATGACTTTGCTCTTTCCAATTGCAATGTACAAGTTGTAACATCACATACGCAAGAAGGACCAAAGTATTGAACAGCTCCAGGGAATAAATATCTGTCATTCATAGCCCAGTCTTCTCTGTGTTCTTCAAGTTGCTTGAATACAGGTCCGTCAAGTCTTACCAATGCTTTTTGGATAACCGGTTTAAATTCACCGTGACGTTTTTCCATATTCATCATCATAGTTAAAGGAACACCGCCGGCGACCCATTTGTCAGCAGATTCGGTTAAGTTTCTTACAGATGATAAATAACCTGTTAAACCAAAGTTAATCAATGCAAATGCGTTGAAACCTAATGAATAGCAATAATCAGCATCAAAGTTTGACGGGAATGCACATCTGCCTTCATAACCAAAGAAGTGTGATTGTGCAGAGAATTTACCGCTGTATTCGCCATGAGCTTTCAATTCACTTAATCTTGCTGAAATCATTTCGATTAATAATTTTTCTGTTTCAATTTTTGAAACTTGAACATTTCCGTGCGGGTCACGGTCAGCAAGTAATTGTTCTTTGATAAGTGTAGGTAATGAACTGTAAACTCTGGCATTTTCACTGTCAAGTTTGCTTTCAACAATGTTGAATTTTTCAGCTGATGATGCATTTACAAAACTTGAATCTGATTCAAGTTTTGCCATAATATCATTCAAGTTTGCAATCATTGAACCCATTTCAGGAATAAATTCAATCAAGCCTTCAGGGATGACTGCAATACCGAAATTTTTACCCATAGCTGCACGTTTCACAATAATGTCTGACATATAGTTGACGATTGATTCTAATGACATTTTCTTTTCTTCAACTTCTTCAGAAATCAATGTGATATTAGGTTGAGTTTGTAAAGCAGCTTCCAAAGCTACGTGAGAAGCGCTTCTTCCCATAATTTTGATAAAGTGCCAGTATTTTTTAGCTGAGTTAGCGTCACGTTGAATGTTTCCGATAAGTTCAGCATAAGTTTTTGTAGCAGTATCAAAACCGAATGAAATTTCGATTTGATCATTTTTTAAATCGCCATCGATTGTTTTAGGGCATCCAATAACTTGAATACCTGTGTTATTTTTTACAAACCATTCAGCTAAAAGTGCGGCATTAGTGTTTGAGTCGTCACCGCCGATAATTACAACAGCAGAAATATTTAATTTTTTACAAACTTCAAGAGAAGATTTGAATTGTTCTTCTGTTTCAAGTTTTGTTCTGCCAGAACCAATGATGTCAAAACCACCGGTATTTCTGTAAGCATTCATGAATTCATCGGTAAATTCTATATATTTACCTTCAATAATTCCAGAAGGACCGCCCAAGAAACCGTAAAGTTTGTTAGCTGAATTTGCTTGTTTCAAAGCATCGTATAAACCTGCAATTACATTGTGTCCTCCCGGTGCTTGTCCGCCGGAAAGAATTACACCAACGTTTCTTACCGCTGAACTATTTAAAGAAGATGAATTTTCAAAAGTTACAACCGGTTTTCCGTAAGTATTTTTGAATAATTCTTGAATTTGTTCCTGATCTCTAACTGATTGAGTTGCAGAACCTTCAACCAATTCCAAAGAATTAATACCTTGAGAAAGGCTTTTTGGAAGTTTTGGTTGATATTTTAATCTTTCGATTTGTAATGGTGAAAGTGTTTTCATAAATTCTCCCTTATTTTGTGTACCTGTAACACTAATATTATACAACAAAAATATTATCTTTATATTACAGACTTAAAAGAAATAATTTTTAAAATTCCTCTTTTTTGTTTTATACTTATTTTATAATGCAAATTCTTAAACAAACTAAAACAAAACTCGGAAACGATATAAAATTATTAGGAAATGGCGGGAATATACTTGTTGTCGGTGTTTTTCACGGTGAAGAACCACAGGGAAAATTTTTGATAGAAAGTTATCTTGAAAAATCGTCAGATATTGCCCCCAAGGGGATAATGTTCATCCCTTGCTTGAACCCTGACGGGATGCAATATGGTAAAAGAACAAACGCAAATGGCGTTGATTTAAACCGCAATTATCCGACTAAAAACTGGGAATTAACAGAAACAAACGAATTTTTTGGCGGAGAATCTCCGGCAAGTGAAATAGAAACAAAGTTTATGGTTGAAGTTATTGATGAATATAAGCCCGAATTGATTTTAACACTGCATGCACCGTTTAAAGTTGTTAATTATGACGGACCTGCAAAAGAAATTGCAGAAAAAATTTCAAAAATTATAAATTATCCGGTTGAGGCAAGTATCGGATATCCAACCCCCGGCAGTTTTGGCACATATTGTGGTGTTGAGAGAAATATTCCGACAATTACTCTTGAGCTTGACGAAAAAATACCGGTTGAAGAATTAGTCCAACCGGTACATGAAATTTTTGATTTATTTATCTCTTCCTAAAATAGCATTACCAATGTCTTTGAAGAATTGTGTCCAAGTTCTTGACGGATTCATGCTATAAGGATCTATTCTAAATGAATCATCTATATCAGCTTTGACATTGTCCCATGTTTCAATATCTCTGACACCATCATTTACCGTTGGTATAGGACCGAATTTTGCTTCTAAGTCATTCATGTCGTCCAAGTGTCCTGCTGGAAGTCCTAAATCAGACCTGATTTCATGAAGTCTTTTGGGGACAAGCGGTTGAGCAATAACAAACCCTTCTTTATCTGTTGAAAAAGTATAATCAACATCCTGACCACGTTTTACTGCTTTTTGTATTTTTTCTTGCGCTTGTTGCTTTCTTGCTGCAATATTTTGTAAACGTTCTTTTTCCATTTGAGCTTCAAATAATTTATTTTGATAAGCTTCATATGCTTTAAACGCTTTATCATCTATGTGTGCAACTTTTATTTGTTGACCTTCTCTGATATTATCAGCATTTTTAATATTAGGATTGAGTTTCAGAATTTCGCTGACAGTGGTATGGTGTGTTTCTGCTATATAACCCAAGCTGGAACCGTACCCTACTGTAACTGTTATGATTTTGGGTACGGGTTTTTGTGGAACATTGCTTTTTTGTTGCTTTGTCGTTTTCATTGCATCAGCAATTTCAGTTCCGGAACCTTTCTTTTTAGGTGTTTCTACATTCTTTTTTGCCGTTTGCGGTTGTTTTGCTGCACTTACTTTTGATACTTCACTCATGTTTTAATCCTCATATTTGTACAAAAATATATATTATTTAAGTATTTTATATATCAAAAATTGCCTGGTATTTTTATTTTTATTTACATTAGTTAATATTTGATAATTTTTGTAGTAGAATTAAATATGAAAGAGGATTTTTAAATGAGATTACACAATTCTTATACCAATACTATTGAAGAATTTACACCTATTGACGAAAATAAAGTTAAAATGTACGTTTGCGGACCTACTGTTTATGATTTTGCTCACTTGGGACATGCAAGATGCTACATTACATGGGATGTTTTATACAGATATTTAAAGTTTAAAGGTTATGATGTTACATATTGTCGCAACGTAACCGATGTTGACGACAAAATCCTTAAAAAAGCAGAAAAAGAAGGTAAAACTCCGGAAGAAGTTTCACAATATTGGTACAAACAATTTGAAAATTCTATGAAAGCTCTTAATACTTTAAAACCTGATGTTGAACCTTTTGCTACAAAAACTTTGGGTGAAATGATTTCTATAGTAAAAGATTTAATCAAAAATGGTTATGCATACGAAGTTGACGGTGATGTATATTTCAGAGTGAAAAAATTCTCAAACTACGGCTATCTTTCAAAACAACCTATTGACCAATTAGAAAGTGGTGCAAGAATTGAGGTTGGAGATAAAAAAGAAGATCCGTTGGATTTTGCTCTTTGGAAACGTGATGAAAAATTCGGTTATAATTCACCATGGGGAGTTGGCAGACCCGGTTGGCATATTGAATGTTCCGCAATGAGCCGTAAATACTTGGGGAAGACTATTGATATTCATGCCGGCGGTGCAGATTTGATTTTTCCGCACCATGAAAATGAAATTGCTCAATCTGAATGTGCAAATGGTTGTAAATTCGTAAATTATTGGCTACATAATGGTTTTGTGACAATTAACAAAGAAAAAATGTCAAAATCTCTTGGTAATTTTTTAACAATTGATGATTTACTAAAAAAATATGATGCAAATACTATCAGATTTTTTATTTTGACAAATCATTACAGAATGCCTGTTGAGTTTTCTGATGAGGCTTTAACTTCAGCACAAGCGGGTGTAAAAAGAATGTTAAATGCAAAACGTACAAAAATTAATGAAGATTTAGACATCACAAAATCAGAAGAATACAAAGCTTTTGTTGAAGCAATGGATGATGATTTGAATACATCAAAAGCTCTTGCTGTATTATTTGATTTGACAAATAAAGCGAATAAAGATGATGCAAATGCATTTACGATTTTGTTCAAATTGGCATCAGTTCTCGGTTTTAGTTTTGAAAAGGCTCAATTATCAGAAGAAGAATTACAAAAAGCTGTTGAACATGTTTCTTCTGTTTTAAATGAAAAATTCAATTCTATGGACGAATTGATTGCTTACAGAAAACAAGCACGTGAAGCTAAAAATTGGGACATAGCAGACAAAATCCGTATTGCACTTGATGAAGTCGGTATTGTTGTTAAAGATTCTAAAGACGGTACTGTTGTTGAATTAAAATAGTATTTATAATTTTATACTGTTCAATTGACAGAACGATTTAAGGACATTTTTTGATTTTTCGATTTCTATATAAACGCAATTATTTTTTGTTTGTTTAACAATTGATGTAGCTTTTTCGTACATTTTTTCAGCACCTTTAAGGTAATCCGTTTGGTGTTCGGTTTTTAATAATCCAAGTTCTTGGAAATATTTTCCATATAATAAATACAATCTTGATAAAATATCTTTCATATTAAACTTGCTTGCAAGTATAATTGCGTTTTCCAGATGAATTTTTGCTGTTTCATAATCCGAAATAACAATAGATGCTTTTACAATAACAGCTTTTAAAAGAATTACAAAAAGATAATTACTGATTTTTGGGTTTTGTGCAACTTCAAGAGCTTGAGTAGCTATTTCAATAGCATTATGCGGACCTTCTGCAATGAGTGTTGCTTCTGCTATCAAATACCAAGTTAAAAGTGCTCCCAGTGCCATTTTTTCTTTTGAAAAATAAGTTATTTGGTCATTATAAATTTCAAGAGCATGTTTTGATTGTTCGTTATCTTTAAAAATCTTACCGAGAAGAGTTTTTAGAATATTTTTAGTGAAATTGTCGCCACAATTGTTTGCAAAAGTAACTACTTGGAACAAATCTTCTTGTAAACCATCATATCTTTCTCTAAAGAAGTTATTCAAGATGTTTATTAAATTCCAACGTAAAATTGTTTCATTATCCATTACATTCATTCGATAAAGTTTTAAAACATCTTCAAGAATTGTTTCGGAAGTATAAAAATCGCCTTTTATAGTATTTGCAAAAGCCAGAGTGAGTTTACATTTGCATATAAACAAAGCCTCTTCTATTTTATTGCGTTCAATAATATCAAAAATTATTGTTAAAATTTCAAATGACCTGTCATTACCTTGCAAAATTAAAGCATTTGCAAGTATAAGATACGTTTTAACCCAAGTTTCATAAACAAAACTTGTTGAAATTTTTGCGTGAGAAGATTTTGTCAAAAACTCATCAAAAACCGGTATTATATCATTATCTATCGTATTAACAACTTCACCACAGTTACCTATTTTTAAAAGAGCTTCAAGTTTAGAGGCTTTTAATAATGCGACTTCGAGTTTATGTTCAGGTGAAACTTTTTCCAGAACAGTATCAACGCATTCAATATTACCGTAATAATTGCTGGTTTTTAAACAACAAGAAGACAAATACCCTAATAGCTCAATTTCTTTTGGTGTATTGCCAACAGCTTTTGCGTTAGCAATCGCATCCGGTAAAAATTCAATAGCCTCTTGAGGATTGTAATCCGATAGCAGTTTTCCTAACCGTTCTGATATATTATATCTTGTTTTTAGTGTTTCGCTTTCATCAAGTTCATTAATCAGAGTCAGACATTGTTTTTGTGAAATTACATAAAGATTTACATCACCGATATATGCTGCAAGTTTTGTATTTTTTGTCCATATATCAAGCGCAAGTTGCTGTTGCTTAAGGTTTTGGGCGACTATTCCGAATATCGCATTTGAATTTAAAATAAAATTATTGAGCGAATTGGCAATTTTTTCATTAATTTCGGAAAAACAATTGTCATGTTTTGATGTTGTTAGAATAGTTTCCCAAAGCAAAAGATTTTTAAATTCATAAAAAATCTCGTTAACTGGCGAAACAAAGTGCATTTCGCTCAGATAATCAATAATACCTGTAAATTCTTTATCCTCAATTTCAAAAATATTTTTTAGAAATGCGAGATTAATTTTATCTCCAAGAATAGAGGCTCCTACAAGTAATTTGTAAGCAGACGGATTTACGTTTTTAAGATTTTTAAGACGTTCTCGAATGGTTTCAGTAAATGTATTTGGCAAAACAAAAGGTTTGTCGGCAATTTGACAATCAAAACACAGACTGAGTGCTTGTTCTAAAAATGCCGGATGTCCTTTGCTTTTTTGAAAAATTTCTTTTCTTTCAAACTCGTTTGTATATGATAAAGCTTCTTCCAATTTTTCACAAAAAGCATTTTGTTCAGTTTCGTTTAATGGTGCAATCCCAATATCAAGATATGAGTTTTCAGGGATTTGTTCGTTATAAAAATAGCCTTTTGATGGTTTGTAATCACAATACATAAGAATTAGCTTCAGATTTTGTAAAATATTTTCTTTTTTCAAAAGATTACTTAAAAATTCATATGAAAATCCGTCAACATAATCAAAATTATCAGCAATTAAAATAATAGAGCCTTTTTCTGCAACTTTATCAAAAACTTTATTCAAAATATTAAAAGTTCTTTTTTTATTAGCGAATAAATCTTCAAATTTCCCGTCACGGTACGAGTACAAGAAATTCAGAAAATCTTCTGTTTCAAACCCTGTCATTTCAGGGAATTCATTTGCAAAAAATTTTACGGCATCTTTTTTAAAATCCGGTGTATTTATACAAAGATTAGGCAAATTAAACATGTTCAAAATCATGTCTTGAATTAATCCACCGGGAGTGAGTTGGGTTAAAGGCGTACATTTTCCAAAAATCCATATATAATTGTGCTCTTGCAATTTTTCTGCTGCAAGTTTTAAAACATAACTTTTGCCTATACCCTTTTCTCCGCTTAGAGAAAAAATCTTTTTATTTTCGTCGAGAATACCTTGTACAAGAATAGTGGAAGCACTCGTTTGAGGAATTAATGCAGGTCTATATTCTAAAGTATCTACGTTTATTTCCGGCACCTCTTCTTTATTAAATGGCATTCCGCATTTTCTACATTTTTCTGCATTTGGAAAATTTACGCTTTTACAGTGATCACAAACTTTTAGAATTTCTTGACCACAATTTTTACAAGAAAGGTCAAAAACAGAATTTACCGTATTGCAATTTTTGCACAACAAACCGGTACGGGCATTACAATACGGGCATTTGAGCGAATTTTCGGGAATTATTTTTTTACATACCGGACATTTCATATTTTTACCTGAATTTAATTAACTATCTGTTTTACCTTTTCCATTAATTTGAACAGGCGTTTGGAAACTTCTGATTGAGATAGTCCAAGAGTATCAGAAATTTCTTTCTGTGTCATACCGTTATCATAGCGCAATTTATACAATTGTAAATATAGTTTTTCAGGTTCTTCCGCATTAATTTGTAAAATAGCATTTGTAATTTGCTTAATAGTATCTTTTTTCAATACTTTTTCTTCAGGAGTTTCTTGTATTTTAAAATAATCATATGATATTTGGACATTTTCGTATGAAATATTATTTTCTATAGAAGTTTCCTGAACAGCGGAATAACCCTCTCTTGTTCTTCGTAATCTGCCGGAATTTTTTAAAACATTTATAATAGAAGTTGTTGCAATTTTCTTTAAATACGCTTCAAGTGCAACATTTGAGCTTACAATGTTTATAATTCCGAGCGAGCGTTTGCATGTTTCGTTAAAAAAATCGTCGTATAAATCTTCATTATTTGAAAATTTTCTGTCATTTTTTATGATTTTTTCTATTAAGTCTAATTTTTCTTGTTCTAAATCCACAATGATATTCCCTTTAAAGGTATTATATCATATTTATAAATATATTTTAAGTGTCAACTGAATATTATCGCCAACAATCACGCCAGCAGGGGCTTTCAGCACCTTTAATGTTTCATTAACAGTTCGTAACACAATATTGTCAATTTGGGTTGAACCGCTTGATTGGCTTATATTTGCACTCTTTATAGCTCCGTCTTTAGAAAGTGTAATATTCACCTTAATTATATTTGAATATGCGTATTCAGTTGCAAGAAGTAAGTCGCTTGAAAGAGTTAACTTCAAACTTTTACCGGCAGATTGAAGATACTTTTTAAATGTATCATTATATGAAACATAGTCCGGAACTTCCCAACCTAATTTTTGGATATCAATATACGGTAATTCGGAAATAGGAGCTTTTGGTTTAGTAATATTTTTTTCAGCTTCTTTAGCGACATCTTCAAGTTTTGGTTTTGCAGGAACCGGAATAATGTTTTCTTCAGGAATTTGCGGTTCATTTAGCTCATCTTTATTTTCTGTTAATATATTTGTGCTTGGTTGAGTGTTATCAGGTTTATTTAATGATGCAAATATAAGAACAGCTGCAAGTGCCACAACAATAGTTGAAGCTATGATTATAGCTTTTTTCCCTTTTTCCGGTAATGAGGTTTTTACTTGTAAATCTTCTGAGGTATTTTCCAAAAGATTGTCGTTATATAAAACTTCCAGTTTTTCCAATTCATCAACATTTTGCTCAACTTGTTCAGCAAAATTTATGTCAATCGGAATTTCACCTTCTATTTTGTTATCATTGGTTATTATAGTTGAATTTTCATATACTACAGGTTCCGGCTGAATTTCTTCCGTAGCACTTTCATTTGTAGTCAATTTTTGTTCAGGGAGAGTAAAATCTTCAAGAGCAATTGTTTCGGATTTTTCTTCAACATCTTCTTCCGGTTCATTTATTTGTTCCATTTCATCAAATGAAACTGTTTCTGATTGTTCATCATCACTTTCTGGTTCTACATTTTCTTCCGCCAGATCTAAATTTTCAAAAGTTATGGTTTCAGCAGGTTCAGTTGTTTCAGGAAGTTCTTCTTCGTTTCTCGTGTCAATTTCATCCAATGAACTTATGTCAGTATCTTCAAATGTAATTTCTTCTGATGATGGCGTATTATCAATATCTTCACCAAGTGATTCAAAATCTGTTGTTTCAATATTATTATTATCTTCTTCACTGCACAAAAATTCAACATTATCAACACTTTCGATATTTTCAAATGTTTCAAGAGCATGGTCTTCCAAAGTTTCATCCAAAGCTTGTTCATCTATCATTTCAGTGTCATCAACTGAAATATCTTCATGCTCCGGCTCAATTGATTCAATATTTAATTCTTCGGGTTCCCAATTATCTTCTGTTTCTTCAGGAAGAGTATCGGTAAATAATTCATCCAGTGAATATGGTTCTGCCGGACTATCTTCAAACTCATCAGTAAAAGTTTCATCAACATTTTCTATTTCAGGTTCGTTCGAAATTTCCTCATGATAAATTTCATCTTCTTGTTCAATAGAAATATCATTTTCTTTAAGTTCTTCTTCGTCTTTGACTTCATCCTCTTCTTCTGCAGCTATTGAAAAATCTTCTTCAGGTAACAAATCATCCATAGGAAGAATTTCATCAATAACTATCGGAGTATCAATTTCTCCTTCCGTTAATAGTTCTTCTTCAGGTGTTTCCTCCTCTACCGGTGTAACCTGTTCTTGAATAAATTCGTCCTCAATATTTATTGTATCATCTGTTGTTTCAAATTCTGTAAATTCATCTATATTTTCAAAAGACTCAAATTCATTTTCTTCGGTATAAGCAGTTTCCGAAACAGTATTAAAATCTTCTTGTAAATTTGTAAATTCTTCATTTGTGGCAACATTGTATGAGATTTTTTCAAATCTGTCAAAATTATTTAATTGCTCACGAATGTTGGAATTTTTCAACATGAGATTTATAAGCTTTTTCTTATCATTTTCGGTTATATCGTTATCAATCAATGATAATGCAAGATTTTGTGCGAGTTCAGTATCTTCTCTATCTGCAATTAAAGAGGTATTTCCGTCAAAGTTTTCTATATATTTTTTCAAATCTGCAGGATGAGAGAGCTTTTCTTTTTCAATAAAATAATATTCATTATTTTTGCTATTTTTGTTAATTAATTTAGGCTCAAAGAAACCTAAAAACTTCATGTGGTTTTCATTTTCGCCCATGTGTAAAACGATATAAATATCTGGGGTAAGTCCATATGTAAAATGACTTTTGGGAATAAAAATAAGATTTTCATCATACACTACTCTTACATCAATATGAATATTTGACAGCATTATGTCAGAAATATCAAAATTTGCTTGTATCATATGAAGATTATGCATATTATGCACATTTGAAATATCAATATTTTCTTGTGCAAGATATTTCATTGCAAGTTCATTACCGAGAGTATTTATATAAACTTTCTTTCTAGTTTCTTCTGTTGAGAAACTTTTTGTAGTATTGCTTGCTTCTTGTCTGTCTTCATCTTCAATGTAAATTATAGGTTCAAAATCCATGCTTATTATTCCTTTCAAATGTAAAGATGACACTAATAAAAAAAATATTCCAAATTTAATGTAAATAATTGTAAAGATTGTTGAAAAAGTTCTATTTTTCAGTCAAAATAATATCATCAGTCGTTTTAAATGGTTTAAGAAGTTTATGTAGTGTAAATAATAAGGAGGTTCTCTAATGATTAATTCTGTATCAGCGGTAAATTTCAGAGGTTCAGTAGTTCCGGCTGCCGATGTAATTAACAGACCGGGTGCTTTTGCAAAACCTGATTTGACTTCTAATGATGCACCTGTTAAGAAAAAAGGCGGATTTTTAAAAGGTCTTGCAAAACTTGCTGCAACAGCAATAGTCGTTGGAGGTGCACTTTTAGGTGCTTATAAATATAATCTTTTGAAAGTACTCCCAAAAGCAGAAAAAGCTGATGCCGGTTTCGTGAAAAAAGCAGGTGATTTCCTTGCAAGAGGTGGCGAATGGATTGATAACAATATCTGGTCAAAATGTGTCGCAAAAATTACCGCAAAATCTGCCGAAAAAGTGGCTGAGAAAGTTTAAAAAAGACCCTTCGGGGTCTTTTTTATTGCAAAAATTCGCATAAAATATCATTACTCAAAAGTATTCCGTCTATATTTAAAGCATAACCGGTATTTGTTTTAACAAAAAAATCTTTGAATTTTTCAAGTATTACCTTGTATTTTTCTTCAAAGTTAATATTGTATTTTTTATTAATTTGAGTTATATCAAGTCCATCCATTTTTCTAAAGCCCAAAAATATTTCTTCTTCAAGTTGGTTTTGCTTTGAAAGTTGTATTTCTGATTTATGATTTAGCGGGTTTTGAATATACTCATCAAGAGTATCAAAATTCGCATATCTGATGTTGTCAGTATAGCCGTGAGCCGCTAAACCAAAACCGTAATAATTTTCATTATTCCAATAATTAAGATTATGGCGTGACGGTTTTCCAAAATTACTTACTTCATAATGTCCAAAGTTTTTTAAAGTGTTAACGGCTTCTAAATACATATCAGCTTGAATGTCGATATCCGGAAGATTTTCCGGCATGTGCTTGTAGAAAAAACAACCTTCCTCAATTTTTAAACCATATAGCGAAATATGTTGAACACCAAGTGAAACAGCTCTTTTTAAATCCGATACAAAACTGTCAATTGTTTGTGTCGGTAATCCGTATATAAAATCAATACTTATATTGTTAAATCCGGCCAATTGTGCTGATTTTACGGCCGTTTTAACCTGTTGAGCAGTATGCCGACGTCCGATAATTTCTAAAATTTTATTATCAAAAGTCTGACAACCTAAACTAATACGATTTATACCAAGCTTTTTTAATTCACACAAATATTCATATGTAAGTGTTTCAGGGTTTAATTCGGCAGTAATTTCAGTATCATCCGTGTATTTAAAATTTGTAAGTAATGATTCAAAATCATCCTTATTAAGAAGGGAAGGTGTCCCCCCGCCAAAGTATATGGTGCTAAGTGTTTCACCTTTATAAAAATGTTTAATTTCATTTTGTAGCGCAATTAAATAATCCTGTTTTCTTTCAAGTGCAGGAAAAGATACGAACGAACAATATTTACATTTTTGTTTACAAAACGGAATATGAATATACGCACTTTTTGTCATAACGAAATTATATTAAAAAATGTTTGACGGTGCAATAATCAAAAAGAAAGTCACCTATAACAGGTGACTTTTTCGGTTTATTTAATGTATGCCTTAATGCTGTTTATAAACTTTATTAGAATATTTTTCTATATACGGAGTATCAATTTCAAATACGTGAATTCTTGCTGGTCCTAAATCAACATTTAATTCATTATGTGCTGCTTGAAGTTTGCTTTCTTCACCGTATTTAGGTAATAAATTTTTTAATTCTTGATTGGATTTTAAGGTTGGAACTTTTACTTTACAAGATACTGCACGATCAATATTTTTATTAGCAACAACCAAAAGAGTTTTGCCGTAATAATGTCTTGCGTATGCAATAATTTGATCTCGTTTATCACCTTTTTTCTCTAATTCAATAAATGAACCTTTATTAATTACATCCGAATAATTGTCCTTCAATGCTAATGCTGCTGTCATAAACTCGCCAATTTCAGGATGTTTGCCTTCAGGTTTTCTTGAAAGGTTAAATATATCAAGTTTTCCGTGGTGAACTATCATATCGTGATTTTCAGTCATTGTATCCGGATTATATTTATTTTCATACGGATATACATAGTAATCACCTGTTTGGAAACCGTCAACAAAATACGGATTCATCATAGGTAAAGTTGCTTGCAAACCACTTGTCAGATTACAATAATCAACTCCGCCATGGTACATCGGTGAAATATCATCGTGAGTTGCAAAAGAACCTATAATTGATTTGCCTTTATCCAGATTGTAAGACATTTTTAATTGTTCTTTTACATAATCCATAAGCTCTGTTGCAGTTGCCCATTCATGGAAAATGTGATACTGCCCGTAAAATACATCAAACCCTGCTCGCAAAGAATCTTCCGGTCTGTCATATGGCATATTTGCCTGAGGTGAAGCGTCTTCATATGTATATGTTTCTGCAAGCCAGCCAAATTCAGGGTCCAAACGTCTTGAATATGGTATAATTATATCCCAAAATTCAACAGGTTTAGCTCTTGCAACATCGGCTCTAATTCCGTCGATGCCTAAATCTACGCACATATCAATATATTTTTTATGTAATTCTAAAAGTGCAGGGTTTAAAGTTCGTTTGCCTTCATCTTCCCAAGGCTGAAACATTCTGATATCAGCCCAACCTTGAGGAGTTTTGGCAAGACCGTTGCGTTCAATTGCCATCAATTCAGGATATTTAAGAAACATGTCATAAGAAGCACAACTTGGCAAATCTAACATTACCTTAATCCCACGTTTATGACATTCGTCAATAAAAGCTTTAAATTGTTCTTCCGGACTTCTTGGGTCATTTTTATCAATGAGCGCAGGGTCTATTTCAAGAAACTCTTTTGGTGAATATAGAGAACCGGCTGTACCCATTGCTTTCATTTTTCCTGTCGGATGAATAGGTAATATATGGAAAGTGTTAAATCCTTGGGCTTTAATTTCATCAAGGCGTTCAATCGCATTTAAAAAAGTTCCGTGTTGTTCGTTACCATCAATATATTCATTACCGTTAATATCTTTTGCGTTAAAAGTTCTTGGAATTATTGCAAGAATTTTAGCCTCATTGTGTCTGAATAAAGAACGAAGGTTGTTTTTGTAAGCAACAGGAGCCACAGGAGTTTGTTCAACTTTACTTACCAACGGTGCATTTATAACTGCTGAATTGTTTAAAAATTTTTCAAGTAAGTTACCTGAATGCATTTGCGATGAAACAGGAGTTTCCGCATTTTTATTAACCTGTTGAGAATTAATAATATTAACTTTTTGAATTAATAAATTCGTCGGATTTATCATGCTTCTTTCCTTTCGGGTTCTTTCATTCTTCCGAAAAAGAACTGTGATAGAACTGTAACACCTGTTAATACAGCACCAATTCCGCCAAACATTTTGAACCATTTCCCTGTGTTATATGCATTTCTGCCGGCTTTTGCAGCCATATGGTCAAGTGGCATACCGGTAATAAGGAATTTGTTATGCAATGTATATTTATCAACATCGCTTAATACGTGGAATGGTTTAAAGAAATATTTATGATTTGTTAAAGCCTCAAAAGAAGCTTGTCTGTATTCTTTTAATTTTTGAGATAATATTGTTGAATTTGTTATTTGCTGTGTATCAGCATGCATTGGTTCACCAAAGATGAACTTCATAACATTTTGGAAGAATGTCATATCGTGTGGTAAATCAACTTTTTGTGCTATTTCTTCAGGGTTGAAATATTTATTAATTACTTTACCGTTTTGAATAGTAACATCTCCCAGTTCCAAACAAGGATTTGGATTTCTCAAAACATAGAATTTTGTAAGGAAATCGCCTATTTTACCTTCTGTTGCCATACATTTAATCATTTCAAGAAGTTCTTCTTTAACTTCAATTGGCATTTTTGCATCCAAAACATTACCGAATTGTTTAGTTGAAATTCTCCTGTAAACATCTAAAGCATTAATAATTCTGTACAATGAACTTCTAACACCTGTAAGTCTGTTACTTACATACATCTTATAAACATTTTTCAATGAACCGGCATCTTCTACAACTTGTTTCGGATCATCTTTGAATAAACCTACTAAACTTCTTGCGGTTTGAGGACATTTTGTTTTTAAATTTTCAGCAGCTTTATCAAATGTTGAATTAACAAGGCTTGCATAGCTTTCACTTGAAGCGGCGGACATATCAAAACCTTTCATACGTTCATCTATTTGAGCCAATTTACTGCTTAAAATTTCAACTACTCGTTTGTACTCGGTATCATTAGAGGATATACTTTCCAGTTTTTCTCTGAACAACTTATTCATAATTCTGGCATCATATCTGGTTGCCGTAATTTCCTCATTCGAAATTTTAAATGCCTTGAGCATACTGTCCATAACATCATTCCAAGCATTAGCAAGATTTGTTTCAGGTGCTTGAGCAAGTTTTAGGTAAACATATTTGTCAAGGGCACCACATTCAGCTTTGAATGTTTTTAAAACTTCGGATATTTCACGTAAATTATTAATCATAGGTTCTGTTAATTTATTCATCGGATTTATACGAAGAGCTGATGTTATCGGACCTTTATTGATTTCTTTGTTAAACAGTGCCGCATTAAAGAATAATTGAGCTTCACTATCTAAATTTAAAGTTTTTGCATTTGTTTTAAATTCTCTGCCAATAACAGCAAATGCTTTTTGTAATGCATTACTGTCAACGTTGCAATTTAAAAGATTTTTAGCTTCCAATAAAGATGTAATTTTTTCTGCACTCGGAACTATTGTAGTAATTTGTTCATCTGTAAAATGTTTTGCCAAAGCTTTTTTAGAGTTTTCAATTACTTTTTCAACCGCTTCGTTGTTTATAGAAAATTCTTTGGTATGAATATTTAATATATTATTTAAATCTAATTCTAAAGATTTTGTAGTAACAGGGTCAAGAACTTCTGACATTGCGACTTTTATCTTTTTAACAAGCTCAGGTGTTAATGTTGCATCTTTGTTTGCATTTAATAAAGCTGCAACATCTTCAACATATTTTTGATTAATATGTTTTTCGGCTTCTTGAGGGAAATTTTTGGGAATTGCGTTTGCAATTTCTTCTTTTTTCTTATCAAGATATTTATTAATTGGTTTTTCTGACAAATTACAAATCAAAGCACTCATTATTGGTGTTGCAAAACCGGCTGTTAACATCCAAAGGGTGTTATTTTGAACAGCAGTTTTTTTCATTTTTTCTTGAATAAATTCACGGCGATTTGGCATATTTTTATCTACACCCATATAATTACCGATTTTGTTGATTTTTTTATCGCTATACAAATCCCAAGGTAAATATTGCGGGTCTTGATAGAAAGGTTTTTCTCTTTTGAAACTGTCTTCATATTTTTGTTTTATATTAAAACCGTGGATAAGTTTTGCAGGAAGTTGCAAAGCTAATTTAGGCCAAATAGCCATTGCACCGAAAAATGATGCTAATCCTACAAATTCCATAACTTTAGTTAACGGAGTTTGTTTTCTTGAAGCCAAATATACTGCTATCGCAAGCCCGCCAAGTCGCATCCCGACATCATTGACTTTACCCAGTTCATGGTCATTAGATTTCCCTTTTGCTGATTTTTTGACGGAATTTGCATCATAAGCAATATGTTTTGCTATTGTTACAGGAGTTTCAAGAACACCGTTTTTTAATAATTTACCCCTTGCTTCTAACGGTTTTATAAATGTACGATTAGAAAGTTCTTGTTTTATATCAAGATCTCTTGTTGGTCTGTTATTATTCATATAAGTTTGAAGTAAATTTGTTTGCATTACATTACCTCAATCTTTCTGTCTTTATCCATAACGTGCGATGATCTCAAATTCGCTTTGTGTTTTGCCGGAATTACAGCATTTGCTACACCTAAAACTGATGACAATACAGCAAGACCAACCATTCCTTTGCCGGCATGTTTAGCTATCCCTTTTGCATCTTTCGGACCATGCCAAAGTTCTTTTGCACTGTCGCAAAAACTATCTTTAAGAACTCTCAATGATTGTACAAACTTGTCTTTTTTCCAGAATTTTAAAGTCATTATTTTGAAATAATTTTCCCAAGGTTGTTGAAAAGCTAAACAAACACCGGTTGCAGCCCACATATATGAGGATAATATTTTTGCCATATCTGTTTTTACTGCAACTTCTTTAATTATAGGTTTAGCTTCTTGGTCGGAATCTTTTAAATTTGTACCAAGTCCGAGTTTTTTTGCAATTTTATCAAAGTAAGCGTTTCTGACTTCACCTTTTGATTCGTGTCCGTAAAGTAAATCCCAACGTGGAAATTCTTTACTCTCAAAGACTTTATGATATTCAATACTTGTAATATCAGTATCATTTACATTATTGGGCAATCCATAGTTAACTTTTGCATAAGGAAGTTCTGTGTCAACACCTGTAAGCCATTTTACCGGTGCAGTTACAAGTGATTTTGAAACACCTTTCAATATGCCATAGAGCAAAACTCCAAGGGCCATTTTTTGTCCTATTGCGGAAGCAACCATTTTTGAATTAGGGTTAAAATATTTGTTTGCCGAATTAAAAACTGACATTAGCATGCCACTTCCTATTAAATAAGGAACTGTGCCCATCGTCAAAAATTCATAGAAATTGGCGTTTCTGTCACCCTTAAGTCCTTTTACTGGATAAACCGTAAAAGCATTTGTCAATTTATCAAAACCAATGCGTGTGCGTGTTGAAAAATTATTTTTCAACAACGTATCATCAGCATAAGGTAATTTTTTCCCCTCTTTGCTATCTTTATCGTCTTTAGCATTAAAATTAACTTTTGTGTTTATATTACTAACCGGTAATAACATTTTTACTCCACATGTATTTTGTACATATAAGACATGTCAAAAATTTTTTTTGCTATTAATTTTACATTTATTTACAAAGGTTTTATGCAAAGACAGTGAAGAATACCGCTGTAAAAATTCCTGCAATTAAGCAGTAATACCCGAATATAGCAAGTGAAAATTTTGCCAAAAATTTTAAAAAATATTTAATACATAAATATCCAACAGCACCTGAAACCAAAGTTCCGAGTATAATTGCGTTCCAATTGTAAGTTATAGCTTCGTGCAAATCGATTTTAATAAAAGGATAAACCATTGAAGCTCCCAAAATAATAGGAATACTTAGCAGGAACGAATATCTTGCAGCAGTTAATCTATCTAAACCATTAAATAATCCTGTTGCAATAGTCCATCCGGAACGAGAAAAGCCCGGAAGTGCCGCAAGCCCTTGAGCCATTGCTATAAGAATTGAACTTTTTAAATCAACTTCTTTTTTTATAGGAGTTTTTTTAGAACGATATTCACTATAAAACAATACAAAACCGGTTATTACAAGCAAAATACCGACTATTGACGGTGAATACACTAAATTTTCCGCAATTTTTTCCATAGGATAAGCAATAGCAACAGTCACAACAGTACCAAGCAAAATATAAAGTCCTAACTTTGCATTATAATTAGAAAAATCTTTTGATTTTATTCCTTGCCATAAAGCTTGCAAAATTTCAGCGATTTCCTTTCTGAAAAATATAAGAACTGCGATTAAAGTTCCGAAATGAAGCATTATATCAAAGAATATTTCTTCATTTGATTCTTGAATTATTTCAATACCTTTAAAAACTTTGTAAAAATTAGATGTAAAAACAAGATGAGCAGAACTTGATATTGGCAAAAATTCACTCAATCCTTGTACTATCCCCATCAAAATTGCTTGTATAAAATTCATAAATTAATCTTCCTCATAAAAACTGGCACAAGAAGTTTGAGTTTCCCATACTGAAATTTTACTTAATTGTACAACTTTTTCTTTAAGCCTGTAATAAATAAAACTCGCAATCATTTCACTTGAAGGACTTTCACCGTTAAATTCAGGTAACTCATTTATATCTTTATGGTCAAGCATATCCAAAACAGCGTTCAACTCACGTTTTAGTACTTTGTAATCAATCAAAATATTACTTTTATCAAGAGTTTCACCTTTTACATAAGCTTCAACCATCCAGTTGTGTCCGTGCTGATTTTCACATTCTCCGTCATAATTTAGTAAATGATGAGCAGCAGAAAAGAACGCTTGTGTCTTAATTTCGTACATTATTTCCTCCCTCTGAAACTATACAGTCTTTTTCAATACCTTGACATTCAAGGATAAAATCACACAACTCTCGAACGGCACCACGTCCGCCGTCTTTAGAAGCGATGAAGTGACAAATTTGTTTAACTTCATCCACAGCATCATTCGGACAACATGCCAATCCTACTTTTTCCAAACAGCAAATATCAGGCAAATCATCTCCCATATAAGAAATTTCATCATAAGAAAGATTGTATTTTTCTTTCAATTCTTCTAATGTCGGGAGCTTATATTTTTTCCCTTGATGAAGTTCGGTTATGTTAAGATTTTTTGCACGATGTTCAACTGTTCCGTTGTTACGAGCGGTAATAATAGCCGTGATAAAACCGGATTTAGCCATTCTTACCAATCCGTGTCCATCTTTCACATTAAAAGTTTTATATTCGATACCGTTTTCGTCATAAGTGACATCGCCGTTTGTTAAAACTCCGTCACAATCAAACGCCATAAGTTTAATTTTTTTAGCTTTCTCTTTTAAATTCATTTTATGCAACTCCTGCTTTCAAAATGTCATGAATGTGAATTACTCCTATAGGTTTGTCGTGTTCGTCAACAACAGCGAGTGCAGTAATGGAGTATTTTTCCATTAAATGCAATGCACTTGCCGCATAATCACCTTTTGAAATTCGTTTCGGATTAACTGTCATCACATCTTTTACAAGCAATGCAACCGTATCGGGATATTTTATCAGGGTTCTTCTTATGTCGCCATCAGTAAGAACACCGGCGATTTTGCCTGAAGTATCAACTATAATTGCCATGCCAAGCTTAAATTTAGAAATTGTTTCAATAACGCTTGTGAAAGTTTCGTTTTCCGAAACTATCGGAAGTTTAGCAGTTTCTGCAAGCATTAAATCCTCAACACGATATAAAAATCCTTTGCCTAACGCTCCTGACGGATGAAAAATAAGAAAATCTTCTTTTGTAAATCCTCGTTTTTCGAGCAAACAAACAGCTAAAGCATCACCCATTGCAAGAGTTGCCGTAGTACTTGCAGTAGGAGCTTTGTTAAGCGGGCACGCTTCACGTTCTACGGAAATATCAAGAACAACATCACTTGATTTTGCAAGTGTAGATTCCATTTTGCCGGTCATACCAACCATAGGAACTCCAAATCTTTTGATTAGTGGTAACAAATTCATTAATTCTTGCGTTTCACCGCTGTTTGAAATAGCGATAACAACATCTTCACGGGTTATTATGCCGGAATCTCCGTGTGTACTTTCGGCAGGATGAAGAAAGTATGACGGAGTACCTGTTGATGAAAGCGTTGCCGCAATCTTTTTACCAATAAGCCCTGACTTGCCCATTCCCGTAACAATTACACGCCCTTTGCAATTGTATAAAAGTTCAATCGCCTTATCAAAATTGTCCCCAATGTTATCTATTAATTTTAAAATAGAATTTGCTTCGATTGTCAAAACTTCTTTTGCCAAATCGTTAATAGATTTTACCGTCATAGTTTCTGCCATTTCAATTCCCCTTCAAAAATAATTATACAATAAATATCAGCTAAACGTATTAAAAATTTATAAAATCTTAAAGATTGGTTTGCTGTTTATCGACTCAAATTGTATTATGGTTCAAAATGTAATAAAAAATAAATATATTGACTTTAATTGCGGAAATTCGGAAAAAATACTTGATAATGTAAAAAATTATATAAATAAATTTGATTGTCCTGAAATATCACTTGATTTGTCACAATTAAATATCCTTGATGCGACAAAAATTATGGTGCTATCATCTGCATACCACTATCAAAAATACCCCGAAGGTAAAGTAAAATGCCGTGTTCAATCCGATAGTGTAAAAGAATTGGTTACAACATTTGTTACTCAAAATTTAGAATTATTGAACTGAGTTATTTATAAATAACTCAGTCCAATAAAATTCATATAATTATTTTATACATACTGCCTGTAGTCCGCTTACGTCGCGGTTGTAGCTGCCGGTAAGTGCTTTAGTTGGGTAGAAGACACGATAGTATGCGTTGTTGGGGTTAACGGGATCCAGTTCCTCGGACCAAACGTAAAAGTTGTTATTTGAGTTTAGCGTAAAACCAAGAGAAGAAGCTTTGTTTGTGTCCATTGTTAGGTCAAATACCCTGCTTTCAGCCTGCACTTGGTCAGTGTTGTAGATGTAGTTAGCAATCTCCGCCAACTGTGCTCTTGTTGGCATGTTTTGTACACCCCCGCAAGCTTTTACTGCACCGGTCCAGTACTCATCGAAATAATAACATTTTTTTATACCTAATTTAGATGTCTCTGTCCCTGCTGGAGATCCGTATGAGTTAGCATTCTCTCCTACACATTCAGCTAAGGTCATTGGTGTCGGAAAGAACGGAGTTCCAAAACAAGTACTACCACTCTTAAACGCACAATTTCCACCAAGTTCTGCATTGATAGCTCTCATATCTTTACCACTCGTATTCGGCTTGCTGAATCCAGACGTATCAT
>CAYUIW010000015.1:0-30036 GCA_964444905.1 uncultured Muribaculaceae bacterium
GTTGACTGTGCCGACACTTATTGCAAACAATCAAGAAAAAGGTTGGAATACTGCTGCAACTGTTTTTGAAGCAAAATTAGAACAAGCTTTAAAAGTTATGAATACACAAGGTACTTTAGCGGGTTACAGAACTACTAAAGATTTTGTGGATGAATTATCTAATCATTTAAAAATAGTTAAAGTTTGTGATAGTGATAAACTAACTGATTGTTTTTCAGATACAGTATGGTGGGGTTCAGGTGAAGCAACTCCCGAAGAAGTAGATATTACAACAGTTAAAACAGCAAAACATTTTGGGCAAAAGGATTGGGATACAGAAGTATTAGGATTTCAATTGAATAATGGTACAAACGGGTTGATTGCGTATAATCCAACAAATACTTGCCATCAAGACCAATTCAGTAATCAAGTTACGGGAACAGCATGTGTAGCAATACTTTATGATACATCTGGATTTTCAAAACCAAATACATCTGGTAAAGACTTGCGAGCAATAAACGTAACACAACTCGGTAGCAAATGTGCATTTGAGATTGGCGGAACATGTTATGGGGCTCCGTTTGTACCTACACCGCATGTCTGGAAGGGCTGTGATGAAAATGGTACAACAACAAATGAGGAAGATTTAGCATTTATGAGTGAGTATGGAATAAATTATTGCTTGTCTTCAGAATTTGGTTCGAGAGATTATTGGGCAGGTGCAGTGGAAGCGTGCGGCGGAACTACTAAAATGACATCAGCCGCACAGTTAGCAAAAATAGCTAACTACATCTACAACACAGACCAAGTACAGGCTAAAAACAATGTATCAAACCTAACAATGGACGAAGCAAAGGCATCAGGGATTGGCTACTACGGTAACAACTATGTGTGGACAAGCGGAGAGTATAACCACAAAACTGCGAATTCCCGCGAATTCGGTTATACATATACACGCTGGTATGACGACCATCGAGGCCGTGCTAGCGACAACGTACAGACTATATGTGTGCAATAATTAATCAAACAAAGTGCCAGATAAATATCTTTCGCCGGAATCAGGAAGTATGACAACAATGTTTTTATTTTCCTGATTTTCGGCTATTTTTAAGGCTGCATACATGGCTGCTCCGGATGAAATTCCACACAATATTCCTTCTTGAGTTGCTAATTTTTTCGCTGTATCTATAGCATTTTCATCGGATACCGGAAATATTTCATCTACAACATTTGGGTCAAAATTTTGAGGAATAAAATTTGCTCCGATACCTTGGATTTTGTGTATTCCGGCTTGTTGACCCGCAAGCACTTGTGAACTCTCCGGTTCAACAGCAATGGCTATTATGTTTGGATTATGAGATTTTAGCCCTTTTGCAATTCCCGTAATTGTACCGCCGGTACCAACACCTGCAACAACTATATCGACTTTGCCATCTGTATCATTCCAGATTTCTTCTGCAGTTGTTTCAACGTGAGAAGCAGGATTTGCAGGGTTGTTAAATTGTTGCGGGATAAATGAATTAGGGTATTCGTTGCTTAATTCTATTGCTTTATCAACTGCACCTTGCATGCCTTTCGCACCGTCAGTAAGAACTAATTCGGCACCATAAGCTTTTAGTAATTTTCGTCGTTCGAGGCTCATTGTTTCGGGCATAGTTAAAATCATTCTGTAACCTTTTATAGCGCAAACCATAGCAAGTCCGATACCTGTATTACCGCTTGTCGGTTCTATAATTACTGTATCTTTATTTATGAGTCCTTTTTGTTCTGCTTTTTTAATCATATTTAGTGCGGGTCTGTCTTTAATAGAGCCGGCAGGGTTGAAGTATTCGACTTTTGCATATATATTGGCATTGGTCAATTTGTTTATTTTTACAAGCGGAGTATTTCCGATGAGTTCAGTCATATTATTTGCGATTTTCATTATTGTTTCCTCTAAATCCACAATTTGTTGAAATTGTTCTCTCTATTAACCTTAATTTATCTTTTAAATCATTATAGTTTACATTTGTTTTATTCGGATAAATTTCATATTGTTTTCTGTAATCGGCATCTGTAACATTGGGCATTACAACATTTGCACCGCTTTGAAGTGCAATTAATCGTCCGTTTGTGATTAAAGTTTCCATTGCTGTTGTTGCGGGAATGTTTATATCAGGCATTAAAAGTCTTGTTATTGCCATAACTTTTAATGCAAGCCAAAAATCTCCACCTTTAGCATTTTTTAATGGTGTTTCAGGGTGCGGAATAAACGGACCAATACCTATCATATCAGCATCAAGTTCTTTGAAGAAAAGTATATCGTCAGCGAGGCTTTCAATAGTTTGTTCGGGTAAGCCTACAAGACAGCCTGTTCCCGTTTCAAATCCAAGTTCTTTTAAATCATGCAAACACCTTTTACGGTTTTCAAAATCCATATTTGGATGATATTTTTTATATAAATTTTTGTCTGTAGTTTCAATGCGAAGTAAAAATCTATCCGCACCTGCATTCTTAAGAATTTTGTATTCATCAGTTGTTCGTTCGCCGATACTTAACGTAACAGCGACATCATATTTTTTAATTTCTTGAATAATTTCAGCAAGCAAGTCCGCTGAATAATACATATCTTCGCCACTTTGCATAACAATTGTTTTATATCCAAAATCAATTGCTTGTTTTGCAAAATTTAGGATTTCAGTTTTTGATAATCTATACCTGTGTGCATTTTGGTTTCCGCAACGAATCCCGCAATACTCACAGTTACATCTGCAAATATTACTAAATTCAATTAGTGCACGTAAATGAACTTCATCCCCCACAAATTCTTTACGAACATTATCAGCAGCTGCAAAAAGTTCTTTATTATAAGTATTATCAATCAAAAGAGAAATTATTTCCTCTTTAGTCAAATTATGCGTAATTTGAGCTTTATCAATAATCTGTAGCATAATGAAATTATATTACAAAAAAGGCTGATATTTTATCAGCCTTTTTTCTTATTTTACAACCGGTCTTACCGGTGGCATCGGTAAAATTTCAGGTCCCGGTCCAAACCCCGGTCTGAATTCTGGACCAAACATTGGCGGACGTTTGTGATTTTTTTCAAATTCTTTTCTGCCTTCTTTTTTAATTTTTGCTAATTCTTTCTTTTGCTTTTTAGTAAGAATTGACTCAAATTCTTTCATGTTTTGCATACGAAGTTCGTGCGCTTGTCTGTGCAAATCTCTTAACTCTGCATCAATTTTATCAAGTTGAGCTTTTTGGTCACGAGCAACTATTTTGGATTTTCTAACCATATCGGCTTCATCGTGTTTAGCCTTAATTTGTTCCATAATAGGCTTCATTTGTTCATGCCCTTTTTGGCGAAGTTCTTTAGCTTGAGTTTTTTGTTTTTCTGTAAGTTTTAGGCGTTTTTCAAAAACTTCAGGTTTTGGCGGATGTTTGAAATTACCTTCCGGTTTCACAATAGCAGGTGGTTCCGGTCTGTCAGGTTGATTTGCAACAGGTGTTTCTGCCGCAATTGCAGTTGCCATTGTGAATGCAAGCAAGCTTGCCAAAATAAGTGTTCTTTTCATAATGTTACCCTTTCATTAAATGTTCTAACTTTTGTGCTAATTCTTTTTTTGCGTTGTAAATTCTTGATTTTACCGTACCTAGCGGACACTTTAGTTTTTGCGCGCAGTCCTCGTAAGTATAGCCTTGAATTTCACAAAGAATTATTACTTCTTTAAATTTTGGTTTTAGTGAATTTATTGCGTTAATAATTTCTGTCTGACGTTCGTTTTGAATTACTTTTAATTCAGGAACTTGTTTTTTATCTTTAATTGTATTTAATGTTATTTCATCTAATTCTTGATTATGTTTTAAATGTGCAGATTTGAGGTAATCCTTTGAAACATTTTTTGCAATAACGTTTATCCAGCTTTTAAATTTACCTTGTTCGGCATATTTATGTCTGCTTTTCCACACTTTTATATAAACCTCTTGTTCAAGGTCCTCATTGTGCTCTTTTGTAATAAGTTTTATTATACTTTTTACATTATTTTGATTTTTCTTTATTATTTCGTTAAAATCCATCTACTCTACCATTAAAAAACCGTACGAATCAACAGGTAAACCTAAATCTTCCGCTGTTAAGGTTGTTCCATACTTGATTGTGTCCGAAATATCGGTATTAAAATTAATCACTCCCAGTGTCGTTGCGGATAAACACATTGCAAATACAGCACAAGCTATTTTTACTTTAGCCATATTTTTACGTCGTTGAGTATAATATGGTTTTACTTCTTTAATAAGAGCGGAAACTTGCTCCATTTTTTCATGTTCAGCTTGACAATCTTTGCAATTATTCAAATGTTCGTGAAAAGTTTTTTTATCTGCAAATGTAAATAAAGCTTCGTATTTAGTACATTTATCTGTCATGTTTTAACCTCTGTACAAATATAACGATACAAATAACTTGTTTGTTCATTAATTATATCTTATTTTCTTGCAATTGTAAATTTATTGTAATATATTAGTGTAAAACTAACAACATTTTTTATTTACGAACTTGAGATATATTGAAATGGCTTTTGTAAACAAACTAGAAAAATTATGTACCGCTTTAGGGAAAAATAATAAACCAACTTATGTAGTAATGGCAATTGCTACAGTTAAGGGAATTTGCCGTCCAATGTTCACAATGATGGATAAGACGGAAAATCCTGAAACAAAAAAATATACGGCAATTCGTGAAGGTTTAACTGAAATTATTGCAATTCCGGTATATTGGGCTTGTGGTGAAATGGCAGGAAAACTTTCCGGTGTTTTTGCTAAACCGAAAAATTTCATGAATAAAGATTTATATGCAAAGTATAAATCCGGTGATCAAGGCTCAAAAGTAAAAAGTGCTTACAAGCAGGCTGTGGAACTTGCTGATAACAACCTCCCTAAACTTCAAAAAAACCTTATGTTTATTGGTGTTTGTACTGCAGCACTGGTTGTTATTCCGGCACTTTGTTCTGTCGCAATTAAGCCCTTAATGAATGTAATTCAAAAAGATAATAATGATAAAAAGAAACTTGATATTAATACTCAATCAGAGTTTAAATTAAACAAATTCAGCTTAAAAAATGACCACAAGCATCAGCAATTGAGTAGTTTTGCAACATTATATCAAGTTTCACAACCATCAGGCATGAAAGTAGGTGGCGTATGATAAGTGCTATCGCAAATGGACTTTCTAATTCAACACTCGCAAATATTGCACAAAATACTGCAGCTTCCGTTTCTATTGAAACATCTCTAAAAGCTATGGGAAGGCCTGGGTTTATTCTTATTGACAATGATATAAAGCCTGAAACTAAAAAATATGCAGCAGCAAAAGAATTTTTATATCAAGCTACCTGTCTTGCTATTTATTTGGCAGTAATTACACCAATATTCAAAAATGGTGCTTTTTATGCAGGTAAAAAAATATTCAAAAATTCTCCGGAATTTACAAAATTCTGCTCTGCAAAAGAATTTAATAATTATCATAAATATGCTTCAAAAGGGCATACAAACCGTCGTCATGACTTAAGAAAATTACAAAACAGAAACTTATTTAAAAATACTGAATTGTACGAAGACCTTCGTAACCAAAAAGAACCGCCTAAATACCCGTTAGTAAAAGGTGTTGTTGAATTGGGTTCTCTTATCGGTTCTGTACTTGGTTTGGCTGTTATTGCGCCTCAAATTAGCCACCATACTATTCACCCGATGATGCAATGGCTTGGTTTCGAAAAAAAAGAAAATGAAAAACAACCTGAAACTAAACAATTGGATGCTAAAGCTTAATCAAGCTAGTTATAGTTTCAGTTGACCGTTTGGACATAAGTTCGGCTTTTAGTTTTTTGTTTTTACGTTCTTTTTTAGGTAACTCAACAGGTGGCATTATTCCCCAATTTGAATTAATTGGTTGAAATTTTTCATGTGTTTCATCACTGATATAATGAGTTAAAGCTCCAAGCATGGTTTCTTGTGGTAATTCCAATAACTGCATGCCTGTAAGGAGTTTTGCCATATTAATACCGGCTAAAAGCCCTGTTGCAATAGATTCAGTATAACCTTCGGTTCCTGTTATTTGCCCTGCAAAGAATAAATCTTTTCGAGTTCTTGTTTGTAATGTCGCATTCAAAATTTTTGGTGAATTAATAAATGTGTTTCTATGCATTACTCCATATCTGACAATATTAGCGTTTTCAAGACCCGGAATTGCCTGCAAAAGTTCTTTTTGGCTTCCCCATTTTAGATTTGTTTGAAATCCGACCAGATTGTATAATGTTTTTGCTGAATTATCTTGTCGAAGTTGAACAACTGCATAATTTTCTTCACCTGTTCTTTTATCAATAAGTCCAACTGGTTTCATCGGACCAAAGCGGAGAGTATCAACACCACGAGAAGCAAGAACTTCAATAGGAAGACAATTTTCAAAAAATTTTGCATTTTTTTCAAATTCTTTGAGTTCAATTTTTGGAGCATTAATTAATATGTTATAAAATTTTTCATATTCTTCCTCGTTCATTGGACAGTTTATGTAGGAGGCTTCGCCTTTATCATATCGACTTGCATAAAACGCTTTGTCAAAATTTATACTGTCTTTTTCTACAATCGGTGCAATTGCATCAAAAAAGTGTAAATGCTCACTTTGAGTGAAATTCTTGATACTTTCGGCAAACTTATCACTCGTTAAAGGTCCTGATGCAATGATAACATTTCCGTTTGGAATTTCTGTAATTTCTTCACGAATAAGAGTTATATTTTCATTGCTTGTAATTCTATCTGTTACGGTTTTTGAGAACAATTCTCTGTCAATTGCAAGTGCATTACCTGCAGGAACTGCGCATGCTCTGGCTATTTTAATTAATTCGCCACCTAAAAGTTCCATTTCATGCTTTAATAAACCGCTT
Organism: uncultured Muribaculaceae bacterium; assembly: GCA_964444905.1. Classification (GTDB taxonomy): domain Bacteria; phylum Cyanobacteriota; class Vampirovibrionia; order Gastranaerophilales; family Gastranaerophilaceae; genus SIG32. The sequence goes on from CAYUIW010000015.1 coordinate 6,894, forward strand.
GCGTTTGAACAATCCGCCGCACCTAAACTGTTTGAACAAACAAATTCTGCACATTTGTCAGAAACATGTGCTCCCGTAGTTTTAACGGGACGCATTTCGTATAATTTAACTTTTATTCCTCTTTTTGCAAGCTGTAAAGCTGCTTCTGAACCAGCTAAGCCTGCTCCTATTACAGTTACTTCCATTCCTTAAGTTTATAATAGTATGTTTTTGATGTCAAACATAACTTATTCACACACATATGTGAAGTTTTGTAACATTACTATTACAAATGTAGTAAATCACTTGCTTTTAATTTTGTATTCGCTATAATAAGTGTACTGGACACATTTATTTTGTTGTAAACTTTTCTTAAAATAGGAAATAAAAATAGCAATAATCATGTGTTAGAATTTTTAAATTAAATATGTGTAGATTAGTAAAGTAGGGATATGGCAGTAAAATCAGTTCAAATATCGTCAATAGATAACAGACGTAATTATCAAAAAAATCAAAATAATCAAAAAAATAATAATGTAGCTTTCACAGGTATAAATCCTGTTGTAGGTCTAATGGATTTTATTGACAAAGGCGGATATGCTACATCGTTTGTTATTCAAGACGGTTTGGGATTTGTTGCTCCTCGTGTCGGTAAAGGGATATTACGTGGCGGTAAAGAAAAAACTGACGAAAACGGTAATGTCATTTATGATAAAAAAGGTAATCCAAAACATGAATACAATTGGGCTTTTGCAAGAAAAGAAGGTATTCGTGAAGTCGTTACAGGTCCGAGTGCAGTCCTTATTCCGGTAGCGTTATTACCGGTTATAAAAAGGTTCTTTGGCAGTGGTAATGCAGTAAAACTAGATTATATTGACGGTTTCACAAAACCGTTCGCTGAGTTCGCCAGTGCAAATCTTGAAAATTTAACTTCAGGAACGCCAAATAAGGCAGATTTTTATCATCGTGTTTTCACAAATGTTATTAATACAAGTATTAATGACCACCTCCCGAATGCAGAAAAATTAAGTGCGGAAGAAATTAATACCATTGCAAAAGATTACACAGCCAGACAGATTGCAATAGAAAATGTCAATGCTAATAAATCATTGAATAAGAAAGCCAAAGCCACAAGAATTGCAGAGATTGGAACTGTTGAAGAATCTTTTGCAAAACTTAAAAAGAGTAAAATTGGCGGTACTATTAATGAATACGTTGCTGAATTTGTTGGTTCAAAAGGTACTAAAAGTGGCAGCACAGGTGAGTTGTTGCTTGCTATGAAAGATTATTTTGGCGATGCTGTTCATAATACTAAAAAAGTAATAAAAGAAGGTGCTTCTGCTGATGAAATTGCAAATGCAGTAAAAAGTTTTGCAAACCGCAGAATGGGTTCAAGAATACTTACAAATATTGGTATTTTTGCGGCTGTAGCAGCGTTCTTTACTCAAATTCCAAAGCTTTACAATATGGGCTTAAATGGTAATCCGGCACTATCGGAAACTCAAGCCGATAATATTGCAAATGCAAACGATACTGCTAATAAAGGCTCAAAAGATGTTGCATTTACAGGATTTGGACAAGTTTTAGAAAAAGGCGGTCAGAAGGTATTTAATGAAAAAACAGCAAAAGGTATTTCCAACATATTTGAACTTAACGGAAATATACTTTCTGGAACAGCAATGCCGGTTTTATTATATGGCTTTTGTATTCCTCCCAGATTAAAACATGCTCAAGACAAGTATGATTACGGCGAAATTGGTGTTCGTGACGTTACAAGTTTTACGGCTTTGTTATTTGGTGCTAAAGCAATTGCTCGAGGTTTTTCTGATATGTTTACTAAACTTACAGGTTTGGCACTTAACAAGAAAAATCTTGAAGGACGAAATATATTCCAAAAAACTATCGATTACTTAAATCCGAATGATACAAGACATGGTGTATTATCAACAAAACAATTAAATATCAAATACACTAATCTTGAAGAATATAAAGGCGGTGTCGAAGGCTTTATTGAATTTATTGAAAAGAGTGGCGGAAACATCAAAAAAGCATTTTCTATGGATAAAAATGTTAAGACTACAGTTGAAGAAATCCTTCAAGAGTTTAATGGAAAATCTTACAAAAATGCTACAGTTGATGAAATTAAGAACGCTTTGAAAAATGCAAACAAAAATAAAACTGAATTAATCACTAAATTCTATAATTTATTCAAAGAAGAAAATGGTTTGTTGAAAAAAGCTAAAACTTGCAACAGTGCATTTGGTTTCTTATCAACATTAGTTCTTGTTCCAAGTTTCATTATATGGCTTACAAATGTTTGTGAAAAAATGACAAAGAATAGAACCGAAAAAGATTTTGCTGAAACGAAAGCTAAGTATATGAACAAGGTTGCAACTGAATGGCTTCCGTCAAGCACTCCAACAATGGCAGGATTCTTAAACAAAAAATAATTTATAAGGTGGAAAGTTAGTTTGGATTTTCCACCTTATTTATATCAATTAAAATTTGTTGTTTTAAGTCTTCTATAGAATTGAATTTTTGTTCAACACGTAGCATTTTGATAAAGTTAACGGATATTGTTTGCTCGTATATATTTTCATCAAAATTAAGAATATGCGTTTCTATAACAGGTTGTTTTTCATTAGAAACAGTAGGTCTAATTCCAAAGTTTGTTACGGCATTATATTCATTGATTTTTGTTTGATACACACCGAAAGGTATATCTATTAACTCCGGTGGATAAACTAAATTTGCGGTTCTAAATCCCAGTTTACGTCCTAATTTTTGTCCTTCAACAACTTTTCCAGTAATAAAAAATTCGTAACCCAACATTTTATTAGCTTTTTGAATTTCACCATTTTGAAGTAAATTTCTTATGGCAGTACTACTTATTATTTCATCATCAATTTTTGCCGGCGGAATTTCAAAGTATTTGTATCCGTAATCGGTTTGTTTTTCTCGTAAAAAATACACATCTCCGGATTTTTGTACACCAAAATAATGATTAAATCCTGTAGAAATTGATTTTGGTGCAAAATAGTTAATCAAAACTTTTTCTAAGTAATCTTTTGCTGAAAGTGAACATAATAAATCATCAAAATTAAGTTCGTACAAATAATCAACACCCAGTTCCGCTATTTTTTCTTCACGCTGTTTTCTGGACAAAATATATTTCGGGCAAACTCCATAAAAGTGACAACACGGATGATCTTTAAATGTAATTACTGCAGATTTCGTATTATTTTGTTTTGCAAATTCAACAGCAGATTTTATTACGGCTTGATGTCCAAGATGAACACCATCAAAATAGCCAAGAGCAAGTGATAAATTTTTATTTATATTCAATTCGCTAAATATTTGCATAAGTCTATTATAATACAAATTAATATTGTGTTACAAAATAGCAAAAAAATGTATTATAGGATTTATATTATTCAAAAGGAGATATTAATGCAAATTCAACCAATACAACCCCAAAAATTAGCACAAAATTCATTTACCGGACGTCATTTGCCTAAAAATTTTTCGTCTATGATGGATTATATTTATAAAAACACACCTGATACCTTTGAATTTCAAGATTCAATACGTGTCAGTACTATATTAGATAATGGCAAAGAGGTTTCCGGACTTGTAAACTTTTTGAATGGAAAATATCATGGTTTGCAATTAGATGAAGGATTTGAACATTTAGCACAAGAATTTAAACGTACAGCATTGAAACGATTTCAGATGCGTTTAGCGAAACCTGAATTACAGAAAAAATTAAGATAGACAGAATAAAAGCTCCCTTTTGGGAGCTTTTAAATATTATTTAGGTTGAACTGTACTTTTTAAATGAAGTTCTCGCAATTGTTGAAGAGAAGCAGTTCCCGGAGCATCACTCATTAAATCTTTTGCCCCTGAATTTTTCGGGAATGCAATAACATCACGGATACTGTCAGTTCTTGCTAGTAATGCAACAAGTCTGTCCAAACCGATTGCCAAACCGGCATGCGGTGGAGTACCGTATTGCAATGCGTTAACCATAAATCCGAATTTTTCTTTTGCCTCTTCTTCAGTTAAACCCAATGCTTTAAAGATTGCTGATTGAACTTCAGAAGAGTGAATTCTGACAGAACCACCACCAAGTTCAGTACCATTATATACAATGTCATATGCAATTGATTTAACATTGCCTAAGTCACCTGCTTTAAGTTTATCTAAATCTTCAATGCAAGGTGAAGTGAACGGGTGGTGCATTGCCATATATCTGCCTTCTTCATCACTCCATTCAAACATCGGGAAGTCAACAACCCAAAGGAGGTTATGTTTGTTTTCATCGATTAAATTCAAAGATTTACCGAAGTGAAGTCTTAATCTTCCCATAATGTCATAAACAAGTTTCGGTTTATCAGCAACAAAGAAGATTATATCACCTGCTTCAGCACCTGCACGTTCTTGAATTTGTTTAGCTTGTTCTTCCGTAACAAATTTCAAAACAGGTGATTTTGCAGTTCCGTCTTCGTTGTAAATAATATTAGCAAGAGCTTTTGCACCGAATGAAACGGCAAGTTTTGTAATATCATCAATATCTTTTCTTGAATATTTAGCACCGCCCGGAATTCTGATACCACGGACAATACCGCCGTTTTCAAGAGTTTTCTTAACAATTTCAAATTCCGATTGAAGAATAATATCGCCAATATCAAACAATTCCAAGCCAAAACGAGTATCAGGCTTATCCGAACCGAATCTGTCCATAGCTTCTTGCCAAGGCATTTGAATGAATGGAGGTTTTACATCAACCCCTGCAGCTTTAAACGCATCAACAATCAAGCCCTCTACAACTTTAATAACATCAGGTTGTTCTACAAATGACATTTCAATGTCGATTTGAGTGAACTCAGGCTGTCTGTCTGCACGTAAATCTTCATCACGGAAACATTTTGCTATTTGGTAATATTTTTCAATACCACCCACCATAAGCAATTGTTTAAAAATTTGCGGTGATTGAGGAAGTGCATAGAATTTACCTTCTTGAACTCGTGACGGAACAAGATAATCTCTTGCACCTTCCGGAGTTGTTTTAATTAAAATAGGTGTTTCAACTTCCAAAAAGTCTTGATTATTAAGATAATTTCTTACAGCTTGAACGATATTGTGACGAAGTATCAGTTTAGACTTCATTGCTTCACGTCTTATATCAAGATACCTGTATTTTAAACGAATGTCTTCAGATACATTATCGTCATCAAGTACAAACGGTAAGGTTTTAGCTTCTGAAAGAATTTCAACAGCTTCAGGATACATTTCCACTTGTCCTGTAGGGTATTTTTCGTTGTAAGTTTCTTCAGGACGTTTGGTCACTTTACCTTTTACAGTAATAACATATTCACTTCTAACTTTTTCCAAAGCTGCGTGAACTTGCGGATTGATTTGTGGATTAGCAACTATTTGAAAAAATCCTGAGCGGTCCCTAAGTTCAATAAATAAAATACCGCCTAAATCTCTGACAGTTGAAACCCAACCTGAAAGTGTAACTTCTTCATTGATATTGCTGAGATTAAGTTCTCCGCAATTATGGTCTTTCATTCGTGTTTTAATCATTTTCTTTAATTCCTCTTCTGTTTTATAGCTTTAATTTTATCAAAAACATAAGAAAAAATGAATAATTTTAAACTTTTATAACATTGGCAAAAAAAATTTTGTTTATTTTTTTTATTAATATGCTCAAATTTATTTGTAATCGATTATCAAATACAAAGTTACCGCTAGACACTTGTCGAGGAAGTGAAACAATTCGTTTTGCCATGGCAAACAAAATGACGAAAAAAATGTTTAAGCAGTTGCCTGATGAATATTGTACAGCGGAGCAGTTGAGAAAAACCGTTAATAATATTTTAGAACCCAACAAAATTAATTTTACAATTTCTGATAATACAAGTAAATTATCATACGGTACTATGGGATTAGGTATAAATGTACTGGAGGCAAATCCTGCACAAATAAAAATTGATGTGGAACGTTATGATATTAAATTAATTAAGCATTTGAACGGATTGTATGATACTTTTACGGCAATACACGAATTTGGACATATGTTTGATAAAATACATAATCCTAAATGTTTAACATTACAAAGTGCAAAACTCGCATTTGATAACAAAACAGAAATAGCAACAACCGGATTACGTATGACGTTTTTATCTCTGCCAATTTCTGCGAAAACTATTGAAAAACCTGTAAAATATATTCTAAATAGTATTCCGGATGAACCTGCTGTTGATACTTTGCAAAGTCTCAGATTTAGTTTAAAAACAGAAATTAATCAATATAAATTGGGCATGCAAAATTTAATAAAAAAAGGAAAAATGGTAGATTTTGTTGATGAATTTACAATGTTTAAAAAACTTGGATTTGAAAGAAAATTAAAGTTAGTGAATAAACTTTTAAAAGAACGTCTGGCTATTGCAAGAGAAAATTTAGCAAAAAAAAGAGGTGATTAACACCTCTTAATTTTTATCAAACATTTGTTTAATTCCGTCAACGGAAGAAAGAATTCCTGTTGCTTCATACGGCATGTAAACAATTTTGTTGTTTTCTCCGCTTGTAATTGCTTGCATAGTTTCAAGGTATTTCATTGCAACGAGATATTGATCGGGTTTACCTTTATCAGCAAGTGCTCCGATAATTCTTCCGATAGCTTCTTTTTCTGCATCAGCTTCTATTACACGAGCCTGAGCAATACCCTCAGCTTTTAAGATTGCAGCCTGTTTTTCACCTTCAGCTTGATTAATTGCAGCTTCTTTTTGTCCTTCGGCTTTAAGAATTGCTGATTTTTTCAAACCTTCTGCTTCAAGAATTGCGGCACGTCTGTCACGTTCAGCTTTCATTTGTTTTTCCATTGCTGATTGAATGTCAGACGGAGGAATAATATCTTGAAGTTCTACACGGTTAACTTTTACACCCCATTTGTTTGTTGCCTCATCAAGAATTGCTCTTAATTCGTTGTTAATTTTGTCACGAGAAACAAGCGTTTCATCCAAATCAAGCTGACCGACAAGGTTTCTCAAGGTCGTTTGTGTAAGTTTTTCAATAGCTTCCGGTAAATTTTGAATTTCATAAACTGCACTTTTAGCATCTACAATTTGAAAATACAAAAGAGCATTAATACTGATTGAAACGTTATCTTTTGTAATTACTGTTTGTCTGGGAAAATCATAAACAGATTCACGTAAATCGATTTTTGTTCTTTCTTTAATGTAAGAATAGGCAGTGCCATCAAGTGAGCGTTGAGTCACTTTCCAACTAATTCCACGTGGAGCTTCCAAAATCGGAACAATGTAATTCAGACCTGATTCAAGAGTTCTTTCATATTTACCTAAACGTTCAACAATAACAACTTCTGCTTGTTGAACAATTACTACACCTTTTGCAACAAAAATTGCGATTGCAACAATTAAAATTAATAAAAACAAGCTCATTTTATTCCCTTTCCTTAACGTACATAACTAAACTTTCATTTCTTTCAATGACAACTTCTTTACCTGTTGGGATTTCGTGGTCCGCACGAGCTTCCCAACGTTCGTCATAGATTGAAATAACTCCTTTTTCAGGTGTAATTGTTTCAATAACTTTTGCGGTTTTACCGATATACTTTGCCGCAATACCGGTTTCTTGATTTTTGTGTGTTGTTTTGACCAGTAACGGACGCAAAAATAACAATGAAACAAGAGAAATTGCCGCAAATATTATAACTAATGCCGTCCATTCATAAATATAAATGGCGCAAATTGCTGTGATAAAAGCTGCAACAGCAAAATTCAAAAAAAACATTGTGGGAACAGTCATTTCCAAAATCAAACTTATAAGTCCTACAATTGCAAATATTTGCCACATAAACTTCTCTCCTTTGTGATTAGTTTAACATATTTTCATGCTTCGGTCAATTGTAAATATATTTATGCTAAAATTATTATATGAAAGATATTCAAAACCTTGAAGATACCAGAGAAGTCGATATACAAAAAGTTGGGATTAAACATATTGAAATACCATTGATTATTCAGCGTAAAAACAGTTCCAATCAAATCGTTTATGCAAAAGCACGTGTAAGCGTTTCTTTACCACGACGTTATAAAGGTACGCACATGTCAAGGTTTGTTGAAGTATTAAATGAATGGCAAACAAAAAATCTTCTCGGTGTAGATATTAAAGGTTGCCTTGAAAAAATTATTAAACGACTTCATGCTGAAAGTGGTGAATTGGAATTCAAGTTTAAATATTTTATAGATAAAAGTTCACCTGTAACGAATTTAAAAGCTCCAATGAGTTATGATTGTTCATTTGAAGGTATAATTGATAAAGGTGAATACAAATTTATTTTAGGTGTGGTCGTACCTGTTACAACATTGTGTCCATGCTCAAAAGAAATTTCTGATAACGGTGCACACAATCAACGAGCACTAATCTCTGTTAAAGTTTCATATGATGAAAATCAACAAATTTGGATTGAAGACTTAATAGAATTAATTGAAAGTTGTGCATCGTGCCCGCTTTATCCGTTATTGAAGCGTCAAGACGAAAAATTCGTTACAGAAAAAGCATGGGACAATCCAAAGTTTGTTGAAGATGTTTTACGTGATGCCGTTGTTAAATTAAGAAATCACCCAATTGTTCAATCTTTTGAAGTTGAATGTGAAGCTTTTGAAAGTATTCATAACCATTCAGCTTGGGCTTATCAAAAAGAGGGGTAGCATTGGTTAAATAACCAATGCATCCGCAAGTTTTGTTTCGACTTTACCATTAAGGGCTTTGCTTACTTTTTGTAATTTTTGTCCGATAATTTCCATATTATCAGTCCAAACAAAATTATCTTTTACATATTTTTCAGCTTTTGCAAAATCTTCTTCAATTTGTAATCGAATTATTTCAGCAAGCATTTCTTTTGCAATCGGAACAACTTTGTCAATATTTACGTGAATTTTCCCGTCTATAATGTCATATGCACCACGTTCGGCAAAATATTTATTCTGCATTACGGTTCTAACTCTGTGGGCTTGACTTAGCGTAGGTTTCGTTTTGAGAAAATTATCAGCAATTACGGTTACAATAATTTGTTTGCGCTGTTCTTTTGTGTACATTCCGAGTTCAGTTAACAAATCAACAAATGCCAAAGCTCCCATATCGGCTTTGTTTTCTTCTATAATATTTCTATATTTACCTAATTTTTCACAACCTTTTTTAGGTCCGAGTGAGTGTGCGTTTTCGTGTCCTATTGTAAACCAGTGGTCTGCTTCGTCAAGGTAGTATTTGTGTTGTTCTTTATCAAGAATTTCATCAAGTCTTTCTTGAAGTTTCTTAGTATCACTTATAAATCTTATCTGTCTGTGGTAAACATTTCTTCTGCCTCCGCCGATTGTAAGTGACAGTTTATCGTCGTTAGGAAGATTTTCTGCAAGTGTTATTCCGCCTCTGTACGAACCAACATCACCTGCTGCTTGAACCATATCTACATCAACCATTGTTTGTTTTGTTTCTGCATCAGGAGAAATATTCTGCTCATACTCATCTGCATATGGCATATTTTTAGCGAGTTCGGGAAGATATTTTTTTATCGCCATAAGTGCTTCTGTGCCTTTTTTGTTTACAATACCTACACGTCCGCCCAAGAAGTCTTTTGGAGTTGGGCAAATGCCATGTTTTTCAAGTAAATCTTTAAGCTCGGCGTTTTCTACGATAGTTCCTGTCATTTCATCCTCGTAGTTTTCACGTGTAATGGTAAATTCAAGCGGAGTATCCTGAAGAGTTGCCCATTTTTTATCAGCATAAGCATCAAGCATTGGGTCTGCAGTTCGGAAAGCTTCTGCCTGTAATTTTAAATACTCGTTAAAATCTTCATTTGTTGAAGTTTTAGCTGCTTTTTCAAGTTCATCGGCAATTTTTGAAAAATCTTCTTTGAACTTATCGACATAATCTGTTCCTTTAAGATATTCGCCGTTACGTTCTACTACAGAACGCTGGGTTAGAATTTTCTTTACTTCATCAATTTTGTTTTCGTTAACCATACGGGCTAAGATTTGGTGAAATTCTTCTTTTGAAAGATCTTTTGGATAAACACCTTTGCCAGGAAGTTCTGTTATTCCTTTTGCCAAATTGATTTTATTTGACATTGTATCAATCGCATTTATACCCTTTTGAGCATCAAATAAAATTTTTGTAAGTTCAGCCTGTTTATTACCTTTGCTTATTTCATCTTCCAGAAATTCTCTGAACTCAACGTTGTCATGACAATCTAATTGTAAATTAATTTCTCCAATAATGTTTGCAGCTTTTACTAAATGAATAAGTGCCAGTTTATCACCTTCTGCAAGTTCCAAAAATTCCGGTGCATCAGGTTTTAAGAATTTTTTAGTAATCAAATAATCCTTGTGCGTACGTTTTTCAAGTTCTTCTATTGACAAATTAAGTTCAAATTTTCTCATACTATAATCTCCTTTTGAGTTGATTATAGCATTATTTTGAACGCTTTCCAATAAGTCATTTGAAGTAATTACTGCTTAACAAGATAATCAGCAAGCGGAGTTTCTACAGTTCCGTTTAAAATTTTTGAAGTATTCTGTAGTCTTTGTGCAGCATATTTCATCAAAGGTGTCCAGACAAAGTATTTATTTATAAAGAAGTTCATGGTTGTCAAAAATTGTTTGAGTCATCTGATCATTATAATTTTCACGTGCAATTGTGAACTCAAGTGGAGTATCCTGAAGAGTTGCCCATTTAATATCGGCTTTTGCATCAAGCATTGGGGCAGCCTTTCTAAGAGCCTTTGCCTGTAGTTTTAAATATTCGTTAAAATCAGTGTTTGTTGATACTTTTGCAGCTTTTTCAAGTTCGTCAGCTACAATTGCAAATTCTTTTTTGAATTTGTCGACGTAATCAATGCCTTTTAAATACTTTCCGTCACGTTCAACCACAGAACGCTGTGTAAGGATTTTTGCTACATCCTTATCCTTACCGTTTTCTAGCATTTCTTTTAAAATTTGATGAAATTCATCGACTGATAAATCTCGTGGATATACTCCGCGTCCCGGAACAACATGTAAGTTTGCGGCTAATGATATATGATTTGAAAGCCAATCTTTTGCAAAAATTCCTTTTTGTCCGTCAAAGAGTTTCTTTGTCAAAATAGCATCTTCATTGCCTTTTGCAATTTCTTTTTCCAGATATTTTCTAAACGGAATATTGTTTTCATCATCAAGTTTTAACTCTATTTCGCCGATAATATTAGCCGCTTTTGTAAGATGAACGAGTGCTTTCTTGTCTCCGCCAGCTAAATTCTTATATTGAGGCGTATCAGGAGAAAGTAGTTTGATTGTAGAAAAATACTCATCAGATGTACGTTTTACAAGTTCATCATGCGAAAGTCCAAGCTCATATGTTCTCCCTGTAAAATTTGGTTTATTTAATGCTGCCAGAGCATCCATGCTGTTTGTTAAAAACGCAGGATTATTTTGGAAATTTCTTTTTGTTGCCACATTTGGATAATTTGCGCGGTATGTTTTGTAATTATTTATTTTTTCTATTCTCATGTGTATATTAAATCAGGACAATTTTTTTTTGCTATTTGTGGTAAGTTTCTTTTTTAATTATTTTAAATGCACGATAAATCTGTTCTACTAATAGTAATCTGGCAAACTGGTGCAGAAAAGTCATTTTTGACATACTTAACTTGAAGTTTGCACGTGCACTGACTGTTTTTGAAATCCCGCAGGATGAACCGATTACAAAGATTATTTCGCCCGTGCCGTCATTTGTAAGTTCTTCTATTTTTTGTGCAAAATCTTCCGACGAAAGCATTTTGCCTTGAATTTCAAGAGTGATTACGTAAGATTGCGGTTTTATGTGCGACAAAATCTTTTCACCTTCTTGTTCAAGAACTTTCTCTGTCAGGTTTTCGTCTTTAATTTCAATAGGTGAAAGTTCAATAATTTTAACACTTGCGTATGGCGTAAGCCGTTTTAGAAATTCGTCAATGCCGTCTTTTAAAAATTTTTCTTTAATTTTCCCAAGTGCAATTATTTTTATTTTCATTGTTTCTCAATATAAATAGATTGTGACGGAAATGCAAAATCAATATTTTCTTCTCTGTAGCGTTTTACGATTTCCTGAATAATTTCAGAACGTGTTTGGACAAGTTTTGCGGCACTGCTTGTTTTTACATATGCCCAAAGTCTTATGTCAATCGAGCTTGCGGATAATGTTTCCACAAATACATTTGTTTCTTTTGTTAAATCTTTTCTGTCCGCACAAACATCTTTTATGATATCTACAGCTTGTTGAATTTTTTCATCACTTGTATCATATGTAACACCAAAAACCTCATTAATACGACGTTTGTGAGCTTTTGATATGTTTATAATTGTTGCTCCGGAAATATTATTGTTAGGTACGGTAACAAGAAAATCATCAAGTGTACGGATTTTAGTTGAAAGCATGTTAATATCTTCAACCGTACCTTCAACATCGCCAATTTTTACATAATCTCCCAGTTTGTACATTTTGTCTGCAATTATGGCAAGTGTTCCGAAAAAGTCAGCAACCGTTTGCTGTGCTGCAAAACCGACAGCCAAACCTGTAATTCCAAAACCTGCAATTAATGATGTTATTGAGTATCCGTTACTTTGTAAAAATGAAGCAACAATAAAGAACAGTATTAAAAATTTTACAATTCTTTCAAGTATCGGAATGAAATGTCCCATAACTTGTGAAGAATCTGCCGCTGTGTAACGTGATTTTAGTTTTTTAATGAAAACATCCGTAAGTTTAAACAGCACAACAATTATTATCAGATTAATTATTATACTAAAAATTAAATCTAATTTCAAAGTTTTAAATGCAGCTTCAAATTTATCAACAATTTCTAAAACATCATTAATCATAATATACTCCCTTTTCACTGATTATATCTTAGAATAAAAAATAAAATCAAGCCACTGTTAAATTATATTATTTATTGAACTGTTATCTGTTATTCACAGTCAAAAATATTTCGGCGAGTTTACCGCCTTTACGTGAATTAAAACGAATTTCTTTTCTCGTATTTTCCGGCTTAAATTCTTCTTTTTGATAATTAATCAAGTAACGCATAAATTCAGGACTGAACATAATTACTCCTACCACACAAAATTATAAACTTCACATTTATATAAAAACATTGTTCCCCGAATAATTGCCATAAATTATAATGTTATTTACAAAATTTAAATTATGTTATAATAATTATTGGAGAAGTGTATGAAACAGACATCAATTTTTGATATAATTTCACCGATAATGATAGGACCTTCCAGCTCACACACAGCAGGTGCTGTTAGGTTAGGTCTTTTGGCAAAAAATATTTTCGGTGCAGAACCTAAAAAGGTTATATTTAAGCTGTACAATTCTTATGCTCAAACAGGAAAAGGGCATGGAACCGAAAAAGGATTGCTTGCCGGTGTTTTGGGTTTATCTGTTGATGACAGAAGGATAAAAAACATTTTTAATGACCCTGTTTCAAGTGGGATTGAATATAGTTTTGAATATTATGAAGATTTTAAAAAACATCCGAATGCTGTTGATTTTATCTTTGAAAATGATAGAAAAATGTCTATTTCCGGAGAATCTGTCGGTGCAGGAGAAGTTTGTGTCAGAACTATTGACGGGTTTTCGGTTAAATTAACCGGTAAATACAACACACTTATGATTGTTTATGAAGATATTCCGGGCATGATTTCAAAAGTAACGGCATTAATTCAAGCCAAAAATATCAATATTGCATCTTTGCATTGTGACCGTTACGCAAAAGGCGAAGAAGCTTCCATGTGTATTTGTATTGACGGAGATTTGGAAGAAGATGTTATTAATGCAGTAAAAGTTATTGATAAAGTTTATTTTGTCAGCTATATAAAAAGATTGGATGACTAGATGGAAACAAAAGGTATAAATACATTTGAACAATTACTTGAAGCGTGTAATGCAAATGGCAAACGTATTTGGCAGATTGCACAAACTTACGAATCCGAGTGGTGTGAAGTTCCGGTTAATAAGGTTAGAAAATGCGCTCAAGATAGTCTTAATGCGATGAAAGAAGCAATTAAAACAGGACTTAATTCAACTGAAATGTCAATGAGCGGCATGTGCGGAAATGATTGCGACAAACTTCAAAAACGTTTTGCGGTTCGTCCGGCTGTATTTGGCAAAACTTTTGAAAAAATTACTGAATATGCACTTGCTACAAGCGAAGAAAATATACGAATGGGTAAAATAGTTGCTTGTCCGACAGCAGGTTCTTGCGGAATTGTTCCATCTGTAATTATTGCAGTATCAGAAGATTTTGACATCTCAGAAGAACGTCAAATTAATGCTGTCATTACAGCAGGAGAAATCGGCAGAATTATATCTGCAAAAGTTGCGCTTGCAGGAGCAGTCGCAGGATGTCAAGCTGAATGCGGAGCCGCAGCGGCAATGGCTGCCGGAGCAGTAACACAACTTTTGGGAGGAACTCCTAAACAAATTTTGAATGCTGTTGCGTTGGCTTTAAAAAATATTCTCGGACTTACTTGTGACCCTGTATGCGGTTTAGTAGAAGTACCGTGTGTGAAAAGAAATCCTTTTATGGCAATTATTGCAATGACAGCTTGTGAACTTGCTATGTCCGATGTGGAATCAAAAATTCCTGTTGACGAAGTTGTAGATGCTATGGAACAAACAGGACAACTAATGTCACCGGCATTAAAAGAGAGTTCTTTGGGCGGGCTTGCTAGAACAAAAACAGCTGTTGAGCTTTCCGCTAAAATTTTTGGCTAAATTTAGACTTGTTGCATTTTAATTAATATCAATTGTAAATATATGTAACGGTATTTTTGAATTTTGGCAATTCCTCATTAAAAAAATAGTTTATATATATGAGATATATTAATTCAATATATATGAGGAGTATAATTATGGATGATATGAAAATATCAAAAGTGCAAACAAGAAAATATGCTGCAGAACCATCAGCTGATTTTTCTAATGTAAACAACAAAAGAAAAATTTCGTTATTTGGTGGTGACCAAGTTGCATATATGCCTCAAGGCGGTATTGGTGCTTTGTTAAACGGTTCACAAAGCCAACCGACTCAAAGTGCAGTTCAAGCTTAATTTTGCAAAAAGTTTTGTTTGAGATAAAATAATCCTTGAAAAGGGATTATTTTATGCTTTTAACATCTGATATCGGGAATACAAACATTACCCTTGGGCTTTTTGACGAAGAAGCACTTGTCGAAGAGTTCAGATTAGCTTCCGACAAAGATTTGTCGTTGGAAGAATATGAAGTACTTTTGAAATCTTTATTTAAGGATTTCAAAATTGACGGTTGTATTATTGGTTCTGTCGTAGAAGAGTTGAATGATAAGTTTATGCGTGCGGTTAAAAATGTTTTTGGTATTGAACCGTTATTTTTATCAAATAAAATTAATACAGGTGTAAAAATTAAAACAGATTTTCCTGATGAAGTTGGTGCCGACAGAATTGCAAATGCAGCAGGAGCTTATGTTTTGTACAACAAACCTGCGATTGTTGTTGACTTCGGTACAGCAACCTCATTTGATATTGTAAACGAAAACGGAGAATTTATAGGTGGTATAATCGCCCCAGGAATTAATCTCCAAATGAAAGTTCTGAACAAATTCACATCAAAACTTCCAAGAACAGATGTCGCTATTTCAAATAAGGCTATAGGACAAAATACAACAGATGCAATTCTTTCCGGTGTTATAAGAGGTACAGCCTGTATGATTGACGGACTTGTAGAACAATGTGAACAAGAGCTGGGACAAAAAGCTGTTCTTATTGCAACCGGCGGATATTCCGGTTTAATTGCTAATTATTTAAAACGTCCGTTTAATTTTATTAATCCGACTTTAACTCTTGAAGGTTTAAGACATCTTTACAACTTAAATGTTGTAAGTGAATTGCAAAAAATTCCCCATTAAATTTTCATTCCATACTTGAACATCTTTAGGAACAGAAAGTACTGTGGGCGTAAAATTCCAAATATATTTTATGTCTGCTTTTGCCAAAAAATCTGCCGTTTGTTGAGCAAATTTTCCAGGAACGGTTAATATTGCAATATCAACATTATTTTTACGTGCAAGATTTGGAAGTTTTGTTACGTCAAGCACCAAGCGACCGTTTACGGTTGTACCAATCTTTGTTTTGTCATTATCAAATAGAGCAATTATATTTAAACCATAATCGGTAAAATTGTCATATTTTGCAAGTGCCATACCCAAATTACCCGCACCAACGATAAAAGCTTTTTTGGTTTTTGAAAATCCCAGAGTTTTTTCAATAGATTTTTTTAATTCCGCAACAATATAACCGACACGTGATTTACCGGAATTATTTAAAATACTGATATCTTTTCGAACTTGTGAGTCATCAATATTTAGCAGCGAAGCTATCTGACCGCTTGAAATGTATGTTTCACCGCTGTTTAAATAATCCTGTAAAATACAGTGATATAATGTTAAACGATTTATAACTTTTTCGGAAATTTTTTTATCCATAATTATATTATATCACGTAAAAAACACGAGGATTATAATCCTCGTGTTTTGGGGGTTGTGCAAAATTTTAAAATTATTTACCGAACAAAACTGCTCTTGCTGCATCAGAAGCCGGTTCTATTGTTTGTCCATAAAGCCATACAGGATAAACATCTGTTATGCCTGAAGCATTAACTTCGCAATCACCATCACCTTCTGTACCGTCGGTACAAGCGATTACTTGGTTTGGATTGGTTGCTCCGTTTACATCAATAAAGCCTTGGCAGTTTGTGGCACCTTTTTCGTTACAATTTTCAGCATTAATGTTATATCCAAATGATGTTCCATCAGCAAATGCATACACCGCAAAGTTTTCAGTAGTCGGAGTTACATCCGAGCTTGTTGTTGTATCATCTTCGGTAAGATAATAAGTAATTTTATCCGGAAAGGTATATTTTGATGTAATATCAGTTGCAGATTGCATTCTTTGTTTTAATATATATGCCATCGATTTATTAACAGAACCGTCTTGTTTATCTGCATCAGCTTTTGCAAGTGATGACAAATCATAATCTTCAAGTGCTACGTTCATTAAAACAGCTTGATTTAATGTTGATAGAGCTTTTTTGTAAGCAGTTTTAAACTGTGCGCCGTTTGTATTACTGATTAATGTAGGAATGGTCATTGCTGCAACAACACCAATAATACCTAATGTAATCAATACTTCTGCTAATGTAAAACCTTGTTTTTTCATCATGTTAATTTCACCTTTCTTTTATTGCTATATCCTCAACCCAAAATCGGGTATAAAATTTTTATACCCGATAATTAATTCTTTCTAACTAAATGTAAAGAAAAATTAATTCTTTAGAATTAGTTTTTTCTAATTCTATTTAATTACTTTCTCTATTTTCTTCTTCTTTAATGAAGTCACAAAGCTTTTCCAAGCGTTTATCTTCCATTGCATCAATAAGTTCTGTAATATCTTTTATTTTGTTTAATGCGAAACCTGTTTCTGCAAGCAAAACGCAATCATTACAAAGCCTATAACCGGAATATTCAATTGAGCCTGCGAGTGACTTTGACTGACCGCAGCAATCACATTCAAACATTTCGTTTTCAAGTGACGGGTCTTCTTCCAAATCATCAATAACCATTTGGGCTGCAACTTCTTGCATTTCTTTTATAATTTCTTCTTTAGATTTCATTATTTCACCAAATCTTTCATTTCTTTTACGGCTTGTGGCAATCCGACAAATACGGCACGAGAAATTATACTGTGTCCGATGTTAAGTTCATAGAGGTCAGGAATTTCATGCATTCTGCTTACGTTATCATAGTTAAGTCCGTGTCCTGCATTAACTTTTAAACCCAATTTTTGTGCTAATTCGGCGGAATTTTTAAGTTTTAAAAATTCTGTTTCTTCCTCTGTTGTACCAAACTTTTCCGAATATTGCCCAGTGTGCATTTCAATAAATTGTGCACCTGTTTTAGCGGAAGCTTCAACCTGCTCTTTAGTCGGGTCAATAAATAAACTGACGAGAATACCTGCATCTTTTAGCGGTTTTACAAAATTTGTAATTTTTTCGAGTTGACCTGCTACATCAAGTCCGCCTTCAGTTGTTACTTCCTGACGTTTTTCCGGTACAAGGCATACCGAATGAGGTTTTATTTCAAGCGCAATTGATTGCATTTCATCTGTAACTGCCATTTCAAGATTTAAATTTGTTTTAAGAGTATTTATTAAAGTTCTAACGTCTTTATCTTTAATGTGACGTCTATCTTCTCTAAGGTGAGTTGTAATTGAAGTTGCACCGTTTTGCTCACAGATATCTGCAGCGACAATTGTATCGGGTTCAACCCCGCCTCTTGCGTTTCTTAATGTTGCTACGTGGTCAATGTTTACACCTAAAAGCATTATATACCTTCTTTCTAATATTTACTTATTGTTAACAGAGCCGTATAAGACGGCAATATTGTTATTTTTTCATTGTCAGCTGATTTTTCCGTAATAAATTTTACGGCTTTTTTGATATCCGGCTCGACAACAAGTTTTTCTTGCGGAATGCCAGCATATTTAAGTCGTGATGCCATATCATATGCACGAATACCGGAAATCACCACTTGTTTTTGAGCATCTTTTAATTGTTCAAAATCACTGTCCCATAGCCATGAAACATCACGGCCATCAGCATATGCATCATTAATTGCAATTAAAATATTTGAATTTAAGTCAACAGTTTTCAAGACTTCACTGGCACCTGCAGGGTTTTTAATTAACTGTATAATGGTTTTATGTCCGTTAATTATTCTTGTTTCAGTTCGCCCAAAAACTGAATGGAAAGAATTTAACGCATATTGTATTTCTGCTTGATTTAATCCGTTTTCAAAAGCTGTAACGATTGCTGCAAGTGCGTTATATGCGTTATAAAGCCCCGTAAGATTTATTTTAAAATCAAAATTAATGCCATTGTGTAATACGGTTAATTCAAAATAATCGTCATAGATTTTAACACTTGCCGAGTAATCACATTCATGACGCTCATAACCGCATTTTTCGCAATAATAATGACCTTGTTGAGCATAAAATCGTTTTGAATATTTTAATGCAGAATTGCACGGACAATTAAAAATCTCGGATGGTGCATTTGATGAATCGGTGTAACGACAATGATATTCAACATTTTCAAAACCATAATATACGACATTAGAGGTTAAATCAAATGTCGCAACAATTGGGTCATCCGCATTCAAAATAAGTTTTAAATCGGAATTTTTCTTAATAGCATCTTTTATTTTTTTTGCCGTAAAATCCAACTCTCCATATCTGTCAAGTTGGTCACGGAAAAGATTTGTGACAACAAGAATATCACCTTTGACATCATCATAAACTTTTGTGAGATATGCTTCATCCGTTTCTATAACTGCATAATCAAATCTTTTAAATGGCTTTAAGTTGATTGCAAAAACATTTGCAATCCCCGTCAGCATATTTGCACCTTTAATATTATGAATTACTGCTTGATTTGAATTTTCCAAAATATGTGCTATCAACCCTGAAGTGGTGGTTTTACCGTTTGTTCCTGTAACATTGATAAATTTTTTCTTAATATATTTTTTAGTATATTTCATAAAATCAGGACAGATTTTTAACGCAGCCATGCCTGCAAAAGATGTTGCCGGACGGTTCAACATTTTTAATCCGATATAAACAAGCTTTGATAAAATAAGTGATGTATAAAATCTCATAAATAGTCCTGTAAGTGTATTCCAATTTTTTGGAAATTATTCTATTATAATAATACAAAAGTAAGAATTATGTACGTATTTATTGCAACAATTTTAATAGCGGAATTAATTATCGCAACAACTCTTATCTACCATATCAAAGAGCTAGATAAGAAAGTTTGTGATTTGTGTGATAAAGTCGTTTCAACAAAACCAATTTTGCACAGCGGACTTAATGCTTTTAACGAAGTTTCATCCAAACTTGTTAAAACGGTTGAAAACATGATTAATTTTGTAAAAGCAAAACGTGAACAGTACATAATTTCTGCCACAAAGAGTCTTTTAATATATTTTTTGTTATTTATGTTAAAAGGCAAAAGCAGAAAATATGTCTCCGCAATTCAACTTGCAGTATCGTTAAAAGACTGTTGGGACAAAAGCGTCGAGCTATTGTAATTAGCAAAAAAATATGTTATAATCACTTAAAATAAGAAAGTTGAGGTAACAAAATGGGCAAAAATAAATCATTTGTATTTGGAATGGGACTTCTTACAGGTGTTATAGGCGGCGTAATTGCAGGCGTACTTTTCGCACCAAAACCGGGTGAAGAATCAAGACGTGAATTAAAAGAAGCGGCTTGCAAATTCTATGAAGATAATTCACCTGCTATTAATGATGCAAAAAAACAAGCACTTGAATCAATTGACTTGATGAAATATAAATTAGAAAGACAATTGAGAAGATTTAATAACATGCTTAAAAATAAAAAATTGAGAAAAGCAAAAGAACTTGAAGTTGCAGAAAACGATTATGAATTATAAGGAATAAATTATGGATTATTCACAAATAGCATTAAATAACGGACTTACTTTCCTCGCTTGGGTTACAGGTATTGTAGTTTTGGTTGTGGGAAGTTTCCTTGTTAAACTTTTAATAGATTTATCAAAACTTTCAAAAAATTTGAACGAAACTTCAATAATGCTTAACACGGAATTAAAACCAACACTTTCAGAATTAAGCAAAACCTTAAAAACTGTTAATGAACTTGTTCAAAATACCGATAAAGGTTTTGATAGTTTTAAAACTTCAGTTGAAAAGGTTCTGGGTAAAACAAAATTATTATCAGAATCTCTTATTGGCGGATTTTTAAAAGGTTTTGTTTCAGTTTTAGGTTTGTTCTCAAAAAGATAGCCTCTTTTGGGGATTGAAATAATTCCGAATAGCTTAAAATATATATGAAAACAGAAAAGGAGTGAAATTATATGTCATTAGGAAAATTTGTAACAGGTGTAATCATTGGTGGTGCAATAGGTGCCATAACCGGTATTCTTCTTGCTCCAAAATCAGGCGAAGAAACTCGTTCAATGCTTGCACAATCAGCAAAAGATGCAATGAAAAAAGCTGATGAAACCGTTAAGGAAATTCAATCAAAAGCTGATGATGTTGTTTCCGATTTGCAAAAAAAAGGAGACGAAATCAAAGACAAACTTCAAAATTTAATTAATCAGCAAAAAAAAGAAGCTGAAGAAGTTTAATAAAAAACCTCTCATATGAGAGGTTTTTTATTTATAAAGTACAATTTATAAAACAAAGTTTTTGTTGCTAAGATTGCACCTACACAACTTATCCTTCTATTACATTATAATGATAACCAAGATTTAATTTAAGTTTTTCTTCTATTTGTTCAAATGTTAAAAGCCCTTGCGTTGCACCGAATTTTGATACCACTCCGGCAGAATTTACAGAAGCATACATTAATGATTTACCAATATTTCTACCGGTTCTTTGCAATGCTGCACAGAATGTTGATGCAAAAGCATCACCGGCACCTAATGTTGAAACAACAGTCCCTTCAAATATAGGGCAATGATAATAATTTTTCCCGTCATAAGCATATGCACCGTTACCGCCGTCAGTAATTACTATTACTTGATAATCTGAGACTCTTAACTTCTTAAACATTTCTTGCAAATCAGGATGTATAAGCCTGTCTGAAAATTTTTCCAAACGAGTATCAGGTCTTATTTGTATGCCGGTAGCCATAGAAGCTTCTTCTTTATTGAGAACAACTATTTGCGCAGTTGCAATAATACTTTTAAGGTAATTAAAACCTTTTTTAATACTGGTTGTACCTGCATTAAAGCACACAAACGTATTATTCTTATTTGCAAATTGCACAATATCGTCCAAGACTTTATTGCTGTCACCATTTAATGGTGCAACATATAAAAGAGTTGCGTTTTTTATAGCATCAAAATTTATTTCGGATTTATCGATAAGAGCATTTGCTCCACGATGAGCTAAAACCGTCCTGTCGCCCTCAAAACTGGTCAAAATTATTGAAAATCCGGTACTTACATCATTGCGTTGAATAACATTGGAAAGATCAACTTTTTTATCTTCGAATGATTTGAAGACACCTTTTGAATATATATCATCACCGACTTTAAAAATAGCACTTGTTTTAAAACCAAGATTTGAGAAATTAACAGCGGTATTTACACCGCCACCTCCGACCTGTGAGTCAAAATCAGTTATCTCCAGTTTTGA
Source organism: uncultured Muribaculaceae bacterium (assembly GCA_964444905.1). Taxonomy (GTDB): domain Bacteria; phylum Cyanobacteriota; class Vampirovibrionia; order Gastranaerophilales; family Gastranaerophilaceae; genus SIG32. Next base: position 29,200 of record CAYUIW010000015.1, read on the forward strand.
CCCGTACGGATAACTCATAAATTCAGTACTTTTATTTTTTCTGCGAACAGAAACTATGCTTGCATCATCACATTCTACAAACACATCCATTGTTGCACTGCCAATTGTTATTACATCAAACATTTTATTTACTCCTCAGGTATATATTAGCATAAAATTTTGCAATAAAAAAGCTCCGATTTCTCGGAGCCTTTTGTAACAGTTATTAGTTAAACTGTGCTTTTTCTTCATCGGTTACACCTTTAATTGTAAGGTTAACTCTGCCTTTGTCATCGATTTTAACGATTTTAACAACGACTTCATCACCGATGTTAAGATGTGGTTCAATGGTTTCAATTCTTTCGTTGCAAACTTGAGAAATGTGAACCATACCGTCTTTACCGCCGCAAAGTTCAACAAATGCGCCGATAGGAATAATTCTTACAACTTTACCTTTCATTATCATACCTACTTCAGGTTTGAAAGTTAAGTCTTTAATCATTCTCTTAGCGATTTCTGCACCTTCTTGGTCATTAGACGTAATTGTTACGATACCGTTATCTTGAATATCGATTTCTGCACCTGACGCATCAATAATCGCACGGATTTGTTTTCCACCCGGTCCGATTACTGTTCCGATATCTTCTGTCGGAATTGTCATTGTTGATATGCTTGGTGCAAACGGTGACATTGGTCCCGGTTCAGTGATTGCTTCTCTCATTTTTGAAAGAATATGTAATCTGCCTTCTTTAGCTTGAGCCAAAGCACGACGTAATGTATCATTTGCAATACCTTTAGCTTTCATATCCATTTGAAGAGCCGTAATACCAGTGTCATTACCTGTAACTTTGAAGTCCA
>CAYUIW010000016.1:0-27342 GCA_964444905.1 uncultured Muribaculaceae bacterium
TGATTTGCGCAATCCGACGATTGTTTAATGTTGGATAACCCCCACCCTAACCCTCCCCCTCAAGGGGGGAGGGGATAAGAAGAAGGGCGAGGGAACAAAAGAAAAGTCGTACAAAATTAAAATAAGGAGACACAAAATGAAAACATCAAACAAAAAAACAGCTTTTACGCTTGCTGAAGTATTAATTACTTTAGCGATTATTGGAGTAGTGGCGGTGTTGACTGTGCCGACACTTGTATCAAATTACAAAAAGAAAACTATTGAAACAAAGCTTGTTAGAATATATTCACTTATGAATCAAGCTATATCTTTGTCTGAAATTGAAAACGGACCTAAAGAAACATGGAATTTTGAAAGTGATAATTTTTGGGATACATATTTTGACAATTACATTAAATCTATAAAAAAAGAAGATGTACGTGGTGCATCAAACACATTTAAATGTATCTACTTTGCTGATGGCAGTATGTTGATGCTTAAAACTTCACATTATATATCAGATGACGGTAGCTTTATTCGAGAGGCAGGCAAAAATAATGATTTTTATTTATATCCAGAAGCCAAAAATTTTAATATTGAAACTTATTTAGATGAATATGGAATAAATTTATTTTCTTTTAAGTTTGCTCCTAATTTAGAGGGTTTTCATAAAGGAAAAGGTTTTGAAGTTTACTTACAAGGTATTGATACAACAGAAAATCTTGAAGAACAACTCATAAACGGATATTATGGTTGCAACAAAGATAATACCAGAACACGTAATTATTGTACAGCCTTGATTAAACATAACAACTGGAAAATTCCAGATGATTATCCGTTTAAATTTTAATAAATAAGGCGGGTTTTAAACCCGCCTTTTAAAAACTCTCATCTATAGCCGTATTATTTTACAACGGCGAATTTGGCTTGAATACCGGCGTCCGCATTGATTGCGTTCGCATTCATTAACGCCATATAACGGCGTTTTCTCGCTCCTCTTAATATAAATTCAACGCTGTCGCTTATGTTACACGATGGTTGAGAAATCTTTTTTATCATTAAAATACTCCTTAGACAACTAATTACATATTTTGTATCGGCAGGAGTATAAAAAAACTTTAATAAAATCTTGGATTTGTAACATTTCGTTAATAAATGCATAAAAAAAGAAACTCTCAAAAAGAGAGCTTCTTTTTTTAGTTGTTAAAAACTATTTTGCATAAACGCTAACTTGTTTTCTGTCACGTCTGTGCGGTTCAAATTTAACTTCACCGTCGATTAAAGCGAACAATGTATCATCAGAACCGATACCTACATTGTTACCGGGGTGAATTTTAGTACCACGTTGGCGAACTAAAATATTACCGGCTTTAACTTCTTCTCCGCCGAATTTTTTAACGCCTAAACGCTTCGCTTCTGAGTCACGTCCGTTACGGGTGGATCCCATACCTTTCTTATGTGCCATTTTTATTATCTCCTGTACTGGGTACGTAGATTACGTACAATTTTGTATCACTTTAATTTATGCTTCTGCTGTTTCTTCTGTAGCAGCAGCTTTTTTCTGAGCTGAAGTTCTGATTTTATTAATCATAACTCTTGTAAAGCCTTGTCTGTGTCCTTGTTTTTTTCTGTAACCTTTTTTAGGTCTTTGTTTAAAAACAATGATTTTTTTAGCTTTGTCATGAGCCAAAACAGTTCCTTCTGCTGAAGCGCCTGAAACGTAAGGCTGACCAACTTTTGACTTTTTGCCGTTAACTATCATAACAACTTTGTCAAAAACTACTTTACTGTCTTTTTCTGCATCAAGCAATTCAATTTCAACGTAACGTCCTTCTTCAACTTGATATTGCTTTCCGCCTGTTTCTACGATTGCGTACATTTTGTTGTCCTTTCATATTGGGTTTCGTAACCTACGGGGGGTGCGGTAATTATAATGGATGGGTTTATCCTGTTATTATTACTTTGTAACTAACCCGAGGTTTTATTAACGAGTTACCGCATAGTATTACGTAAATTAATTATCTTATGCTGAAATCCGCTTGTCAAGTAGTATTAATATTTATTAACTTTGTGAATTTTGAAATATTTTTGCAGTATTATTGAAATATGAAAGAAGATGAAATTGTCAGAGCTGCGGGAGCCAAAATTTTAAAATTCGGGGAAAAAGATAAAGATTACACTTTTTCGACCGACACCAGAACCATAAATGACGAGTTGTATTTACCATTAAAGGGTGCTAATTTTGACGGCGAAAATTTTATAGAAGATGCGCTTAATAAAGGTGCATCAGGTTATTTTACAACAGGTGATATGGTCTTTAAAAATGCAGGTGTTGTTTTTAAAGTCAATGATACTTTACAAACATATCTAAAGCTCGCAAATTTTTATAAAAATAAAATTAATCCTATAGTTATTGGGATTACGGGTAGTTCAGGCAAAACAACCACAAAAGAAATGCTTTATGCTGTATTGAATACAAAATTTAACACGGTTAAAACTTTTTCTAATCACAATAATGAAATCGGTTTTTGTCAAACAGTTTTTTCAGCAACTCCGGAAACTGAAGTTTTAATTATCGAAATGGGAATGCGCGGTTTGGGCGAAATTGAATTAATTTCCAAATATGCAGAACCTGATATTGCAATTATTACCAATGCAGGAACTTCTCATATCGGACGACTCGGAAGTGAAGAAAATATTGCTAAAGCTAAATGCGAAATTGGATTACATATGAAATCCGAAGGTGTTTTTATAGCAAAAAATCAAGATATTATTAAGCGCAATGTAAAATTTGACGGTATAAAACTATATTATTCCATAGAAAATGTTCAGGTACTTGAGCGTAAACCGGCTTACACAAAATTTGTTTATAAAAATAATGAATATGAATTAAATGTAGAAGGTGATTATAACATTGAAAATTCTATTTCGGTAATAGAAACCGCTCAAAAACTTGGAATGACATATGAAGAAATAAAAACAGGACTTTTAAAGTACAAACCGATTGAAAAACGTTGGGAAGTTTTAGAAATTGGCGAAAATAAAATTATTAATGACAGTTATAATGCCAACCCTGATTCAATGAAAGCCTCCGTTAAAACTTTTGTTGAACTTTATGAAAATCCTGTTGTTGTTCTCGGTAATATGGGTGAACTTGGTGATGATGAAGTCGAATATCATAAAGAAGTTGGTAAATATCTTGCTAATTTAAATGTTAAAAATGTAAAATATTTAACTGTTGGAAATCTTGCATCTGAAATAGCCTCAGAACTGGATAAAAAAGGAGTTTTTACCAAAAAATTTGACACAAACAGTGAAGCAGCTTGTTACATTCTTGATAATTTAAATGTCGGTAATACAATATTTTTAAAGGCTTCTCGAGTTATGAAATTCGAAGAAATAATTGAAGAATTAAAGAGGGTAAGAATATGATAATGATTGCGGTAGCATTTTTGCTGGGTATGATTTTATGTATGCTTTTAGGTGTACCATATATAGATTTTTTAAAGAAAAAAATGATAGGACAATATGTAAAAGATTTAGCACCAGAAACTCATGCTCAAAAACAAGGAACCCCAACTACCGGTGGAGTTTTCATCATAGTTGCGATTATTATAGCATCAGTTATTGCGTTAATGCTTGCGCAAAGACTCACAACAGATGCATTTATAATTATTATGACATTAATTTTTTACACTTTTGCTGGTTTTCAAGATGATTACATAAAAATCAAAGGAAAAGGCAATGATGGACTTACACCACGTGGAAAATTTCTAAGACAAGTTGCAATTGCATTATTACCGACACTGTATGTAATGATGACAAATCCATTCGGTTCTTACTTTTCTATAGGGCATTTTGTTATTAATTTAGGTTGGATTTATCCGCTTTTATCAATATTTATAATTACAGGCGCCTCCAACGCATATAACCTTACTGACGGACTTGACGGACTTGCAGCTTCTACCGGAATTCCTGCATTTATTGCTTGTTCTTTAATCGCATTATTCAGCGGTTATCCTGAAGTCGCAATTGTTTCAGCCGCAGTTGCCGGAGCTTTAATCGGATTTTTACGTTATAACAAGCCGAAAGCCGAAGTTTTCATGGGGGATACAGGTTCATTAGCAATCGGAGGGTTACTCGGTACGCTTGCGGTAATGGGTAAATTTGAGTTTTTATTAATTTTTCTTGCAGCAGTTTTTGTTATGGAAACTCTTTCCGTAATTATTCAGGTTACCAGTTTTAAAACAACGGGTAAAAGAGTTTTTAAAATGGCACCAATTCACCATCATTTTGAACTTTGCGGATGGAGCGAAAAGAAAATTGTTATTGTATTTGCAACCGTATCATTATTATGTTCAATACTGGCTGTAGGATTATTTGAAATATTTGCAAGAGGCATATTATGAGTAAAGTAATTGTTTTAGGTTTATCAAAAAGCGGTATATCCGCTGCAAAATTGCTTAAAAAACACGGATATGATGTTTTTATTACAGAAAGCAAAAAGGTAGATGTCCCTGTTGAGCTTGAAGAATTTGGCATGCACATTGAAACAGGCGGACATTCTTTGAATTTTGTTGACGGTTCTGAATTTGCTGTAACAAGTCCGGGAATTCCACCTCACAGCATAATTATTGAACTATTAAGACTAAAAAATATTCCGGTTATTTCTGAATTAGAACTTGCTTACAGATTGAGTGAGACTCCGTTTGTTGCAATTACCGGTACAAACGGAAAAACAACTACAACAGCACTAACGGCACATATTTTTGAACAAAAATTTAATTCAAAAGCTTGCGGAAATATTGGTCAACCGCCTTGTGATTTTGCTGACGACAAATTAGATTACTATGTTTGTGAAATGAGTTCATATCAAATAGCTATGAGTCCGACATTAACTCCGTTTATTTCGGTTTGGACAAACTTTACACCTGACCACATTGACTGGCACCAAGGTATCGAAAATTATTTCGCAGCTAAAGCTAAAATTTTTAAAGCTCCACAAGCTCCAAAATATTCGGTATTAAATGCTAAAGATGAAAAATTGAAAAATTTTGAAGCGGATGGTAAAGTTTTTTACTTTGGCGAAAGAAAATCCGGCAATTGTTGTTATGTAAATAATGATGAATTTATATACGAAAATGACGGAGTTGTAGAGTTTTCAATACCATTAACTGATTGTCCGTTGGTTGGTGAACACAATTATCAAAATGTTGAATGTGCAATAATTTGTGCAAAATTGGCTGGTATTGATAATCAAACAATTATTAATGCAATTAAAGATTTTCAATCACCTCCGCATAGACTTGAAAAAGTCGCAGAACACAACGGTATAACATTTTATAATGATTCAAAAGCAACAAATCCTGAAGCTGCTATTGTCGCAATTAAATCATTTGACAATAAAAATGTAGTTCTTATTGCCGGAGGTCGTGATAAAAACACATGTTTAAAAGAGTTTTGTGATGATGTAAAAAAACACATTACAACAGTAATTTTGATAGGTGAAGCTACTGACAGATTTGAAAAAAATCTTGCAGCAAGCGGTTTTAATAATATCTTGCGAGAAGAAACATTGCAATCCGCAATTGATAAATCTATTGAATTAACTCCGGATGTTGTACTATTATCACCGGCATGTGCAAGTTTTGATATGTTTAAAGGTTATGAGGAAAGAGGAGAGGTTTTCAAAGACTATGTCTTATCAAAAATCAGAAAATAGAGAACCACGCAGAAGACAACCCTTTCAAAGTATTATTGTATCCTCACCGGATAAAACTTTGTTAATTGCTGTCGCTTTTCTTGTAATAATCGGCTTTTTAGCTATATTTTCAGCTACCGCTCCAAAGTGTCTTGATGAAGGCGGAAATCCTGCTCAATTTTTGATAAAGCAAGTTCTTGCTTTTATTGTCGGATTTATAGGATTGAAATTTTTTTCAAATTACGATTACAAAAAACTGGCTCAATGGAATACAATTTTTGCTATTATAATAATTGTGTCATTAATTTTGGTTGACTTTACACCACTTGGTGTTACCGTAAACGGAGCTAAAAGGTGGATAAATCTTGCAGGATTTCAACTTCAACCTTCTGAATTTGCGAAACCTGCAGTGGTGCTGTTATTAGCTTCCGCATTTAAAAATGATGCAAATTTATTTGACCAAAACAAATGGATGTTTGCATTTTTTCCAATTTTAATAATGATAGCGTTCATCTTTATGCAACCAAACCTCAGTATGGTAATTCTTTTACTTGCGACTTCCGTTGTAATGTATTTATGCGGTGGTGGTTCATTAAAACTGTTTGTCAGTGCTGTTATAGCAGGTGTAACCGGTTTGGTTGTAGCTGCTGCAACGGTCTTGAAAGCATATCAATTGCAACGTTTAAGAATTTGGCGACATCCGGAAGTTGACCCGCAAGGCGCAGGTTATAATATAATTCAATCCCTTATAGCCTTTGCATCAGGTGGTTTTAGCGGTGTCGGGTATGGCGGCTCAATTCAGAAATTATATTACTTACCCGAATGCCACACTGACTTTATTTTTGCAATTATTGCGGAAGAATTGGGATTTGTAGGGTGCTTACTGGTAATTGGTCTGTTCTTTACTTTTGTGCATAGAGGTCTTTTAATTGCAGGTAAATGCCCAGATATGTATGGCAGACTGTTAGCTGTCGGACTTACATTCTCTATAGGTTTCCAAGCGTTTTTAAATATGAGTGTTGCAAGTTCATTTTTACCAACAACAGGTGTTCCGTTACCTTTCATAAGTTATGGTGGGTCTTCACTTATTGTATCATTGTGGATGGTTGGAATTTTGTTAAATATTTCTAAAAAACGCATAAAAAAAATAAGGAATCAAGAAAATGCCTTGTAAACATACATTTTTTATAACAGGTGGCGGTACAGGAGGTCATATTTATCCGGCAGTTGCAGTTGCCGATGCTTTAAGCTGTGATAATAAAATTTATTATATAGGTAACCCTAAAAATCTTGAATTTGATATTGTTTCACAAAAAAAGTACGATTTCTTACCGATAAATATTCACGGTATGCCAAGAAAAGTATGTTTTGAGCTTATTTTATGGGGGATGCAACTGTGCATTGCAATTTTAACAAGTATTCATTATATTTTAAAATTCAAACCCGATGTTGTTTTTGGTACAGGCGGATATGTTTCGGCACCGGCACTTATTGCTGCTAAAATACTAAATGTACCTTATGTAATGCACGATTGCGATGCAAATCCGGGACTTGTGACAAGAAAACTTGCACCTTGTGCCAAAAGTGTTTCCCTTGCATTTGAAGTAGCGCAAAAATCTATTAACAATCCCAATTGTCATATAAATGGTAATCCAATACGAGAAAAATTCAAAACTTTGGACAAAATCCAAGCCCGTAAATCATTGGGATTAGAAGACAAACTTACACTTTGTATTATGGGTGGTTCTCAAGGCGCAAAATCTATTAATGCTGCGGCTGTAGAAATTCTAAAAAAACTTTCACAAGATTTTGATATTCAAATTATATTTCAAACAGGAAAGAAAAAATTTGATGCAGTAATTGATAGATTATCAATAATTTATCCTGAATTTGTATCAGACAAAAATCTTGTTATAAAGCCTTATTTTGATGATATGGTAAGAGTTTTAAAAGCATCAGATATCGCTGTTTCACGAGCAGGTTCGTTGAGTATTTCGGAATTATGTGCTTGCGGAATTGCTGCTATTTTTGTTCCATATCCACATGCGGCTGCAAATCATCAGCGTAAAAATGCAAAGTTTATGGAAGAAAAAGGTGCCGGACTTTACATTGAAGATGACGATTTATCTGCAAATAAGTTGTTAGACCTCATTATGCAATTGATAAATAATAAAAAACAACTTCAAGATTTACAAACAGCTTCCCAAAACTTGGCAAAACTTGACGGTGTAAACCTTATTGTGGAACAAATAAATTCTTTAATTACGACACAAAAATAATATTATTAGGCAATTTTTTTATTTACGTGTTTTTATGTGAATATGGATAATAACATTTCATTTACTTCAAACATTAAATTGGTAACCATGCCGGAATTTAGGCAGATAGCTTCAAAAATCGGACAAAGACATGCGGTCAATGCTCCATGGACAATAAAAGAAAGTAAACTTGCGAGTTCTGCATATACAACAGGCATTTTGGATTGTACAGTTTGTGGATTAACAGATGGACAATCTGTTCTGCTAAATCACATTTGTCCAACTAATTTAGACAACAGCAATTTTGCAAAAATTGAACGATTTATACGTAACAAAGTAGATTTACAGAACCCTGATTTACAAGGGTTTATTTTAGGTTCTAAAGCAAATTTACCCAAAAGTCCTTACAGTGTACCGTTATTTGATAAATTCGTTGACTTTATGAATAGGCACAATATTCCGTTTTCGCAATTTAAAGGCGGGCAATTTGAAAATCATGTAGCATATTCATCTCAAACTGACGAATGGATTATCAGTAATGACCTTGTTAAAGATTGGTTAAAAGATGTATTTCCAGATGTGAAACCGGTTTTTAACCGAATTTTTGATAAAGTTGAAGTTTCCAAACTTGATGAATTATCTTGGTAATTACTTTTTAATATAGCTCAAAATTGCATTGATAAATGTAAGCGGATGTACAGGACAACCCGGAATATACAAATCTACAGGATATTTTTCCAGAAATTCTCTGTTCAATGTTGTACTTTGTTGAAAAACACCGCCGGATATTGCACAAGCACCACACAAAATAACAAGTTTCGGATTTGGAACAGACTTGTAACAATCTTCCAAAGCATAAGCCATATTTTCCGAAATTGGGCCTGTTATTACAATACCGTCAGCATGACGTGGTGAAGCCACAAAATCTATACCGTATCTTCCCATGTCAAAATTAACGTTAGAACAAGCATTTAGTTCCATTTCACAACCGTTACAACCTGCAGCTGACACTTGACGCAATTTTAGAGAATGTCCGAACATTTTTATAATTTCTTCTTTTGTTTCAACAGCAGATTTTAAATAATCTTCATAGGAAGTTGCCGGAGTGATAACAAGATTTTCTCGTGAAGTAGAAGCAAGTTTGTATCCGTTAGTAAATTTTACAGCTTCGCAAGCTCTTGCACAAGCTCCGCAAAATGTACATTTACCCATATCAATTGATAACGGATTTGTTTTTAATGCACCTGTCGGACAAATGCTTTCATTACAACACTCAACATTTGTACAAAAAGTTGGAAAACCTCTAAATTGTTCTCTCATTGGAGCGTTTTCTATATCTTTAATATATTGTTTTCCTTGATAAATTCTTGATTTTAATGTGTCAAACATAATTATATTCCTTATAAATCATTGCCTGAATATGACAGGTTAAAACTTTTATTACATAACGGAAAATCTGAAACACCGTTATTTCTTACTGCAAGTGCTAATCCATACCAATTGTTAAATGACGGGTCTTTAATTTTATAACGTGAAAGATTACCTTGATTATCCGTCATAGCAATATGAATAATTTCACCTCTCCAGCCTTCTACTATTGAAATTGCGATTGTATCAGGTGTAAGATTATTATTATCTTTTGTAATAATAGGTTCTTGTCCATGTTTTTTCAATTCTTCAAAAATAGCTTTAACCATTTTTATGGATTGTTTTATTTCTTTGTATCTAAGTATAAACCTTGCATTAACATCTCCTGTTGCTTTGATAGGGCGTTTTACAAAATTTAATTCCGACATCCATTTGTCAGGGAAATCGAAACGAGAATCAAGATTTACACCTGAAGCTTTTGCCGCCATACCGACAAGACCGATTTCTTTAGCTCTTTCCATACTTACAGTACCGGTTTTTTCTAATCTTGACATTACGGTTGAATTTTTAAACATTGTATTGGTCATTCTGTCAACATCTTTTTCAACTTTATTTAATGTTTTAACAGCTCTTTCAATAATTTCATCTGACGGGTCATAATTTACACCACCAACGGTTACAAACCCGCGTCCGAAACGACTGCCGCACATTTCTAAGGTTGTATTAATAACAAGTGTTCTTGTTGCGCCAAAAACAGATGCGCCCATTAAATACGCAATATCACCGGCAATTGCACCCATATCACCAATATGAATAGCCATTCTTTCCATTTCAAGTGCAGCTTTTCTTATTAGTTGTGCTTTTTCTGAAATATTTATACCTTTAAGTGTTTCCATTACTTGAGAATAAGCGGTATTATAGGCTATAACACTATCACCGTTAATAGATTCCGCCAGTTGATTTGACGGATGTTTTACCATCAATTGTTCAATTCCACGATGTTGATAACCTAGCATAATTTCAAGGTGATAAACGGTTTCACCGTTACACATAAATCTAAAGTGACCAGGTTCAATAACTCCGGCGTGAATCGGTCCAACTGCAACTTGGTGAACTTCTTCACCTGCCATTTCAAAAAACGGATATTTATCCTGATTAATTCTAACAGGCTTAAGCCAAGGATGATTGAGCGGTTCAATTCTAAATTGTTCATAAAATTCTCTTTCGAAAATATGAAAAGCAGGAAAATCTTTTGTTATAGATTCATAAGATTTTTCATTTTCATTGAATAAAGCTGACGAAATATACAAATCTCCATGTTCATCATCAGCAAGAATTACAAATAATCTTACACTTCCATTCCCCCAATCCTTTCCGAAAAATTCGATTGGACGTTTAGCAAGTGCTATAATTTCTGCACGTAATTCATTTATTGCTAAAACCGGAACATCTGTTAAACTAATTTTTGTATTATTTTTTGTTTTTAACCAATTACTCATATTTCTTTTCCTTAAAATGCGCTAGCCGCTAAATTTATTATATTACTTAAGTTACAAGGAATATAAATTCCCAATATAAATACAATTGCAAGCATTATAATTTGCGGAATATACATAAGACTTGAAACTTTATGTTTATTTTCTTCGATAAGTTTAACTTTATCTTTGCTTAATTCACCGAATGCCATTTTAATAACAACTCTGCCTATTCCAAAAAGGATAATTGTTAGCAATACAGCGAATAAAGCACACAAAATATAATGTTTTTGTAAAATCATAGTTTTTATAATTAAAAATTCGCTTATGAACAACACTGATGTCGGGAAAGCACAAATTGCTAAAAATGAAATAACCCATAACCAACCGGTTTTCCCATCAGCATTTATAATTCCGCTAACAGATTTTGTTCTCTTAGATTCGAATAATTCAAGAATATTACCCGAAGTCAAAAAGAAAGATGCTTTTGCAAGTGAATGACCTATTAAGTGTAATACAACCGCAAAATATGCAACACCACCAAGTGCCATACCAATTGCTAATATGCCCATATTTTCAATTGAAGAATATGCAAGCATTCTTTTGTAATTTTTTATATGATATACAAATACTGTTGTAATGAACAATGATAAAAAGCCCATTAAATACAACATCAAACGTGCATAATCAGTGCAACCTGCAATTTCCATAATTTTGAATACTCTGACAATTACAAGGAATGCAGAGTTTAATAAAGCTGCAGACAATAAAGCCGAAATTGGTGACGGAGCTTCCGAGTGAGCATCAGGAAGCCAAAAATGTGCCGGTGCAAGTCCCATTTTAGCTCCAAACCCAAACAACATAAATACAAATGCGAGTTTTAACCAACTTAAATCAAATTGAGCAGCATTTTGATATAATTGTGCAAAATTCATTGAATTTGTACTGCCTGATGATACATTCAAAAGAATTATACCGACAAAAGCTAACGCAATACCGATAGAACAAATAAATACATATTTCCAAGCTGCTTCAATTGAATGTTTGGTTTTATTAAAATAAATCAAATATGCACTTGATAATGTTGTCGCTTCAATCAAAACCCACGAAATTCCCAAATCCGTGCTTAAAACAGTTCCTGTCATTGAAAGAACAAAAATTAAAATCATAAAAGAATAATGACTCATTCTTCTGACCGGAACATCCAAATTCTTAACATAACCGGTGTTATACATTGCAACCATTAGATATACAAATGATAACACGAGCAAAAATATAATATTTGTGTTATCCGTTGCAAAATAAGGAATCGCCGTTTCGCCTGCACCGGCTGCAAGTAATACTGTAATAACAAAATGTACAATGGCATATAAATTAACCATCCAAGTGCCAAATGTTTTGTTTTTTATAACCAGTACCAAAATACATGCAATTATGGGAAATATTAAAAGTAAATTAATCATTTTTATTCATAGTCCTTTAAATCTGATAAATGTGAAACTTCCAAATCGTCAAATTCTTTATTTATTTCATTGACAAATAAACCTAAAATGTAAACAGCGATAAATACATCCAGCAAAACACCAAGGTTTACAAGCATTGGCATCTCTTTTGCCACTGATAATGACAAAAGAAATATCCCGTTTTCCATTGTAATAAATTCAATTACATTCGATATAATTTTATGTTTAATCGTAATTAACCATAAACTTATAATAATTGTAGCTGCCGAAACTCCAAAATAAATCGGTGAAATCATTTTTACTGATGAAATAAAATAATTTGAAAGTAAAAATCCGCCAAGCAGAATTATACTTGAAATTACAAGACAGTAAAAATGCGGAATGTTTGCTGCAACATCACGATTAGAATGAGTTTTTTTTAAAACTTTATACAAAAACCACGGTATAACAATTGATTTTACAATTAAAGTTTCAACAGTTAAAAACGCAAAACTAAGCAAATTATGATGTTCAACACCGCAACAGCAAATTAAAAACAGTAAAATGCCTTGTGCGATAAGTAATCGTATATGTGCAACAATTCTGCTTGTCGCTGCTAAATATAACATTGTAAGTCCGAATAAAATTATAAACCCTGTTGCCATATTAACCTCCGAACATCCTTGCCATAACAAGAGAAAGAATTACAAGTGCCAATGAACTCATAATGAATACAAATTCAAACACGTGTGACATTCTTATTCTTGCCATTCCTGATTCTACTGTGCCGATAACAATTGAAATTAAACTTACTATCAACAAATATAATAAAATATGTACCAATTCACTAACTGTACTTGGAATAATTATATTTGCAATCAATGAAGAAATTAAGAGCATTTTAATCCCGTTTGCCCAAGTAAAAATAGCTAAATCACTTCCTGAATTATCCAAAATCATAACTTCGTGTATCATTGTTAATTCCAAGTGAGTAGCAGGGTCATCAACCGGAACTCTTGAACCTTCGATTAAAATCATTATGAACAAAGTCGCAACTGCAAAAATCGAAATCAATATTCCATAACTTCCTGCATTTGCTATTATTTGAGATAATGAATCAAATGTATAATTACCTGTTAATACCATAATAGAAGCTATGACCATAAAAAATGCCGGTTCAACTATTGAGGTAAAACAAGCTTCACGAGAGGCTCCCATTCCTTCAAAACTACTACCTGTATCCATTGCTGAAATCAGTGCCATAAATTTTCCTAAACCTAATGTATAAGCAAAAATAATTATTCCAGCAGGAACATTTATCAATGTATTACCGGTTGCTAACGGTACAAACAATCCTGCGAATAATACTGTCGATAATGCAAATACCGGAGCTATTTTGAATACAACCGAAGTAGTATTACTTATGACAAAATCTTTTTTCATAAGTCTGATAAAATCGTGTAACGGTTGCCAAATGGAAGGCCCTTTTCTGCCTGCCCAAAATGACTTGGTTTTCTTGATTAATCCCATCATAACAAACGGGATAAAAAGTAATATTATAAAGTTTAATATTTTTGTAATCATAACTTATCCTATAAATAAACTTCCAATCATAACTATTACAAGAAATATAAGTCCATATTTAATATAAGACTGAATATTTCCACTCTGAAGTGTTTCAAATTTTGATAAAAACCACTCATCGACTTTTAACAACGGATTTAAAACATATGCTTCTTCAATATCTTCTATGTGTAAGCTGAAATGTGCTGAAGAAGGGAATAATTTTTTGGGTTTTTCAATATCAAATACTTTTTTAAACAATGGTTTTAACATTGATAAAAACGGGCTTGCATATGATGAAGCCGTATATTGCATATGACAGTTACCTCTGTTATAACCGCATCCCCATGTTTCGTGCAAATCGATTTTGCCTTTTGTAAGTTTTAATTTTAATATAATCATAAAAATTAAAAATACCACAAATCCGGCAGCAAACAATGCTATTGTTTGCATAAGTTCCATTGGTTCACAAGCAAGGTAAATATTAATTTGCGGAGCTACTGAAGATACTACTTTTTGTATTACATTAAACACATATTGAGGATATAAACCGATTAATAGTGTTAATAAAGCTAAAAATGACATTGGTAAAATCATTGAGTTTTCAGTATCTTCGGTAACTTTTTCAGCTTGTTCCGAACGAGGCATCCCCAAAAACATTATACTAAAGGCTTTTGTAAAACATAATATAGCCATAGTACCGACCAATGCCAATCCTGAAATTGCAAATAATATTGTAATAACAGCAAAGAAATTATTTGTTGCCAAACCTTTAAACATACCGTAATAAATAAGAAATTCACTGATAAATCCGTTGAATGGTGGCAAACCGCTTATCGCAACAGAACCTATCAAGAATAAAATTGCAGTTGCAGGCATAGATTTTATTAAGCCACCTAATATTTCAACATTTCGTGTATGAGTTTTTGTATAAACACTGCCTGCTGATAAGAATAATAATTCTTTAAATATTGAGTGATTTAAAATATGTAATATTCCACCGCCCAAACCAACAAGAGCTACAATAGGGTTATTGTAAGCCAAACCAAGCATGCCTACACCTATACCAATACCAATAATCCCAATATTTTCTATACTGTGATAAGCAAGAAGTCGTTTTAAATCGTGTTGGGTAATTGCGTATAACACACCATAAAGTGCTGATAGTACAGAAATTATCAGTACTGCATATGCAATTGTTTTTGATGGTGTTCCTATTAAAAATAAAATTCTTATAATACCGTAAATTCCTGTTTTTATCATTACACCTGACATAATGGCACTAACATGTGACGGTGCTGCAGGGTGTGCATCAGGCAACCAGTTATGAAACGGTACAAATCCTGCTTTCGTTCCAAATCCTATAAATGAAAGCATAAATATCAAATTTGCAAGTCCGGTATTATTTTGTAAAATAGCTTTAAAAGCATTAAAATCAAAACTGCCGGCTTTAATAGACATAATTGCAAATGCAAGAATTATAAATAACACTGATATATGCATAAATACAAGGTACTTAATCCCTGCTTTGAGAACTTCTTTTTTTTCGCTTTCAAAAATAACAAGAAAAAATGAGCTGAGTGACATTATTTCCCAGCAAATCAAAAACATTAACGCATTCTGACATGTTACAACTGCAAGCATTGAAGCTATTAACAACGGTAAAAATATCAGATGTGAATTCATGTTTTTAGATTCTCTGTATGCTTTCAAATATCCGTTAGAATAAATTACTGACATCAAACTCATAACAGTAATTACAATTATAAAAAATGCTGAAAGCGGGTCAATAACAAAATTTACATTACCGAACAAATTATTAAAATTAAATGTTGCTACTAAATCTTGACCGGTAATTAACCTTTGTACTGCTGGAATACAACACAAAACAGAACCCAACGTACAAAATAATGTTAGAACTTGTGTTTTTAGTTTTTGACAAAATGTACCAGCTAAAAATCCGCTCAAAATTAGTGTAAGTATCCCTATAAAATAAGTATTCATAATAAAAATCTACCTTTTAATACCAAGCTGAAATTATGTTTCTCTCAAAATTCTAAACCTAAGGGGTAAAGATTTTACACAACCGTTTTAAATCTAACATGTTTTAAAGTCAAGCAAAAATTTTTTCAAAAAAATGTATTTGACAATGAAATTTTACGATATAAAATATCAGACGGACCCGTAGAGGTCATATCGTTAAAAAACGATTGGGACATTTAAAGATTGATTAAACAGAGCTTATAGCCCCGTGCCAGCCAAATTGATACACAATTTGGGCTTTATTTGTCTGTGCAAATAGTAAAAGGAGATTATTATGACAGAAGTACAAAATGTAGATACAAAAGATTGTATTAACCCCGGAAATGTAGCTCACGAACTTGCTGAGCACGTTATGCCAACAAAAGCGAATTTCAGAAAAACAAAAACATTTGTTCTTGCAATTGCTGCAGGTGCATTAATTGCATTTGGTGCACAGGTTTCATTAACAGTTATGACAGGAACGGAACAAGTTAGTTGGGGTTTGGCAAAACTTATCGGTGCAATGACATTTGCAACAGGTTTAATGATGGTTGTACTAACAGGGGCAGAACTCTTTACCGGTAATGTTATGATGACATTTTCCGTAATAGAAAAGAAAACAAGTATTGCAAGACTTTTTAGAAACTGGACTCTTGTTTATGCCGGAAACTTTGTCGGTTCAATAATTTTAGCATCATTAATTTATTTTTCAGGTTGTTCACACAATTCTCATGATGCACTTGGTGCATTAGGTTTAACAACAGCTTATACTAAAGCAACATTACCGTTTGTTGAAGCTTTTACCAGAGGTATTTTGTGTAACTGGTTAGTATGTCTTGCAATATGGATGGCATCATCGTCAAGACATGTTATCGGTAAAATTTTTGCAATATTTTTCCCAATAATGACATTCGTTGCATCAGGTTATGAACACAGTATTGCAAATATGTATTTTTTAACTAACGGACTTTTCTTAAAACATACACCTTCAATTGTTGCAGCATCAGGTTTAACTGCTGATCAACTTGCCGGATTTACTTGGAAAACTGCATTATTGCAAAATTTAATACCTGTTACTCTAGGCAATATTGTCGGTGCAATGGTATTTGTTGTATTATTATTCTGGACAGCTTATTTAAGAGATGAACATATAAATCAAGATTAAGTTGCTATTGGGATATGATTGTGAAAAAGATTTTATTAATTACAGCTTTATTATTAATGATAAATACTACTTGCTCTGCTACAGAGCAAGTAGTTAATCTTGAATTTAATGAAAATTTTTCAAAACAAACACTTGATATTAAAGGAAATCTTTTACCTGACATGTATGATAAAATTGCAATTATGGACCAAGATGTACCACCTGTTATAACAGATTATACGGAAACTTCTACTCCATTGACTACGCATTCAAAATTGTTCAACGGAATTTCACAAAATGCACGAAATCTTTATAATCTGCAAATTGAAAACACAGATGTCCCATCATCTCTTTTTAAGGAACAATTAACAAAGCACTTTGAAAACGGACCTATTGAAAGTTTTCATACTTGGGCTGTTGTCCAAACGACCTCCGATACAATTATTCCTGAATCCGGCGACGGCAGTACACGATTTAATGTCGGACTCATAAATGTCCTTTTTGATGCTAAAACACGTGACGGAAAAGATAATTTTCGTTTAATGCTTGATGTAACACATCAACATACACGACCATTTATGCAACAATTTATTCAGGATGCGTATTATGAAACAAAAAGAATTCCACATCATTCAATTTTAATAGGAAATTCTCGCCCAGGTGTTGGATATGAGGGTGCACAATCACCTTACACTTTGCCGTTTGTAAATCGCTCTCAAATTTCAAGAAATCTTGCAAATGTTAGAAAAGTTGGGGTTAGAGTACGTGGGGATTATTCACTTGTGGATTATGATTTTGGCGGATACAGCTCTGATACGTTTTTCTCTGAATTTATGCCTGGAGTTGAGTTTGACGGTTGGGTAAACCTTAAACCTCTAGCGAAAACTGACGGAAAATACGGAAAACTTACCACTGGCGGCGGGATAGTTGCGGGTAGTAGAAATTCAACTGATTATTTTGTCGGCGGTGCTTATGTTGGATATATCTACAAAAACTTCTGGACGAGAATGGAATATGCTATATCAGACGGCTCCAATGGTGGCTCCGGATTAACCGATAAAAAACGTCAAGGATGGTATGTAACTGTCGGCTATCATTTAACTAAAAAACTCGAAGTTCTTGCTCGATATGATGAATTTGACCCTGACAGAAATGTTTCACACAACAATCAGCGTGAATATACTGCCGGCATAAATTATTATATTAAAGGACAAGCCTTAAAACTTGTTTTAAATTACATTTTCTGCCAAAATCAAGCAAAAGCCGATAGCCACAGAATACTTGTAGGAGCACAATTAGCGTTATAACTATCTTTTAAAGATAATTAGTTTGCACGTATGTATGAATCATGAATATCTAATTCATGACGTTCTGCTTCTTCAATTTTTTGTAATTCTTCAAAATAAATATCAGACGGCATGCCAGTCCAATCAGCTTTACTTGCAAGTTCACAGCGCTTACGATTATATTTGTTTTCTATTTCTTCACGGCTGTTTAGCGGTGCAAAATCATAACATTCAGCCTCTTTGAATGAAATATTTTTTGCTTTATTTAAACTTGAATATTGATTTGCTTGAAACCCGAAAGAATTAATTTTTGTTATCATATTTTACCTCTTATCTTTATTTTTACTTAATCATATTTTATTAAAATACTGTAAATATTTTTTTTGCTATGATTATGAAAAATTTTAAGTAATTGTAAAAATATGACAAATATGGTGATTTTAGTTTCAAGGATTAGGTTTAATTAAAAATTTAATAGCTTTGCCATCAATATGCTGGTGCATGGCATATTCAATTTTTTCTAGCGGTAAGGTATCAGTTATAAGCTTTTCAACCTCAACTTCACCTGATGCTATATAATCCAAAGCCATTCTGAAGTATTTTGGGGTATGGTGGAAAACACTCATCATCTTAATATCGCCGTAATGCATTTTGGTAGTGTCAAAAGTTACAGTAGAACCTGATTTGCAACCGCCAAAGAAATGAACGGTTCCACCCGGTCTTACACAAGAGAAAATTCGTTCCCAAATTTCGGGTAATCCGACACATTCGACCGCAACATCCAAACCTTTTTCTTCTTCTGTAAACGCTCTGAAAATCTTTTCGGGATTAGGATACTTAGTCAAATCAACAATCTCATCGGCGTGTGCAAATTCTTCAGCCATTTTAAGTTTTAACGGATTACGACCGGCAACAATAACTTTTGCACCTTTAAGTTTTGCAAGTCTTGCAAACATCAACCCAATAGGACCGATACCGATAATTCCGACAGTATTGCCTGCCTTTATATCTGTTCTTTCAACGCCGTGAACCACATTTGCAAGAGGTTCGCAAAACGCTGCTTTTTCAAAACTTAAATCTTTTGGTAAAATAAGCATATTTTTCTTAACGATTCTTGCCGGAACTGTTATAAATTGTGCATAAGCACCATTAAGTAAATCAAGATTTTCACATAAATTATATTCGCCACGTTTGCAATAGAAACAATCACCGCAAGGGGCAGAGTTTGCTGCAACAACTCTATCGCCAACTTTTACATTATCAACATTACGTCCGACTTTCTCAACAATTCCCGAGAATTCATGTCCGAACCCTGACGGGATAGATTTGATTAAAACAGGATGACCACGACGGAATGTTTTAACATCAGTACCGCATGTTAATGCAGCCATAACTTTTACAACAACCTCGCCGTCTTCAGGCGGTTTTACCATAACTTCTTCAAACTTTATATCTTGTGGTCCGTAATATTGTATAGCTTTCATTTTTATTCCTTAATTTTAATATAAGCTTTCATTATTCTATTGTTCATTGTATCATCAAATGCTTTTTGAATATCATCTAAATCATAAACGGTAGAAAGCCCGTCAACTTTGACCTGCTTTGAACGTAAAAGGTTTAAAGAATCCTGTAAATCAACAGGCGCAGGCGAATAACTTCCCAGAACTGTTAATTCTCTATAATAAATTTCATTATTCGCATACCCCCAATTATTTGGTGTACTTGAGAACACAAGAATTTTTCCGCCGTTTCTAACATATTTAAGCGCAGTATTTATTGCTTTATCAGAACCTGATGTCATAAATACACCATCCGCCTCAAATGTTGTATCCATCTCTTTAACATTTAATGCGGTAATTCCTAAATCGCGCAGTCTTTTAACCCTTTCGGGGATTAAATCACATCCGACAACATCCATTCCAAAAGCTTTTAGTGCTTGCGCCATAAGAATACCGATAGAGCCTAAACCAATTACAAGAACAGAAGATTTTCCACGCAACTGAGCTCGCTTAACCGCTCTCACGCAACAGCCCAAAGGTTCGTAAAATGATGCCTCGATATCAGTCAGGTTTTCAGGCTTAAGTTGTGCAACATTTTGCAAATGTTCTTCGGAAAGATAAATATATTCGCTAAATCCGCCCGGCTTGATATTTGTAGCTTTAAAATGTTCGCACATTGATACGTTTCCATTTTTACAATAAACACAATCTCCGCAAGGAATATGATGAGATGTAACGATTTCATCACCAATTTTAAAACTCGTTTTTGAATTTATTTCAACGATTTCACCGACAACTTCGTGTCCTAAAACGGTTCCGTTTTTAGCTATTTTGTGTATAAATTTTACGATGTCAGAACCGCATAATCCACAACCGTGAACCTTTAAAATAGCACCGGTACGTCCATTTAGAGTAATGTTATCGGCTTCTTTTAATATAATTTTATCGTTATTAATTACTGCTGTTTTCATACTTCACCTGTAATATTTTAACACAAACTTGCGTAAATAATAAATATATATTAATATATAAATATGACAAGGATTAGAAAACTTTATTGTTTTGATTATCCAAAAATTAAGAAAATGATTTCTTATTTAGGCTCTGAAGATGATGACAGGTTTGCAAAATTTTTGACAGATGAACCTGCCGGAGTTTTGAATGCTCTTTTGCCTTTGCAATACAAATTTAAACCTGAATCATTTATTCTGTTAGAAAATGATGAAATTCTTGGATTAATTACGGTTACACCAACTAATGGAAATCCTTATAAAATAAATATTACACGACTTATATTCAAACAAGATTTTTACAATGTAGGAAAACAGCTTATTGAATTTGTAATTGCAAAATATGGAGCAATTGGTGCTCACTGTTTTGGTGTACTTGTGGATAATTGTCATGATGAACTTTTGGGATTATTTATTGATGGATGTGGTTTTCGTCAATGCTCATATGAAAATCTTTGGAAGCTTGACAATTTTACACCAAAATCCGGTAGGGTTGCTAGTTTTAGACCATTTGTAAATGATGATGCTAAAAGTATTGCACGACTTTATAACAGTGAATTGAATACGTTGTATAGACCTTCAATGGAAAAAATTCCGCAAGAGTTTATGGAACCGATTTTGGCAGGCTTTGCAAATTGCTATAATAACAGATATGTGTTGGAAGATTGTGATAAAGTTGTTGCTTATCTCTCCATAACAACCGTCGATAACTTAAATTTTATTATTGATATTTCTACTAATGATGGCTATCCGATTGATAATGATGAAATTATAAATTTTGCCCTAGGTGAAATTGCAAGGAGAAAAACGAACTTTACCGCATTTTTAAAACATCGTCAATATGCAAAAAATGCTGATAAGCTTGAGGAATATTTACACGACAGGAATCTAAATTGTATTCAGACTCAATGTGTTTTGATAAAAGATTTTTACAAACCTATTAAGCAAACTGAAAACGTGTTACAGGTATTTTTATTTGACCGAAACACTGCAATAAATTAAATTGTTTACTATTTTTATTTATGCTAAAATTCATTAAGAGGTAAGAATATGTTTGATACAGAAACAATATATGAAGTAGTAGTATTTTCTATTGGCGATACAAAAGCCGGAAGTAAAATGGGTAAATTACAACTCAAAGATACAAAAACAGAAGCGGTTTTAAATTGTATTCTTTGGGAAGAAACGTTGAATAGACTTGACAGTAAATTGTTTAGGACAGGTAATCTTTTAAGAATAGTTTCAGCAACATTTAATGAAAAATACAATAATTGTCTTGTATCTGCATTAGAACTTGTTAAAGAAGCAAAGACAGGTCTTGATGAAAAAGAACGTGAAGAAACTTATAAAAAACTTGTAGGGTATTTCGACAAAATAAAAGACAATAAATTAAGAGAATTTTTAAATAATTATTTTGAAGAACATAAAGAACTTATAAAAATAATGCCCGCTGCAAAAGTTATGCACCATAACTATATTGGCGGTTTAATGGTTCACACTATAGAATGTGTGGATTTTGCAGAACGTAATCTCGATTTGTTCTATTGTAAAATGAGTCGTGATGAACTCCTTGCGGCTTGTATTTTACATGATATCGGGAAAATTTTTGAATATAAGGTTGATATAGAAACCGGAATGATAGATTATGAGGAAAACTTTAGAAATGAATGGATTAGTCATTCACAATACGGTTTTTCATTATGTATGATGCACGGTTTTAAGAAAATTGCAAAAATGATTGCTGCACACCATGGACGTGAAGAATGGGGTGCAATTATTGATCTTGACCAGAAAGATTTGGAACCGGAATTGTATTTCTTACATTTTATGGATAATTTATCCGCAAAATTTGGACGAATTAATGTAGCAATGATTGAAAGAGGTCTGTCTTGGCAAAACTAAACGAAAAGCATAACTTAAAAGGCACGCTTGTTTGTGTTGAAGGAATTGACGGTTCCGGAAAATCTACCCAACTTGCACTTCTTCGTGATTGGTTAAAATCAAACGGTCAAGACGTTATTTTTACGGAGTGGAATTCTTCTCCATTAATTAGCCAAACAACAAAACTTGCAAAGAAAAAAAATCTTTTATCACCTCGCACATTTAGTCTTTTGCACGCTGTTGACTTTGCAGACAGATTAAAACAAGTAATTGCGCCGGCTCTTAAAGCAGGATTTATTGTATTAGCAGACAGATATGCATATACAGCTTTTGCAAGAGATGTTGCAAGAGGTGTTGACCCGCAGTGGGTGCGAGGTGTGTATGATTTTGCAATAAAACCGGATTTGACAATTTATTTTGATATTGACCCGAAAACTTCAATGGAACGGATTTGTTTTAACCGTACCCCAAAATTCTATGAAGCCGGTATGGATTTAAAATTGAGCAATGACCCTTATGAAAGTTATATGTTGTTCCAAACAAGAGTTATTAACGAATACAAAAAAATGCTGTCAGAATTTGATATTATTAAACTTGATGCAAATGACAGCATACATAAAAAACAGGTTGAAATTCGTAAAATGTTGAAGGAAATTTTAATTACTAAAGGAGTAACCTTATGAAAAAATTTAAAACAAAACACGGTTATGAAGGATTACTCATTGTAATTGAAGGTACTGACGGCTCCGGAAAATCAACGCAATTGGAACTTTTAAAAAAATATTTACAAGACCAATCTTACGGTGTAATGGTTTCGGAGTGGAAAACATCAAGACTTATCGCTAACGTAATTGACGATGCAAAAGACAGAAACCTATTAAATGCAACAACGTACAGTCTTTTATATGCGGCTGATTTCGCTGACAGACTCGAAAACCAGATTATTCCGGCGTTAAAATCAGGTTTTATTGTGCTTTTAGACAGATATTTTTATACTGCGCTGGCAAGAGATGTTGTTCGGGGGCAGGATATAAATTGGGTTAAAAACCTTTATGATTATGCACCGGAACCTGATTTAATATTCTATCTTGATATGCCTGTTGATGTTCTATTAAAAAGAATTATCGGAACAACCGGTCTTGACTTTTATGAAAGTGGCAGAGATGTCGGTTTTTCAACAGATTTTTATAAAAGTTTTGAAATCTATCAAAATAAATGCCTTGAACAATATGAAAAAATGAAATCAGAATATGGTTTAATAAGTATTGACGGTACCAAATCTATTAATTCAATCCATAAAATAATGGCTTCTGAAGTGCAAAAACTTTTAGATACAGGTATTCTTGATTAATTGTTTCAATTGTAAATATTTCACATAAAAATTTACGTTGTGAAACATTTTGAACTTTTCGGGCATGGTTTGTGCTAAGTTAAATATGTGAAAGAGATTAATACGTTAAGGAGATTAATGAATGTCAGAATATCTGAGCAAAGAGGAAATTAAACAATGGCGTAGCTCATTAGAAAAGATTACATTAGAAGAATATGCTGCCAGATTGGGGAAAAAATTAGAAGAAGACAAGCCGACAAATGATATTGTTGACATTGTTTTGAAAGGTAAAGCAGTTATATCAGAAGAAAATGATTGGCAAGTACGCAAAACAGAACGATTAAGCTCAATTGCAGAAAGAGCTTATGAAAGAGAACGTGAGATTGCTCCATCACCTTTCCTTGCTGCAAAAGTTGAACCTGCTAAAAAATCAACTGCGAAAAAAGCTGATGCAGTTAAACCATCAAAACCTGCAAAGGCAGTTAAGGCGGTTAAAGCTGAACAACCTAAAACTGTTCGTGAAGAAGTAAGAATTGTATTTAAAAAAGCTCTTACAGACAGAGAACAAAAAGTGTTTGATTATTTTGCAGAAAATTCTAACAAAATTGTTTATGCAAAAGATTTAGCTACTTTGTTGGAATTGCCTAGAGATTATGTTTATAAATACATTAAAAATCTCCGTGCAAAAATTGATGGTGATAACCTTAAAAATGCTGATAAAGGCGGATTTGTCTTTACTGTATAAAAAAATTGTAAACCGAATCAATAAACAAAAATCCTCCGAAATTTCGGAGGATTTTTGTTTTAGTTTTCTTTAATTGTTTTTGTAATAAATGCAGCAGCTAAAAGACATAGCGCACCTATTAAAAACGCATACTCCCAATGATAATTTATTAAATTATTTTCCATATTAAATACACATTTGGATATAATCCACGCAACAAGCGTACATACAAATACTTGAGGTCCGGCAATAAATATGTTAAATATTCCCATAACAGAGCCTTCTGTTCCGGGTTTAATGTATTTTGAAAGCATTGCAAAAGGTAAAGCGCAAATACTTGCCCAGCCAATACCTGCAAGTCCCATTAACGCTGCAACAGCAACTGTATTTGTTGTGAATGCCATTCCAAGATAAGCAAGAACCATTGAAATAATTGAAATTATATGAACTTTTTTATTTCCGAATTTTTCAGCCAAAACTCCAATAGGAATTGCAACAACAAAGCAAACAAGATTAAAAATGGCAAAACATATTGATGAGAAATTTGTACCTTGCAAAGTTGCGTTAGCAAACAAAGCTTTTGCTTCTTCAGTTGCTGTAGTTAAATCAGGTACCCCAAAAATTGTGTGAACCGCATACTGAGTAAAGAATATCAGCATACACATTGTACCTATCCAAGTGAAAAATTGCATTACACAAATTTTGGAAACTTCAGGTGATAAAAGAAAGAAGTTTTTCAGTGAAACCCAAAAACTATCTTTATTTTTAACATTTTCAACTTGTGTATTTGCAACCTTGTGTTCTTTAATAGTTAAACAAGTCCATAACATTCCAAGCGTGAATGCAAGAGCAGCCATAACGAATTGCGCCGGAATTGACATTTGATAATTAAAAGCCCATTTTAGGAACGGAGCAGTTGCCGCAGCAACAACAGAACCCAATCCGATAGCAAGACTTATGTAAGAATTTGCAACAGCGTGCTGTTCTTGCGGTACTACATCAGGAATTAATGCTCTGTATGGACCTTGTGCAACATTTATACACGCATCAATAATCCAAATCATTATTGCGGCAATAAATAAAGCTGTTAAAGCCGGTAACTCAATTCCTGTAACTTTTTCAAGAATTGATGCAATATTTTGTGAATTAGGGAAAAACCACAATGCAATACTTGCTATTATTGCTCCACCCAAAAGATATGGTCTTCTTCTGCCAAATGGTGAAACGGTTTTATCGCTTAATGCTCCCACAATTGGTTGCACAACCATTCCGGTAAACGGACCGGCAAGCCAAATTAACCCATATAAAAACGGTGATGCGCCTAAACTTTCCGTAACAGGTCCTGATAAAATAATTCTCATCTGCCAAGCAAATTGTAAACCAAAAAATCCGAGTGCAAAATTTAAAAATTGTGCAGTTCTAAACTTCTTTAATTCCGTCATTTTTCTCTCCCCAAAATATTTCGTACATTTAGAATACAAGGAAAACAAGCATTAGTCAATATTAATCTTTTCAAACTTAATTTTGTATCCTAAAACATCAGCTATCAATTTTGCTTCATCATATTGCATAGAGGAGCGTCTTAATTTTTGTGAAAGACCGTTTACGTTATAATTTTTGCCTGTTTTTAGTGTCAGAGCTTCTGCTAACTCTGTCAATGTCATCTTTTCCTTTACCAATAAAATTTTTATATCTTCTCTAACACTCATAAGTATTATTATATATTTTTGTATTGATATTGACATCTTTAAATAAATACCGTATAATATTACATGTTTTTAAATAATTTAACATAAATTTAATCATTATATTTAAATATTACTTAACAATGGAGTGAGCATGAAAAGATTGATTGATTTTTTATTATTAGAAGGCTCTACGCACGTAGCCACTTCTAATAAAATTCGTAAATACGCATTTACATTAGCAGAAGTACTGATTACACTTGCTATTATCGGTATCGTAGCGGTATTAACTGTTCCAACACTTGTTAACAATTATAAGAAGAAAGAAATTTCAGTACATTTAAAACGCTTTTACAGTGTGATGCAACAAGCAATTCAGTTATCAGAGATAGATAATGGTGCAGCTACGACTTGGAATAAGAATTCTATAGCTTACTTACAAGATGGTTCTATTGATTTTGATAAAAATAAAGAATTTGTTGAAGTTTTTTTAAATGAATATATTCTTCCATATTTAAAATATAATAAAGTTATTGATTCAACGACTAAAACTGAGCCAAGTCACGGTTTAATGTTTAAAAGAGTTTATTTCCCTGACGGAACATATTTTGAAGCAAAAAATGGTGCCTGCATTGATTTATTCTTTGATGCTAATGGAGAAAAAGGTCCCAATGAATATGGAAAAGACAAGTTTTTATTCTTATTTTGTAATTTAGATGCAGACAAAAATTATCATTTCGATAGTCCTAATCAGGTTTTTGGACCATATAATTCTCTTAATTGGCAAAATTATACAACTAGAGCCAATGCTTTAGAACGTTGTAAAGCTTCTGCTATAGAATGTTCGGTATTGCTTCAAAAGTATGATAATTTTGAATTCAAAAAAGATTATCCGTATTAAATCTATTACTGAAATATACACAAAAAACGTCCCTAGCGGGACGTAGAAAAACAAAGGAAAAAGGGAAGGTACCG
>CAYUIW010000017.1:0-26021 GCA_964444905.1 uncultured Muribaculaceae bacterium
GAAAAACAATAAATATGGCGAAAATAGAGGAGAAAACAGTCTAAAACCCAGACTATGAGCGGGTTTACCCCCCCCTAAATCGGCACAACACGGTCATACCAAGGCTTTCCGCCCTGTTAAATCCATATTCACCTGTGTTCACAAACTTCCTCATACATCAATTCTACCACATCTTCCCAACTTTTTCAAGGGATAAACCATAAAAAAAACCACTCACAAGTGAGTGGGTCGTTTTCTGCATCCTAATGGTCTCTTTTAGTGTTTATTATTTAGGAGTTTATATGTTTTTGGGGTTAATGAATCTATTTATATTTAGTGTTTCGACTACACTTAAATCTTATGTAATTATTATGCCATAATTAATTTTAAATGTCAATAGATTGTTTTAATAAATTTTTTAATTACCCGAAAAGGTAATAATAGTGTACGTTTTACACTTTACAAAACTTAATATATAGCTGCAATCCACTGAAATTAGGGAATAGTACTCTTATACAGCGATATTTATTGACTACAAAAGGCAATTTTTAAATCGATATATACTTTATATATATACGAGAGTATAAAAAGGAATAAATATGTCACTATTCGGTACAAAATTTCCGACATTCGTAGAAATGCGGCAATACAGTTCATCTGTAAAAGCAGATAAAGACACATCACAATGTCTTAGAGATGCATATATAGGCAATTTATATTCAGGACAGACGGTTGGGCTAAATACTGCTATAACCGGTGATATGCATGATGGTGTTCTAAACAGAATTCCAACAGGGTTCAAAGACAGAGCGGTTTATGCAGCAGGTGAAACACCAAAAACCACATTTGCACTAATAGCATAACGAGGTAAAAATGGCAAACGGCGACGATTTAAAAATAGG
The DNA here is from genome assembly GCA_964444905.1 of uncultured Muribaculaceae bacterium. Taxonomy (GTDB): domain Bacteria; phylum Cyanobacteriota; class Vampirovibrionia; order Gastranaerophilales; family Gastranaerophilaceae; genus SIG32. The sequence goes on from CAYUIW010000017.1 coordinate 882, forward strand.
CGGAATGAAAGATTTTAACTTAGCTACTTCCGGAATGGCGGGAGCAGACAATACTTCTGCGCAAGTGACTATGCCAAATAACTTTTACAACACCAGCAGAGCCAGTCAAACCTCGGAAAGTACCCGTTTTTTACAATACACAACCCAGCATGCTGCAGTTTCTGCTAAAAATACAATTGCTAATTTTGATTTTACTTTTGGAACTACATCCGGTATAAGTCCATTTACGCAATTAACGCAGGCTCAAGGTAAAAATTTGCATACAATAGGTTAAAAAAGCCGTTCAAGATAACTTGAGCGGCTTTTTAATATTTGAATAAATTTAAACGGTTGCAACTGATTTTGATTTTTCAATACAATCAATTAATGTAGAAGCAACTGTTCTTTGTTCTTCTTCCGTAAGTTCAGGGAACATAGGCAAAGAAACAACCAATTCTGTATTTCTTTCAGAAACAGGTAAAGAACCTTTTCCAACGCCCAAGTATTCGTGAACTTTTTGTAAGTGCAATGGGATTGGATAATAAAGCATAGCACCAATTCCACGTTCTTGAAGCATTTTATGAACTTCATCACGGTTAGGAATTTTAACTGTATATTGGTGATAAACACAATATGTATCATCCAATTCAACAGGTGTTTGAACATCTGCACAATCTTTAAACAATTCATTGTAATAATAAGCATGTTTACGTCTTGCTTCATTCCATTCTTTGATGTGAGGAAGTTTTACACGTAAAATTGCAGATTGGATTTCGTCAAGTCTGCTGTTAACACCAATTTCATCGTGATGATAACGAATTGCACCGCCGTGGTTTCTTAATGCAATTACACGGTTTTTCAAAGTTTCATCATTACACATAATCAAACCGCCGTCACCCATGCCACCAAGGTTTTTAGTCGGATAGAAACTTAAGCAACCGAAGTCACCGAATGTACCAACCATTTTACCTTTATAAAGAGCGCCCACTGCTTGGCAACAGTCTTCAATTACGTGCAAGTTGTGTTTTTTAGCAACTGCCATAATTGTATCCATATCACAAGGTTGACCGTAAAGGTGAACCGGTATAATAGCTTTGGTTTTTGAAGTAATTGCAGCTTCTAATTTTGAAGCATCCATATTGAAAGTATCTTTATCAATATCAACAAAAACAGGTTTTGCACCAACAATACCGATAGCTTCTGTTGTTGCAACAAATGTAAATGCAACAGTAATAACTTCATCACCTGCACCGATATTTAAAGCTCTTAATGCCAAATGCAAAGCATCTGTACCGGAGTTTAACCCAACTGTATATTTACAGCCGTAAAAATCTGCCATTTCTTGTTCGAAAGCTTTTGTATTAGGTCCAAGAATATAAGAACCTGAACGTAAAACTTCACAAACTGCTTTTTCAACTTCCGCACCAATAGTAGCGTATTGACGTTTTGAATCTAAAATAGGTATCATATAATATCTCCTTCTATTCCTGTATTTGTCGAGATTCTTCTGCGGATTGTCATTCTGAGCGAAGCGAAGAATCAGAAATATTCAGCCTCAGAATAACGGGAATTCTATACCCATAATTCTAGTTTAGCACAGGTTTTTCATGCCTTTATAAAAGTTTAACATGTCAGTTATTTAGTTTCAATAAAGTTAGTATTTGGAGTATATTCTGATTTTTGTTCGTTTGTTCCCATTTTACCAATGAGTGTTGCACGTTTTTTACGGAAAAGCATATCAACAAATGCTTCCAAACGTGTTATAAATCCGGCTTCGCCTGTGTGTTCATCAATTGTAAGATTTAAAAGTGGTTTGTTGAAAAGTTTTGCTTTTCTTGTAATTCTTTCTATCATTAATGAATCAGGTCCACAACCAAATGCAGTGAGAGTGATTACGCCATCTACTTTTTGGTCTTTAAGGTAGTGTCCTGCACTTCCTGTCATGTCATATTCATTTGCCCAGTATTGTTCATTTCCTAAAGAATATATGCCGTCGTTAAGTTGTTCATTGGAAAGTTGCAAAGAAGTATAAACTTTTACATCCATTGCTTCAAGTTTATCGAATATTTTCATACAGGTTCTGTCGTCATAAATATTATAACCGTGCGAAACCAATGCAATTGAAATCGGGTATTCTTTTGTGTTATTTTCAATAAGGACTTTGCCTTGTAATGCATAATTTAAAGCTTTTTTATAACTCATACCGGATTTAGCCATAACATGGAAATTATTGTAACATCTCCAGCCGGCTTTTGAAGCTTTTTTAATCTTTTCCATATCCGTAATTCCGAATGGTTTTACCGCTTCAGCAAGAAAGTCATACAATCCTTGATTTTTTTCTGATTTATCAAGAGTTGCTTCTATCATCGTAAAATCACGTTTTACAACGTTTCTTACCAAATCCGGTAATCCTCTTATTTTGGAACAGTTATAAATTTTAGGTGCAATAGATTGAATTGATGGGACAAAAATTTTATCAATACCTTTGTCTATCAAATTGAGAATATGTCCGATATAAACTTTAATAGGTAAACAGGTTTCCGTAACAACAAGTGCCGAACCGCTGGACATTGTTTGTTTAGTCGTAATATCCGACAGCACAACTTTAATACCTAAGTCAGTAAAAAATCCGTAATAAAACGGGTAATTATTGTAATATGACATTGCTCTCGGAATACCGATTACTTTTTCTTCATTTTTTTTGTTGTTAAACATATCCATTTCCAATCTTTTACTATTGATATAATACAACAATAAGTTTTTTTTTGCTATTTATTTAATATAAATTTTAACAATTTTGTTGTATTATAATTTTATGCCACACTTCTTTATTTCATCTCAAAATATTAATAAAAATAAAATTACAATTTGCGATAAAGAAAATTATAATCATATTGCGAGAGCTTTGCGTATAAGAAAAGGTGAAAATTTACTATTAATTGATGAAAACCAAATTCAATACGAAACTGTTGTTGAAAATATCACAACAAATGAAATTGTCGTAGCAATTAAAAATTTTTATAAATCTGACAGAAAATTGGATTTTGGATTATATCTTGCTCAAAGTCCACTCAGAAGTGATGCACAATCCTTTGTTATCGAAAAAGCTACCGAAATCGGGGTGCAAGGAATTTACCCTTTTCAAAGTGATAATTGTGCTGTCAGCAGTGAAAACATTAAAAAGAAAACTGATAAATGGCAACGAATTATGTATGAAGCATCTAAACAGTGTGAGCGTGCAGATGTTCCGAAATGTTTTGAGTTAGATAAACTGGAAAATATTGTTGCAAAATTTAATCGAGTAATTGTCTTTTGTGAAAGAATTGCAACTAAAACTTTGAAAGATATTGAACCAATTAAATCCGGTGAAGATGTACTGGTTATAATTGGTCCGGAAGGTGGTTTTTCTGAGCGTGAATTTGAATTTTTTAAAGAAAAAAAGTTCGAAATGCTAACACTCGGAAATTTAATTTTAAAGGCAGAAACCGCAGTTACAGTGGCTTTAGGGAATATTGTGTATGAATTTAATTCAAAGAATTAAAGATGATGATATTTTAAATATAATTGCTAAAACATTTGACAATGAAGTTTATCTTGTCGGAGGTGCCGTACGTGATTTTGCACTTGGAAAAGATACTTTTGACAGAGATTTGATAGTATGTGATGAGTGTGCTCGTGAATTTTCTTTAAAATTAGCCGAAAAATTTGATGCTGTCTTTGTTCCGCTTGATGAAAAAAATAAAATTTACAGACTGGTGTTTAAAGATAAAATTAATTATCTTGATATAACCAATCCTATCGAAAATTCTCTTGCGGCAGATTTAAACAGGCGTGATTTAACTATCAACGCAGTTGCCGTTAATATTAAAACTTTAGAAATTATTGATTATTGTGAAGGGTTAAAAGATATAACAAATCGCAAGATTAATATGATTTGTGAGAAAAATTTTATTGACGACCCGTTACGATTGTTGCGTGTGTTTAGATTTCACGCAAATTTGGGGTTTGATATTACTCAAGAAGTTTTGGATACAGTTAAAAAATATGCTTCGCTTATTCACAAACCTGCTTTCGAACGTATAAATTTTGAACTTATAAAATTGTTCGCCGGTGAATATGCACATGATACACTTTTAGCAATGGATGAGTGCGGTTTGTTGGAAGAAATATTTCCTTTTGTCAATGAATTAAAACAAGTTCCGCCTAATTGGCATCATCATCTTGATTTATTTCATCATTCTGTAGAAACAGTTAAGCAAATTCAAATGATTTATGATAATTCATGTGAAGAGGTTCAAGAACATATGAAACAAGTTGATTTTGGCGGATTTTCAAGACTTGCTCATTTGAAGTTTGCAGGTTTTTTACATGATATCGGGAAATTTTCCACTTGGACAATCGAACAAGATACTGGTCGTCACAGATTTATAAAACACGATGATGTCGGTTCAAAAATGGCTCTGGATATGCTTAAAAATATGCATTTTTCAAACAAGCAAATAAATTACATTACATTAATGATAAAAAATCACATTTATCCGTCACAGGTAATGTCAGCACCTGAAATTACAGATAAAATTATGATGCGTTATGTAAGGAAAATGGATACAAATTCAATTGATAATATTATTCTTGCGAAAGCTGACAGGTTATCAGCTCGTGGTCCGGAAATTACGGAAGCCATAGTCAAAAAGAATATAACATCATTGGATGTTTTGCAAAATTTTTATATAAAAGTTCTGCCGACATTGGAACCTTTGCCAAAACTCCTTGATGGTAATGAAATTATGCAAATTTTGCAAATAAAACCGTCTAAACAACTCGGATTAATATTAAATTCTTTGTATGAAGCTCAACTCAAAGGTGAAGTTTCCACTTACGAAGAGGCTGTTAATTGGGTTAAATCTATAAAGTATTGATTATAACAAAAAAGACAGCCATAAAGACTGCCTTTTTGTTATAAATGTATAAATTATTAACCTTTAATTTGGTTCATAACTTCGTCAGCAAAGTTTTCTTGACGTTTTTCAAGACCTTCACCAAGAACAAATCTTGTGAAAGCTTTGATTGTCATTTTGCCTTCGATTAATTGTTGAATTGTTACGTCAGGATTTTTAACAAACGGTTGTTCAAGAAGAACTCTTGATGCCATAAGTTTGTTAACACGACCTTCAACAATTTTACCTCTGATTGCTTCAGGTTTGTTTTGGATATCTTCTTTGCCCATTTCAATTCTTGTTTCTTCATCAATAACTGATTGAGGAATTTCTGCTCTTGAAATAAATTCAGGAGCATTTGAAGCGATGTGCAAACAAATATCATTCATTAATTCAGCATCAGTAGTGTCAGTGTTTAATAAAACACCAATTTTACCGTTGTGAATATATGTTGCAACAGGTCCTTCATAGCGAACAAATCTTCTGAAAGTGATTTTTTCACCGATAGAAGCAATTTTTTCTTTAATTACTTCTGCAATTGTTTTACCGCATTTAGGGCATGTTGAATTTACAAACGCATCAACGTCAGCAGGATTTGATTCTGCAACAGCTTTTGCCAAACAATTTGAAAGTTCTTTAAATTCTTCATTTTTTGCAACGAAGTCAGTTTCGCAGTTAACTTCAACCATTGCGCCGACTTTATCGTCAACAAAAGAAGCTACCAAACCTTCAGCGGCAATTCTGCCCATTTTTTTATCTGCAGAGGCAATACCTTTTTGACGAAGGATTTCCATTGCTTTTTCCATATCACCGTCAACTTCAACAAGTGCTTTTTTAGCATCCATCATGCCTGCACCTGTTTTGTCACGGAGTTCTTTTACCATTTGAGCTGTAATATTCATTTAATTCTCTCCTTTGTTTATGCTTCTGTTGTTTCTGCAACAGTTTCAACGCCGGCATCTTCTGCTTTAATTTCTTCAATTTTAGCTTTTTGATTAGCGTTGTTTTCTCTGAGTTGTTTACCTTCAAGAACGGCATCAGCAAGTTTTGAAGCGATAAGTTTAATTGAACGAATTGCATCATCGTTACCCGGAATAATATAATTAATTCCGTCCGGATCTGCATTTGTATCAGCTAAACAGATTACAGGAATATTTAATTTGTTAGCTTCTTTAATTGCGATATCTTCTTTTTTCTGGTCAACTATGAAGATTAAATCCGGCAATCCTCTCATTTCTTTAATACCGCCCAAAGTTTTGCTTAATTTACCTAATTGACGATTTAATTGTGCAATTTCTTTTTTAGGTAATTTTTCTGCATGACCTGAGCTGATGAAATCTTCCAATTCTCTAAGTTTGTTAACACGTGAACGGATTGTTTCAAAGTTAGTAAGCATACCGCCTAACCATCTTCTGTTAATGAAATAAGCACCTGCTCTGGTTGCTTCTTCTGCAATAACTTCAGCAGCTTGTTTTTTTGTTCCTACGAACAAAATATTTTTATTGCGAGCTGCGAATTCTCTAACTATAGCGTAAGCTTCGTCGAGTAATTCTGTGGTTTTACGTAAATCAAGTACATAAATACCGTTTCTTGCACCGTAAATATACGGTTTCATTTTGGGGTTCCATCTTTGTGTTTGGTGTCCGAAATGTACACCTGCTTCTAAAAGTTCAATCATAGATGCTGCTGGCATCGGTTTTCTCCTTATGTTAATGTATTGTACTACGGGTTATACTGCTCCATCCCAACGGGACTAGGGTAAAACCTATCGAGCCAGTGTAACCATTACATATAATATTACAAACATGCCGTGATGCAAACTATTGATTAATTAATATTAACATTGCGAATTAACGATTAAATTGAAGATGTACATCAAATGTATGAGATTTTTATAAAAAATAAAAGTTTAGAATTGTACCTGTCGTTTAGGGTAATATAATCTGAACTGAAAAACATATGTTTTTCAGATCTCCTCCCCAAGTCTGGTAGCCGTTCTTATAACGGCTTTTTTTTATGTTAAAAAGGCGCAGTTTGATTACTGCGCCTTTCCGGCATTGAAGGTCATGCTCCCCCGCCGTGGTGCTTTTATATGAGCTATAGGTACGAACCTTTACGCATAGCCGCCGCGATTGTGCATGTCCCAACATATCAGGGAATGATTCGGCATTTAGCACCAATTATTCTTTTATTTCTAATTTTTTGTGTTTTGTTTCTTGAATATGTTGTTTTGGAATAGTTATCTTAAGTACTCCGTTTTTGTATTCGGCAACTGCTTCATCACTTTTAACAGGTTGGTCAAAAGAAATTGTTCTTTGGTATTTCCCGTAGCGAAATTCACTGGTATGGTAACGGGCATTTTTCTCTGCCTCTTCTTTTTCTTCCTTTTCTTCTTGAATTTCGGCAGTTATTGTCATGAAATCGTTATCTACTTCTACTTCAATATCATCTTTTTTTACGCCCGGAAGTTGAATTTTTATTTTGTAATTGTCTTTATTTTGTTTAACTTCTATTGCCGGACGCCATATTGAATTTTTCTTAATATTTAACGGGTTTGCAAATGAATTTACGAGGAATGTATCTCGTAAAAAGTTGTTTAATTCCTGATGAATACTGTCAAAATATAAATCAGGCTCTCTTACTATTAAATCGTGTTTCATCATAACTCCTTTCAATCCCAAAATAACTTTTTTGACAAATAATTTCATTCTCTTGTCGGTTAATTGTTTGTTTTTTGAATTATATACTTTTGAGTAATAGAATTAATTTTTGCTTACTTGATAATATTTTAGAAGGAGTAAAATATGTCAATAAAAATTCTGGTGTTTGATTATCGGGAAACAGAGCATGATTTTTTCAAAAATAATAATTTTAATAATTACGATATAAAGTTTTTTGATTTCAGTTTGAACGAAAAAACAATCAGTCAAATTTCGGAGGAAGATAAGGAAAATGCAATTATTGTAAGTGTTTTTGTAAATTCGGTTGTAACTAAAAATGTTATAAATTGTTTTAAAAATCTTAGAGCAGTGGCCGCACGTTCTACCGGAATTGATAACATAAACAAAAGAGCTTGCGTGCAAAGAAATATTGCTGTTTTGAACGTACAAAATTACGGAGAAACTTCAGTTGCCGAATTTACAATGGGGTTGATGATTGCACTTGTAAGAAAAATACCTCAAGCTTTTACGGATGTTAAAAACGAGAACTTTTCAGGGAAATCATTCGTTGGACGTGATTTGGAAAAATTGACACTTGGAGTTGTCGGTACAGGGGCAATAGGTGCAGCAGTTTGTAAATTTGCTTATGCTTTTGGAATGAAAATTCTTGCTTATGATTTAGTGGAAAAGCAAGAACTGGTTGAAAAATATAAAATAAATTATACAACTTTTGATTTTTTATTGAGAAATTCGGATATTGTAACTTTGCATTTGCCATATACCGGAAATAATTATCATATGTTTTCAAAACGGGAGTTTGATTACATGAAAGACGGAGCATATTTTATAAATGTTTCGAGAGGAGAACTCGTTGAAAACACTTATTTAAAAAATTCGCTTGAAAATGGTAAACTTTCCGGAGTTGCACTTGATGTTATTGCTTGTGAAACAATATGCGAAAATTGTAACAGATTGTCTGATGAACTTAAAATAACTTCTCTTGACTGTTTAAAAAATTCCGAAACAGTAAAAGAATTGATTAAAATGCCAAATGTAATAATAACTCCTCATATGGCTTATGAATCACAAGATGCAATTGATTACATTTTGTATGTAACGTTTGAAAACATTAAAAATTTTATTAATGGCAGCAGTGAAAATCGTGTATTTTAATGTGATATAATAAAGGCATGAAAATCGGATTTGTGCCAATAGATAACAGACCTGTATGTTATACTCTGCCTAAAATGATTGCAGAGATAGACAAAGATATTCAACTTTTTTTACCGGAAAGAGAATTTCTTGGCGATTTGACAAAACATGCTAATGTCGTTGAAATTTTAAATTGGCTTGAAAAACTTCCGGAGCTTGATGCGATTGTTATTTCACTCGATATGGTAGCATATGGCGGTTTAATCCCTTCTCGAAGATGCCCAGAAACTTTTGAAGAAATTAAATCAAGAATAGAGTTGCTTAAAACTGTTTTGAAATCAAAAAATGCTAAGATTTACGCATTTTCCAGTATAATGAGAATTTCAAATAATAATGTTAATGAAGAGGAAAAAGAATATTGGTCAAAATGGGGTAAAAAGATTTTTAATTATTCTTATTGTACACACAAATATGGAGCTGTTTGTAAAAAAGAAGTACCTGATGAAATCCTTGATGATTATTTAATTACCAGAAGACGAAATTTTGAAATTAATAAGATTTATCTTGATTGGCAAAAAGAAGGTTTATTTGATACATTGGTGTTTTCAAAAGATGATTGTGCAGAATACGGATTTAATGTGCAAGAAGCTCAAGCTCTTGAAAATCTTGGAGGATTTGTAAAAACAGGTGCTGATGAAATCCCGCTTTCACTCTTATCAAGAGCTGTTCAAGGTGACATCAAAATAGCACCTGTATTTTTGGAACCTGATTTTAAAAATCTTGTATCAAATTACGAAGATGTTTCTGTTGAAAAAAGTGTTCTCAATCAAATTGAACTCGCCGGATGTACGGTTGCGACAATTGAAAATGCAGATATTTTGCTGTACGTAAACAATTTTAAAGATAAACAAGGTGAAATTGTTATGGGTGTTTCAACGGAACCTTTTGCAGGCATGTGGAAGCCTCCTGAAAAACCGTTTATGATTGCTGATGTAAGATTTGCCAATGGTGCAGATAATGAGTTGGTAAAACAGTTCAATATTTTTGATGAAAAATTTTATGGATATTCGGCATGGAATACTACGGCAAATAGTTTGGGCAGTTTAATTTGTGCGGCTAAAATTAAGTTTTTGGCATTAAAATATGATGAAACTGCATTTAAGAAACTTGAAACCATTCGATTTTTGGACGACTGGGCATATCAGGCAAATATAAGACAGGAAAAACCTGATTTAAATATTTTGCCCTCGCTTATGAAACCTTACGAAAATAAAATTTCCGAACTTATTGGAAAAACTTTTAGTTTGAGTTATAACTATCCGTGGAATAGGTTTTTCGAGGTGGAAATTGAGTTTAATTGATATAATTTTACTTGCCGTTGCTCTTGGTATAGATTGTATGGTCGTATCATTTTCGCAAGGACTTATTTTTAATAAAAACAGAACGATTAATTCATTACGTTTGGCAACAACAATGGGATTGTTTCAAGGACTTATGCCGGTTATCGGTTTTGTAGGTATTGATTATGTAAGGAGCATTGTTGCACCTTTTAGTAAGTGGATAGTTTTTGCTATATTTTTTGCATTGGGTTTGAAGTTTATACTTGAATCATTACAGGAAAAAGAAAAAAAAATTTGTTGCATAGGGATTAAATGTCTAATAAGCTTTGGGATTGCAACAAGTATTGATGCACTTGTTGCAGGTGCAAGCTTGAATTTGACAAATACACCACTTGCGGTTTCAGGTTTGATTATTGGTGTAATTTCATTTTTAATGTCTATGTGCGGATTTTGGAGCGGAAATTTTTTAAAACGACTGTCTTCAAGATATTTGGAAATTTTAGGTGGATTAATATTAATTTTTCTTGCAATAAAGAGTATTATATAAAAAAAGAGTTCCTTTTTTAGGAACTCTTTTTTAATTTCTTTTTAACAAATCTATACAGCTTTTTGAACTTTACCTGCTCTTAAGCATGATGTGCAAACTTTAATTCTTTTTGTTTGACCGTTAACAACAGCTTTTACTGATTGTAAGTTAGGTTCTTGAGTGTGAACGATTTGTTTATGCGAAAATGTTAATTTCGCTGCTTTAATCGGCTTTTTGCCGCAGATTTCACATTGTTTTGACATAATTAATAATTCCTTTTCCAGTTAGTGTGTGTAATTTTATAATATATTAAAAATTTAAATAATCAAGTAACATGTTAAAATTGGTTAAGGATTTTGTGAATAAATTGTTAACTGAGCATAACCAAATATTAAAAAATAATAAATTTAACTTGTTTATTCACGTTGATAACTTATAATATTAAATATAAGGGGAAAGAAAATGACACATAAACATCATAATAATCCGTTTAATAAAGACGCTGAACCTGAAGTTTGCAGTGTTGAAGAGCAGGATAATTGCTCTGAAAAAGAAATTACAGAAGAAGTTGCGGATGAAAAAACGGAGAATAAACTTCAAGAAGAATATGATAAATTAAATCAACAATACATCAGACTTGCGGCTGATTTTGATAATTACAGAAAAAGACAGGAGCAAGAAAGAGAAAATCTTTTGAGATTTGGTACAGAAAATGCTCTTAAAAAGATGCTTGAAGTACTTGATAACTTTGAACGTGGTGAAAAAGCTCTTGAAAAAGTTGATGATTGTCAACAGGTCAAAGACAGTTTTAACCTTGTTCACAAGCAAGTATTGGAAACTCTTCATAAACTCGGACTTGAAGAAATTGATGCAGAAGGTAAAGAATTTGACCCGAATTTTCATGAAGCGGTTATGCAAACACCTACAACGGAACATCCTGAACATACAATTATCACTGTAATGCAAAAAGGTTACAAAATCGGTGATAAGGTTCTTCGTCCCGCATTGGTTAATGTTGCAACAGAAGGATAAAAAGTAAAAAACTTTGAAATTTTAAGAGGAATATGGCAGACTATTACGAAATACTGGGAGTACCTAAAGAGGCTTCTAAGGATGAAATAAAATCAGCTTTCAGAAAGAAAGCAAGACAATATCACCCCGATGTGAACAAAGCTCCGGATGCGGAAGAAAAGTTCAAAGAATTGGGAAAAGCGTATGAAACATTAATGGATGATAACAAACGTGCTACTTACGATCGCTTTGGTGAAGACGGTTTGAAAAATGCCGGTTTTGATACAGGTGGTCCTTTTGCAGGCGGTTTTGGTGATTTAAATGATATTTTTAATTCATTTTTCGGCGGAATGGGTTTTGGTTTTGGCGGAAGACCTGATCCGAATGCTCCTCAAGCCGGTGATGATTTGAGAATTGATGTTGAAATAAACTTTGAAGAAGCCGTTTTCGGTACTAAAAAAGAAATTAAATTTGACCATTTAGAACTTTGTTCGGAATGTGGTGGAACCGGTGCAGCAAAGGGTTCAAGACCTGTTACTTGTAAAACTTGCGGAGGTTCAGGTCAGGTCCAAACAGTTGCGAGGACTCCTTTGGGTGCATTTACTCAAATTGGTATTTGCCCAGATTGTCATGGTACAGGGCAAAAAATAGAAACACCGTGTTCGGCTTGTAAAGGTTATGGTAAAATCGAAAAAGAAAAGAAAATTGAAATAAAAATTCCGGCAGGTGTTGACAACCATTCTAAAATTCGTGTTTCTCGAGAAGGAGATGCCGGTTCAAATGGTGGTCCGGCTGGTGATTTGTACGTTGTTTTATATGTAAAACCGTCTGAATATTTCCAACGTGACGGTATAAATATTTTTACAAATCTCGAAATTTCGCCTGCACAAGCTGTTCTTGGAGATGAAGTTGTTATAAAAACTTTGGATGGCGAACAAAAAATTCAGATACAAGCAGGTATTCAAAGCGGAAATACCATTAAAATAAAAGGTGCAGGTGTTCCGATTGTGTCAAGACCTTCTCAACGAGGCGATCACATTGTTATCGTTACGGTTAAAACACCTACACAGCTTTCTGATGAGGAAAAGCAATTATATAAAAGATTATACGAAATAAATACTAATAAAAAACCCCAAGAATCAATTATGTCAAAGGTTAAAGGAGTTTTTAACAATGCGTAGATTTTTAATCGTTTTATTGTTAATGATAATGACATCGGTTTCGGCAAATGCTGCAAAAATTCCGAATGAGTTGGAAAATTATATTTCAAAAACTTTCCCTGATACGAATTTTAGGTTCGACGGAGTAATCATTTTGTCAGATACAACGCTTTATTTACCGTTATTTCCGGCAAAACCGTTAGAAGTTGATGAAATACAAGTAAAATCGACAATTCCTGCCGGAAAAACTCTTGCTCAAAAACCTGAAGTTATAATTTTTAATAATAATTATGTCTTAATGAAGGTTATTAATGATAAAAACGGTAAAAAAACAGTACTTTCACCTTCATCAGTTCCTGTTGAAATCAGAAACGGGCTTTTACCTCAAGACATGCTTGTTCCACGTGGGTTAATGATTCCGGAAAATCTCAAAGGTATTATCGGAAATCTTAGTATTGAAACTGCTGAAGATACAGGGCTTAGAGTAGAAGTTCCGCAATCTAAAAAAGTTCAAGTGTCACAAACTCCATTGCCGGAACTTAAAAACAAAACTTTTTATATTGCAACAGGTTACAATAAAAATATTCAAGTCGTAAATTCAGAAAATAAATCACCCGCTTATGCATTATCACAAAACTCTGTACCTAATTGCATAAAGGGTTATGATAATAAGTTTTTATTGGTTACGTCATTTGCAAATAACACTCTAAATGTCATTTCGCTTGCTGATGAACAAATTATCAAACAAGTTCATTTTGCAACACGCCCTGATGAAATCGTTATTGATAATGACAAAAAAATTGCTTATATCTCAAGCTCTGAAGATGCAAGTATTTATATCTTTAATCTTGAAACAATGACTCTTTCCAAACAGATAAAAATTAATGGAATGTGTGAAAAACTTACACTTAGTGATGATGGGTCTAAAATCTTCTATTTTGATAAAAAAACAAATGAAATATGGGCAATAGAACTTGATAATAATTATCTTTTAAAAGATATTGGCAAATTCCCGAATGTTTCAAGAATAGCATTTAATAATAATAAAATTTATATTACAAGCCGCACTAAAAACCGTCTTGCTATTGTAGATTATGATACTAACGGTTTGATTGCGGAAGTCGAAATAACTTCCAAACCAGTTGATATGCTTGCTTTTGAAAATAAGTTATATATTTTGGGTGCAGCAGAAAATATCGTTCAAGTGCTTGATACCAAAACTGATGAAATAACTGATACAATTTATTTGAGTACAAACGGTTTTTCAACAAACTTAAATCCGGTAGCAGGTACTAATCTTGCACTTGTAACAGATGCAAGAGCTTCTATTTACTGTGTTTTGGACTTAAAAAGCAAAAAAGTTATAAAAGCAGGTGCAATAGAAGTCCCTATTCGTTCAATAGTTGTTACAGACAGAATTAAGAAAATAAACTAATGATAAATGAATTTGATAATACTACACAAAAAATACTATTAAGTCTTGAAGAAACTCAAAAAAACTTCTGGAATATTTCTCGTGTTACGGCTGAATTTTTATACACACTTATTCGAACTGCTAATTGCAAAAATGTTTTGGAAGTCGGAACCTCAAACGGTTATTCCGGAATTTGGATAGGTAAAGCTCTTAAATATACAGGTGGTAAACTTAAAACTATTGAATTTTGGGAAAAACGATATTCAATCGCACAAGAAAATTTTGAAAAATGCGGTGTTGCGGATGTTATCGAAATTCTTCCTGGGTCGGCAATTGATGTGATAAAAGCTTTGCCGGAAGATTACAAAATTGACTTTGCCTTTGTTGATGCAAATAAAAGAGAATACATTGATTTTTTTAGGTTAATTCATCCTCACTTAAATGTAGGCGGATTTATAGCATGTGATAATGTACTTTCACACAAAGAAAAAACTCAAGAATTTATTGATGCCATAAACTCTCATCCTAATTATGAAAATGTTGTATTAAATTTGCCTGCGGGTTTGTCACTCGCCCGAAAAATAAATCTTGATTAAAACAGCACTGAGATATACAAAAAACTTGATTGCATTCTTTTTATATGTTAAAATGCGTTTGCGAGGGTTAAGTTTTGAAAAAGAATATTTTTAGCGTATTTTTGGATAAAGTTGAAGATTTCCCGCTATGGTTTAAACAAATTATTTGTTTAAAGTTATCGGAAGAGCTTAAAATTCAGGTTTGTGAAAAATTTTTAAAAGAAAAATCCGATGATATTTTTTCGTTGTATTCACCTATTTTAACATTTAAAGGTAGTGAAGAATTACGTAAACGCAGTTGTGGATTTGATTTAAATATGTACAATTTTTTGGACTATTGCAAAAACAATTCCAGTATTCTTGAAATTTCTCTAAATACATTTCTTTCAATGGAAGAAGTTGCTAAATATTTTATTTTTTGTGTAGAACAAGACTTTGTTGAAAAACCGGAAAATATCAGTATATATGCAATGGCAGGTTTTATTGCAGGAAAATTCAGAACAGGAGAATATTTTACGGAAAAAGGTGCAATTACGGAGGTACAATTGCAAAAAGCTCTTAATGCGCAACCTAATTCATCGAAAAAAATTGCAGAAATTCTCGTCGATATGGGATTTATTTCACAAGAGGATGTTAGCGCAATGCTTGCATTCAAAGAAGAAGCAAAAAAACGGTTTATTTTAGATACTAATGTTGTCCCTGTGGGAGAAACCGGATTTTGTCAAAAAGAATATGAATATAATGCCGAAATCGAAAATCTTAAAGCTGAAAATGCCTTACTAAAAAAGAAAATATCCCAATTATTGGAGATTGTGAAGGCATATGATTGATACTACACCTGCAAAATTGGTTCAGTTTGTAAGAGATGGACTTGTTGAACAAGAACATTTTGGTTTTGTGTTGTTGGGAAATCAAAACCGTATTATTGATAGTAACGGTGATGATAAACATTATCCGTTTTACCTCCGCTCATGTGCCAAACCGTTACAGGCAGCTCTTTTAATTGATAGCGGAATGGATAAATTTTTCAATATGACGGAAGAGGAAATAGCTCTTTGCTGTGCATCTCATGCGGGTGAACGAATACATACGGAAATCGCCTCCCAATTACTTGAAAAAATTGGGTTACAACAATATGATTTAAAATGTGGATTGCATAAACCGCTTTCAAAAACAGAAAGTTTAAGGTTGATTAAAAATAATGAAACCGAAAACGTTTTTCATAACAACTGTTCAGGAAAACATATAATGATGCTTGGACTTTGTGTGATGAATGGTTGGGATATAAAAACTTATGATGATATAAACCATCCGTTGCAAAAAGAAATTAAGCATAGAATATATGAGCTTTGTGAAGTTAAACAGTCTTATCCGGTTACGACTGACGGGTGTGGAGTACCCATTATGTCTATGCCTTTAGAAAATATGATTAAAGGTTATTTGAATTTATTTTGTAATCCTGTTTATGAAAAGATAAAAAACGCATTTTTACACTGTCCGTATATTATTGGTGGTGAAGACAGGCTTGATACCAAAATTATTTCAAATTCCGAAAATATTATTGCAAAAGTAGGGGCAGGCGGACTTTGTATTGTTGTTAATATTGAAAAAGAAGAAGCTTTTGTTGTAAAAATTTCTGATAGTAATATGACAGCACGAGAACTGGTCGTTTGTGATACGTTAAAAAATCTTCATTGGGCTGAAATTCCTGTTGACCGCCATATAAAAACTATTCATAATGAAGTTGTGGGTGAAATCATTACATTGCTTTAGCCCCTTTGAAATATTTTTTGTTCCTGTTATAATCAAGTTATGAAAGATATGTTAGACAAAATTCTTCAAATAGAGAAGAAATATATTGAATTAGGACAAACACTCTCTGACCCTGCTGTAATTCAGGATTATAACAGATTTAGAGATTTATCAAAACAAAGAAAATCTATGGAAGAAACCGTGAACCTTTATTATGAATGGAAAAAAGCGGTTGATGCCATAGCAGATGCGAAAGAAATGATTCACGCTGAAGCTGATGAAGAGATGAAATCATTTTTGAAAGCAGAAATGGAAGAAAATGAAGCTAAACTTCCGGAATTTGAAGAAAAAATGAAAATACTTCTTCTGCCTCGTGACCCTATGGATGATAAAGACATTATGCTTGAAATCAGAGGCGGTGCCGGCGGAGATGAAGCGAACATTTTTGCAGGAGATTTAGCAAGAATGTATATGCGTTTTGCGGATAAACAAGGCTGGCAGACTCAAGTTTTAAGTAAGACAGAATGCGAAGCCGGCGGAGTTTCCGAAATTATTATTTCAATGAAAGGTGATAGTATTTATTCCAGATTGAAATATGAATCAGGTGTTCACCGTGTACAAAGAGTTCCGGCTACAGAATCTCAAGGACGGGTTCATACATCTACGGCTACTGTAGCAGTAATGCCGGAAGTTGATGATGTCGAAGTTGAACTTAACATGAATGATGTTGAGATTACAACAGCACGTTCAGGTGGTGCAGGCGGTCAAAACGTCAACAAAGTTGAAACTGCGGCACGTGTTTTCCACAAACCTACTGGAATAATGATTTTCTGTACAGAAGAACGTTCACAGTTACAAAATAAAGAACGTGCATTGCAGATTTTAAAGGCAAAACTTTATGATATGGAAGTTCAAAGGCAAATGAAGGAAATAACAGACCTTCGTCGTTCTCAAGTCGGTTCAGGCGATAGAAGTGAACGTATAAGAACATACAACTTCCCGCAAGGACGTTTGACTGACCATAGGATTAACCAAAACCTCAATGTTTGGACTGTCATAGATGGTGAGTTGGATGAACTCATAAAACTTTTGATGGAACATGACCAAAAATTGAAGTTAGAAAAATTAGCTGAGGTAAATTAACAGCAATGGTAAATAGAAAATGTGTCGGGTGCGGTCAAATAAAAGATAGAAAAGATTTAATAAAAATCACGGTTCAAAACCCGCACGGTGACATTGTTGTTAACGGTGGTTCAAAAATATTTGGCAGATCGGCATATCTTTGCTATAATGATACTTGTATAGAGCACGCTTTTAAAAAAGACCGATTGAAAAAAATCTTGAAAGCCTCTGTTCCAATTGAATTGAAAGGGAAATTACTAAATGAGTTTTGAAACGGTTAGGATAAATGAATTAGCAAAAGAAATGGGACTTCAAAGTAAAGAAGTCTTGGAAAAGTTCGCACAAATCGGTATTACCGGAAAAACTCATTCTAGTACCGTTACGATGGAGCAGATAAAAAGGCTTAAGGACTTTATTGCTGCCGGTGGAGTAAAAGAAGTTAAAAAGCCGAAAGCATTTGTTGTTAAAAAAGCTAAAGCTGTTGAGCCGGAAGTTGAAAAGAAAGAACCCAAAAAAGAAACAGAAGAAGTAAAAGTTCAACGTGTAGAAGTTGTAAAACCGCAAAGTAGGCTTGAAATAGTAAGAAAAGCTCCTCAACGCATTGAAAAGGTCGAACGTCCTGCAAGACCGGCAAAGCCTGTACGTACTGTAGGTGATAAAAAACAGCCACGTCCAGACAGGCTTGAACGTCCGCAACGTAATGGTGATAAACCGCAAAAAACTTTTAATAAATCTGCTAAACCAAATGACAGAACGGCTATAAATAATGACAAAAAGCCTATTCAACGTCGTATAATATCTCAAGATATTTATGAAAATAAAGGTACTGCAAGAAAACGTGCAGACGGTAAGAAGAAAGAAAAAGATTTTAATTCAAAAAAAGAAGAACAAGAAAGAATTTCATTAGAAAAAGCTGCTGCTCAAAAACATAAAAAACGTACGCATAAAGATGAAACTGTAGCAGAAGTAAAACAGATTGTTGTTAATCAAGCAATGACAATTTCCGAACTTTCTGAAAAAATTCAAAAAACACCGGCTGAAATTGTTAAATTCTTGATGTTTAACGGTGTTATGGCGACTGTTAACCAACTTATTGATATTGATGTAATTAAGAAAATATGTGCCGAGTATGAATTGGAAGTTTTGGAAGAAGACCTTGAAGCATACATGGAAGAAGAATTAGAAAAAGAAGAAAAGAAAAAAGCTTTAACGGAAATTGATAAAAAACTTCTTAAAAAACGTGCACCTGTTGTAAGTATTATGGGTCACGTTGACCACGGTAAAACAACTCTTCTTGATAGTATTCGTGCTTCAAAACACAAAATTGTATCAACTGAAGTTGGTGGAATTACACAGTCAATCGGTGCTTATACCGTTTATCTTGACAATAACCAAGAAAAGAAAATTGTGTTTGTTGATACTCCGGGTCACGAAGCGTTTACAGAAATGCGTGCTCGCGGTGCAAAAGCTACTGATATCGCAATTCTTGTTGTTGCTGCTGACGATGGTATAATGCCTCAAACCATTGAAGCTATTAACCACGCAAAAGCTGCGGAAGTACCGATTATTGTTGCTGTTAACAAAATAGACAAACCTGGAGCCAACCCTGATAAAATTTTGCAACAGTTAACAGAGCACGGTCTTGTTCCTGAAGAATGGGGCGGTGATACAATTACTGTTAAAGTTTCCGCACTTCAAGGACTTGGTATTGATGAACTTCTTGAATACATTTTGCTTGTTGCAGATGTTCAAGATTTGAAAGCTAATCCTAAAGCTGAAGCCTCAGGTGTTGTTATTGAAGCTAATCTTGATAAAGGTAAAGGTCCTGTTGCAACATTGCTTGTTCAGAACGGTACTTTGCGTGTAGGTAATTGTATTGTTGTAGGTACCGCTTGTGGACGTGTGAGAGCACTTCTTTCGGATAGCGGTGAAAAAATTCAAAAAGCTGAACCTTCAACTCCTGTTGAAATTCTTGGTTTGACCGAAGTTCCGCAGGCAGGTGATTATTTTGAAGTTGTTAAAAACGAAAAAGAAATGAAGGCTATTGTTGACAAGCGTCGTGAAAAAGCTCGTGACAAACGTCTTGAAGCTATGCTTCCTGCACATATAAGACGTGAAGCAGTTGCCGGTGAAGAGGACATTCCGCAGTTGAACCTTATTATCAAAGCAAATACTCACGGTTCAGCTGAAGCTGTATCTCAAGCAATTGCACAACTCGAATCTAAAGAAATTAAAACAAAAATTATTCACGTTGGCGTTGGTGATATTTCAGAGGCGGACGTTATGCTTGCATCAGCATCCGGCGCATTAATTCTTGGATTTACCGTAAAAGAGGACGGTAATGCGCTTGCAGCAGCAGAAAAAGAAGGCGTTACAATTAAGAAATATGACATTATTTATCAAATTTTAGAAGATATTGAAAAAACAATGCTTTCATTGCTGGAACCTGAAGTAAAAGAAGTAGAACTTGGCAAAGCGGAAGTTCGTCAGATATTTACAATTGGTAAAACGACCAAAATTGCAGGTTGTTATGTAACTGAAGGTAAAATTGTAAGAAGTAAAGATGCTGTTCTTATACGTAACGGACAGGAAATTTTCAGAGGCGCAATCGACCAGCTTAAACGTTTCAAAGATGACGTAAAAGAAGTTGCACAAGGCTTTGAATGCGGTATTTCGTTTGCTAAATGGAATGACCTTCAAGAAGGCGATATCATAGAAGTATCAACAACTGAAGAAGTTGAACGTAAAAGTTTGTAATAGAGTATTTACGCAATATCCGCAAAGAATAATGTATTTAAAATAATTACATAATGATTTTTAGCCCTATTGCGTAATGGCTTTGTTCAACCTATAATTTTTTTGTAGAGGACAAATTAAAGGAGAAATATTATGTCAAGAAAACCTATTATTGCAGGAAACTGGAAAATGAACCTGCTTCAAGCTGATGCAAAAGAACTTTTTGAAGGTATTAAATCTTTCGTTAAAGATTATTCAGCAACTCAATTACCGACAGTTGTAATTGCACCTACATTTACATCTTTGAACGCTGTTCACTGTGTAGAATGCAATTGCGGATGTGGCGGGAATAAAATTTCTGTTGCAGCTCAAAACTGCCACTGGGAAAATTCAGGTGCTTATACTGGTGAAATTTCTGTTGAAATGGCTAAAGATGCAGGTTGCTCATATATTATTATCGGTCACTCTGAAAGAAGACAGTACTTCTCAGAAACTGATGAAATGATTAACAAAAAAGCAAAAGCAATTCTTGCAGGCGGATTAATTCCGATTATCTGCTGTGGCGAAACTCTTGAACAACGTGAAGCAGGTGTTACTGATGAACACATCGCAACTCAAATCAGAGCTGCATTAAGCGGAATTTCTTCAGAAGATGTTGCAAAATCAGTTATCGCTTACGAGCCTATCTGGGCTATCGGTACAGGTAAAACTTGTGACAGTGTTGAAGCTAACAGAGTTATTGCTATGATTAGAAATGTTGTAAAAGAAGTTTCAGGTGCTGAAGCTGCAGATTCTATCAGAATTCTTTACGGCGGTTCAGTTAAACCTTCAACAATTGAAGAACAAATGTCACAATCAGACATTGACGGTGCTTTAGTTGGTGGTGCTTCACTTAAAGCTGACAGCTTCAATGAAATTATTGCAAACACTATGAAAGTTGCAGTATAAACAATTTTCCTTTCATTTTGAGCATCCTTAGGGGTGCTCTTTTGTTAAATTATTGCACAATATATATTTTTCTTTTATAATGAAAAATGCGAAAAAGGAGAACATAATGGCACAACAATTTAATCAACAAAACATAAAAACAAGAACATCAGTTTTAGTTTTTATCAAGGGTTCAACAGCACCATTAGTTTTGTATGTTGAAAATCCTCAAGATTTGTACAATGAATTAACTCAAGCAATGAAATCAGCTACAGCAACATTTATTGAAAAAGAAACAATGGGTCCGTTGAAAAAAGTTTGCTTTGTTTCTAACCAAATTGCGGCACTTGCAATGCAAGAGGAGCAGTACGTTTAATGCATAAATCAATTTTAATTGAAGATATAGAAAATGCTCAAGGCAAAACGATTACACTCAACGTCGAAGAAAATATTGAAGGCGTTGATGCTATAGGAGCTATAACTGCAAATTTAACTTTTCGTTCTCTTGGAGAATTTGTAGAAGTTTTCGGAAATGTTAAGGGAACAGTTAAGCTTGAATGTGATTTGTGTTTAAAAGAATTTGAGCACAAACTTGATTTTGACATAGATGAACTTTATGCAAAACACGCTCTAATTGAAGGTCAAGAGGAATCCGGACAAGAAATCGAAATTAAAGAAGGTCAATTCGTAACTGATTTAAACGGAGCAGATGAAATTGATATTTATGACTTATTGTATCAATCTGTAATATTAAATTTACCAAATAAAAAAGTTTGTGGTATAAATTGTATAGGGGACAAATTTTTGAAAGAAGAAAATATGTCTGACCCACGAATGGATGTCTTTAAAAATATAAAAATAGAAGACAACAAATAGAAATATAAGTAGTAGAAATAAAAAGGAAAGAAAAATGGCAGTACCAAAGAAAAGAACAGGACATTCCGCTCAAGGACACAGAAGAAGTAACTGGAAAGCTACAAAACCGGAAACTACTAAATGCCCTAATTGCGGAGAAACTCAATTAGCACACACAGTGTGCACAGCTTGCGGATATTACAAAGGTAAAGCTGTAAGCATTAAATCACCGGATTACGTTGAAGCAGTTGCAGAAAAGAAACAACCTGCAAAAAAATCTGCTCCTAAAGCTAAAAAAGCAGAAAAAGTTGAAGAAGTTGTTGAAGAAGTAAAAGCTGAAGAAACTTTGGAAACTGAAGAAGCTAAAGCTGAAGTAGTTGACGAAAAAAAAGTGATTGAAGAAAAAGAAGCTGAATAGTGTCAAAAGCCTGCTTGTGCAGGCTTGAAGACTATGGAGAGGGAATATGACAAGAATAGCAATTGATGCAATGGGCGGCGATCACGCACCACACGAAATAGTGGCAGGTGCTGTTTGGGGTGCATACGAATACGGTGTTGCACTTGAATTGGTCGGTAAACAAGATAGAATAGAACAGGAATTGGACAGAATTGCTCATGAAGGTTTCTATTCCGATTGCGGAACCGGTGGAAAACAAAGACGTATCAAAATTGACACATCTAAACTTGATATAAAAATTACCCATGCTTCCGAAATTATTGAAATGGGTGAAGCTCCGGGACAAGCTATTCGTAAAAAGAAAAAATCATCAATTGTTCTTGCCGTAGATGCTGTGGCAAAAGGTAGTTCAGATGCGGTTGTAGCTGCGGGTTCTACAGGTGCAGCAATGGCATCAAGTCTTTTTGGACTTGGAAGAATTCCGGGTATTGACAGACCTGCAATTGCCATTACTTTGCCTACAATGAAAAGACCTATTGTTGTAATTGATGCAGGTGCAAACAGTAATTGTACACCGGAAATGCTTTATCAATTTGCTGTTATGGGTACAACTTTCTCTAAAAACGTTTTAGGTATCGACAATCCGCGTGTCGGAGTTTTAAATATCGGTGAAGAAGCAGGCAAAGGTAACGAACTTGCTCAAAATACTTACAAACTTCTTGAAGAACATCAAGGTAAACTCAATTTCGTAGGAAATATTGAAGGTAAAGAAATTTTCTTAAGTGTTTGTGATGTTGTTGTTTGCGACGGATTTGTCGGTAATGTTGCGTTGAAAATTACTGAAGGAACATCCTCAATGTTGTTCAGAATGATTAAATCCGAATTCAAATCCGACTTTATTGGTGCAGTAATCGGACTTCTTGCAAAACCGTTTATGAAAAGAATTTACTCAAAAATTAACTATGAGGAATTTGGAGGTGCATTACTGTTAGGTGTAAAAGGAATTACGGTAATCTCTCATGGCAGAAGTAAAGCTTACGCAATTAAAAATGCGGTAAGAGTTGCAAAAGAAGCCGTTGAAACAGGTGTTAACGAAAAAATTGCTAAATTTTATGAGGAATAATGACTATGATAAATAATTATGTACCGGTTAAAATCGCAGGTGTAGGTTACAGTATTCCGGAAACGGTTGTAACAAATGACGATTTGACAAAATTATATGATACATCGGATGAATGGATTTATTCCAGAACCGGTATTAAAGAAAGACGCCTTGTTTCAGGGAACCAAGATGCAATAGATTTAGGATTTGATGCGGCGAAAAAAGCTCTTGAAAAATCAAAAATCAAACCGGAAGAATTGGATTTGATTATTGCTGCTTCGTCAGCTCCGCCACAATTGTATCCGGCGATTGCTTGTCATATTCAATCTCGTTTGGGTATTGAAACTGACATCCCTGCATTTGATATTACAGCAGCATGTTCAGGCTTAATCTATGGTATGCAAGTTGCAAAAGGTTTTATCAATTCAGGAATTTACAAAAATGTGTTGATTGTTGCGACAGACAACAACTCAAGATATTTGGATTGGTCAGATAGAGGTTCTTCAATTTTGTTTGGTGATGGTGCAGGTGCTATGGTTCTTACAGCATCAGAAGACGGACGTGAAGACATCCTTTCAATTGATATTAAAGCAAAAGGTTCTATAGGTGAATATATTTATAAAGACAATGTTGGTCAAAATTGCCCGCTTGTTGAACCTTGTGAAGAGCACGACGGTTTTATTCATATGAATGGAAAAGAAGTTTATAAGTTCGTTGTAAAAATTCTTCCACCTTATATTGAAGAAATTATTGAAAAAGCTGGTTTAAAAGCTGAAGATATTGATTATTTAATACCTCATCAGGCTAACTTGAGAATTATTCAAGCTGTTCAAGAACGTCTTGGATATGAAGATGAAAAAGTTGTTACAAATATTAAATATTACGGTAACACTTCCGCTGCATCTGTTCCGATTGCATTGGCAGAAGGTGTTGAAAAAGGCAAGGTTAAACTTGGTGATGACACTACAGCAATTCTTTGCGGATTTGGAGCAGGCATGACTTGGGGTGGTGCTATCGTAAGACTGCGTGAAGGTATTTGTTAATTATCAAATTTAATAAAAAAGCTCTCTTCTTATTGAAGGGAGTTTTTTTATGCAATGTTATTAATGTGTTTGATGAAATTCTCATATTGTCAAGGTTTAAAAAATATGTTATAATATAAACAGTTAATAGAAATTTTGAAGGAGCACGAGGAATGCACGAAATTCATGATAATTCCATAAATATTATGGCTCCTAGAATCGCCCCCCCCCCCGAAATGCAGTCATAGTGCGGGTTTTGACACTTCTCTTTTAAATATTAGTGTAAATTTTATTGATGAATTATCATATATTTTCGACACCGGATAAATACGGTGGATTTTTGCTATGCGATTGCGGACCATACTTGTCCGCAATGACGATAATAATAATAATAATAATAATGAAATAGAACAAGAAAAGGTAAAAAAACATGCTAGAAATAAATTCAGAATAAGAAATAATCCCCACCCCTT